>NZ_OZ246980.1:3485000-3785000 GCF_965232525.1 Bauldia sp. | reverse complement strand
CAGACCGGTCGCTCGCTGCGCTCGTGAGCGCACGGTCAGCTGGGGACGGCTGATGCGCGTCCGCCCGGGGTGGCCGCGCGAACCCGATAAAGCGATGACACCGCGGTGATGAACACATCGCGCAGGTCGGCGCCGCCAAACTCGAGATTTGTCACCATCTCGGGAACAGCGACGTGTCCCATCGGCGAACCATCCGGTGCGTAGATGTAAACCCCGTCACCGCCGCCGACCCAGAGGTTGCCGTCGGCGTCGACCCGCATCCCGTCCGGCACGCCGACGGGCATCACCGCGAAATCGCGCGGGTTCGTCATCGCCCAGCCGGCGCCGACATCGTAGGCGACAACCTTGTGATGACGTTCGGACGAGTCGCTGACATAGAGTGTTCGCTCATCGGGTGAGAGACAGAGCCCGTTCGGTCGATAGATGTCGTCGATGACGACGTGGGGCGATGTCACCGTCGGTCCGACCGCGAAGACGTAACAGCCCGGCAGTTCCATCGCTTGCTGATATCCGTGCAATTCGCCCTCCTCGGCCCGCACGCCAAATGGCGGGTCGGTGAACAGGACGGTCCCATCGCTGGTGCAGATCACGTCGTTGGTCGAGTTGAGCACGCGATCACCAAGTCCACTGGCGAGGATTGTCCTGTCTCCGACCGAGCCGTCATCCTTGATGTCGTAAGCGGTGAGGGATCGCGTCGTGTGTTCGCAGGCGAGCAAACGTCCGTGCCGGCCGCGCGACAGGCCAATGGCGAAATGGGCGTTTTCGCACCACCGGGCCAAACCACTATCGTCCCAGCGGTAGATGACGTTCGCGGGAATGTCGGTGAAGAGCAGCATGCCGTGTTCGGCAATCCAGGCGGGGCCTTCCACGAACAGCAGGCCGCTTGCCAGCCGCTCGACGGTCCCCATCGCGGGAGCGCGCTCAGACATTTTTTCGCGGTTCTTCGGTCGGCTCATGATCGGTCCCTTCTTGCGTCGCGTGCCCACCGATCGATCAACACAATCCCGATGACGAGCGCGCCCTTAATCACTTGCTGCGTATTGAAGTCGACGTTGAGAATGGCGAGGCCGTTGTTCATCACCCCGACGAGCATGACACCGACCAGGGTTCGCAACAGCGAACCGTACCCACCACCGAGCGCGGTGCCGCCGAGCACGACGGCGGCAATGGCATCGAACTCGAGCCCGACGGCGCCGTCGGCGCGGGCGTTGCCGATCCGGGCGATGAGGATCATCCCCACCAGCCCCATCAGAGCACCCGCCATGGTGAACACGGCGATCTTCATGCGGTCGACGGCAAGCCCGAGCATCCGGGCGCTGTCCTGGCTTCCGCCGACCGCGTAAACGTGGGCGCCGAAACGCGTTCGCGCCAGCAGCCACCACAACACGACGAACATCACGACGACCCAAAGGAAGGCGGCACGCAGGCCGAATACGGAGCCCGTGGCGAACAGCTCCCTGAACCAATCGGCGGAGAAGATGATCGTCTGGCCGCGGGTGAGCGTTAGTGCCAAGCCCTGCGCAATGAAGAAACTGACCAATGTGGCGATGAACGACGGAACCGCGATGTAAACGGTCAACAGGCCGTTGAGGAGGCCAAAACCGGCACCGACCGCCAGTGCAACAGGAATAGCCCAGAAACCAAAGTCGCCCGCCAACGCGAGCGCAGTCACCACACCCGCCGCGGACGCGACGGCGCCGATGCTCAAGTCGATCTCGCCGAGCAGGATGACGAAGGTCATCGCAAACGAGGCAATGCCGAGGATCGCGATCTGCCGGCCGATATTGATCAAGTTTTCGGGCGTACGGAACGCCGGGCTGAGAATGGCCAGCGCGATCACGATCAGAGCGAAGGCGATGTAGATTCCGGAGGAAGCCAGCAGCGCGCGTCGGGCCTGCTTCGCGGTCGGCTGTCCTGGTGTTGTCGTGCTCATATCAACGGCCACCCGAGGCGATCCGTTCGAGGACGACCGCGATCAGGATGATCACACCCTTGACGATGAACTGGGCGTCCACGTTGATGTTGAGGAGGACCATGCCGTTGTTGAGCACGGCGATCAGCAGTGCACCGAGCAGCGTGCGCAGTATGGATGCCCTGCCGCCGAACAGGCTTGCACCGCCGATGATGACGGCGGCGATTGCATCGAGGGTCAGGGAAGGGCTGCTTCCTGGTGCGCCGCTACCGAGGCGCGAGGCGCTGAGAACTGCGCCGACCCCGACCAACAGACCCATGATCGCGAACACAGTGATCTTGTTGCGCCTGACCGCGACGCCGGAAAGCCTGGCGGCCTCGGCATTGGCGCCGATGGCGAACAGCTCGCGTCCAAATGCCGTGCGCTTGAGCGTTACCAGACAAAGCAGAAACGCAATGGCAACGATCACCAGCGGGACCGGAATTCCAAGCACCGCATCCGAATAGAAGAGGTCGAGAAACACCTCGTCGAGGATCGGCACCGATACCGCGCCGGTGAAGATGAACGCCAGGCCGGTGGCGATTGCCAGCATGCCCAGCGTGACGATGAACGACGGGATCTGACCGATGACCGTAATGACGCCGTTGAGGGTTCCGATGCCGACAGCAAGGACGAGCGTCAGCGCGACGGCAAGGGGCCAGGCGATCCCGTTCGCCATGGCCTGGGCGAGGATCACCGACAAAAGCGCTACTACGGCACCCACCGACAGGTCGATCTCGGCGATCAGGATGACCAGCGTCATGCCGAGCGCTACGAGAATGAGCGTGGCCGAGTCGGTGACAAGGCGCTCGAAGTTGCGGGTGTTCAGAAAGAAATCGCTGGCGAACGAGAAGTAGACGATCAGCGCGAGGAGCCCGAGATAGGGGAGGAGGTCGCGGAAGAGCCGGGCGTAGTTGATCCCGCCTGTTGCCCGGCCGCTGGCGACCTCGGCGCTCACGCCGCGATCTCCGCGTCCGACTCGGTGAACGCCATTTCGAGCAGACCCTCCTCGGTGGCGTCCTTGGCAGCGACGAAGCCGACAATCGCGCCGCCCGCCATGACGGCGATTCGATCGCTGATCGCGAGCACCTCCGGCAACTCGGAGGAAATCACCATGATGGCGACCCCGTCGTCGGCCAACCCGCGGATTCGTTCATAAATCTCGGCCTTGGCGCCGACATCGACGCCCCGGGTCGGTTCGTCGAGCAGGATGACCTTGGGTGCTACGGCGAGCCATTTCGCCAGCACGACCTTCTGCTGGTTACCGCCCGAGAGCGTTTCGGCGCGCACATCGGGAGATGCGGCCCTGACGCCGAGACGATCCATCCAGGTCTCTACCGAACTCCGCAGCCGACTGACGGACAGCCAGCCGCGACGGACGAAACGCCTGAGGCTGGGCAGCGCGACGTTGTCCGACACGCTCAGCGAGAGGATGAGGCCGAGCTGTTTCCGGTCTTCGGGAACGTAGACGACGCCCCGATTGATCGCCTCCGTTACCGTGCGTGGCCGATACGGTTGGCCAAACAGCGACATCGTGCCGTCGTCCGGACGACCGACGCCGGCGATCAGCCGTGCCATCTCGGTCCGGCCCGCACCCATCAATCCGGCCACCCCGAGGACTTCGCCTGCGTGCAGGGCGAGGTCGACGCCAGCAACCGCGGGAGCGCGGGTCAGGCCGCGCGCTTCGAGCGCGACGGGCAAGTCGTCGACAACGGTCGCATGTCGCTTGTCCTCGACCTTGCGTCCGACCATCGCCTGAATCAGCCGATCCCGGTTGAACGCGTTCGTCTCATCGGTGACCACCTTCCTGCCGTCGCGCAGGACGGTGATGCGATTGCTTAACCGGAACACCTCCGACATCCGATGGGTGATGTAGACGATGGCGACGCCCTCATCGCGAAGTCGCTCGACAAGGTCGAACAGAACCTCTTCCTCATGGCGACCCAACGACGATGTCGGCTCGTCAAGGATGAGAACGACTGGCTTCTCGGCGCATGCCCTGGCGATCTCGACCATCTGGCGCTCACCGGTCGACAGTTCCGCAAGCGGTGTGCGCGCGTCGATTTCGATCTTCAGTCGATCGAGAACAGCTTGCGCCTCGCGGTAGAGCGCGGCGTTGTCGAGCATCAGTCCGCTAAGCCGCACCGGTTCGCGACCGACGAGGATGTTGTGGCCGACGCTGAGGTTGGGGAGAACGGTGAGTTCCTGGAAGACCGTCTCGATACCAAGCGCCGTGGCGTCTGATGGCGCTTGCAGGCGAACGTCCCGGCCGCCGACCGTGATCTGGCCGGCGTCAGGCGCGTGGATACCGGCAGCGACCTTCATGAGCGTAGACTTGCCGGCACCGTTCTCGCCCATGAACGCGTGAATCTCACCTGGGCGAACGTCAAACGAGACATCGTCGAGGGCGAGCACGCCGGGAAAACGCTTGGTGACGCTGACGAGTTCTAGAGCGGGTGTCATCGGTTCGGCCCGCACCGGCGGCTGACGTCGAGAGGCGGCGCGGTGGTCGCCTCCCGACGGGCTGCGTGGATCAGTTTTCCCAGGGCCGATCGGCGCCGGGGTACTGGATCGACCACATTTCCTCAAAATTGTCCGCAGTCACCAGCAAGTTGGGGGTGATGATCTCGTCGCAGAGTTCGGCACCAAGGATCGACTGGACCAGACCTTCGATGGCCGCTCGGCCCTGCAACGCGGCTTGCTGTCCGGACAGGGCGACGATGTTGGTGTCGCCGCTGGCAAGCTCGACGTAGCCGGGGGCCTCGGAGTCATACCCGGCGATCGGGATGTCGCGGCCGGATTGCTTGACCGCTTCGGTCGCCGCGTTCACCGCGAGACTCCAGGTCGCGAATATTCCGCCAAGGTCGGGGTTGGCCTGGATCACGTTGGTCGCAAGCTGGAGGAGGGTCTCCTGGCTGAAATCGGATTGGAGCGAGATCATCTGGCCGCCGCCGGCGCCGATGGCATCGAGAATGCCCTTCTCGCGGTCGCGGATCGTCTGTAACGCAAACGGGATACCAAGGACCGCGATCTTAGCGTTCGACTCGCCGATCGTCTCCATCAGTACGGCCCCGGCGTCGAAGCTGCCCTGATACGACGAGGCGTTCATGACGGAGATAACCTCGCCGCGGGCCGGCGCACCGCCGACGATGAACACTGGGATGTTGGCATCGTTTGCGCGGCGAATGGCCTGGCCGATCGAGCCAGCGTCAACCGCAGTGAGGAAGATACCGTCAACCTGCTGCTGCACCAGCGCGTCGAACTGCGACAGCTGGGTGTTAGCATCGAAATCGGCGCTGTTGACGATCAGCTCGACGCCGATCTCGTTGGCGTAGTCCTCGCCGCCCTTCACCAGCGTCCGGCTGAAGTCGTCGGAGATGTTGTTGGTTAGGAAGCCGAAGCGAAGATTGCGCTCCATGACATCACTGACCTGATCCGCGGTCAGCGCCAGTGCCTGGGCGGTGCCAAGGCAGGCGTCCTGTGCGCTCGCGGACGTGCTGAATAAGAACGAGGCCCCTGCAGCCATCGCCGATGCGGTCAAGAGCCGCCGAACTCTGCTCGGGAACCCGTTTTCCGTCTTGGTCATGATCGTTCCTCCCAATCCGGCCACGGCGGCCGGCCTTGACCGCCAGAGCACCAGATTATCAGGTTTCCGTCAATACAAACGTTTGGATTTTGCGCAAACCGGGCTTTTCGCGGCGTTCCGGGATAACCGATGGGCATTAATCGCATGGCGTATTGACTCCAAGAAATATCCTGGATAAAGAATATCGATGATAAGAGTTCGAGCATCGAGCGGCGACTGGCAATGAAACTGAGCGATGGAGTCGAATGGGCAGCGCACTGCGTGATGCTGCTGGGGGCCTTGCCGGCAGCGAGCCGTTTGTCGGGCAAGGCCATGGCCGAGTTCCACGGGGTGCCGGAAAGTTACCTGCTGAAGCATCTCAAGACGCTGACCGCGAGTGGCATCCTGAATTCGGCGCCGGGGCCGAACGGCGGCTACAGCCTGGCTCGACCCGCCGGTGAGATTTCACTTCTGGATGTCGTTGACGCGGTCGAGGGAACCCGACCGGCGTTTCGGTGCACCGACATCCGCCGACGCGGGCCATGCGCGATCGACGATCCCGCCGCCTACGCCAGGCCGTGCGGCATCAACCGCGCGATGTTGCGCGCCGAGGCGGACTATCGCGCAGCGCTGGCGCGAGAAACCATGAACGAACTGATCGATGAATTCGTGGCGTCGGTCGATCCGCGGATCGCCGCGCTTGGACAAGAATGGGCAGAGAAAAACATAAGGACGATAGCAGAATGAAAATCTTTGTGACGGGCGCCACCGGCGTGCTCGGTCGGCCGGTGGTCGGCGAACTCATCAGGTCCGGCGTCGCTGTGACCGCCCTGGCGCGGTCGGAGGCAAACCATGCCGAAATCATGAAAATGGGCGCGAGCCCGGTCTCGGCCGATTTGTTCGACCCGACATCACTCGCCGCGCACCTGCGCGGTTGCGATGCCATACTCCACCTGGCGACCCACATCCCGCCGACCGCTGATTTGAAGCGTCACGATGCCTGGGCGGACAACGATCGAATCCGTGAGAACGGTACCGCTGCGCTGGTCGAGGCAGCGCTCGACATTGGCAGCGTGAAGACGGTCATCTATCCGAGTGTGTGCTTCATGTACGGCGACGGCGGCGATCGGTGGCTGTCGGCGGCCACGGCGCAGCTGGAACCGCTGCCGTTGCTTTGGTCGACGCTGGCTGCGGAGCAGCACGTCGCCCGTTTTGCCGACTCACACGCCGATCGTCGCGGGATATCGCTGCGTCTCGGGTCGTTCTACGGCCCAACGTCCCGGGACAGCGCCGACACGATCGCGCTGGCGCGGAAAGGCTTCGCGGCGGCATTCGCTCCGACCGGAAGCTATCGCTCCCTGATCTGGATCGATGATGCGGCGGCGGCTGTTGTTGCAGCACTGCGCCAAGCGCCGAGCGGGATCTTCGACGTTGTTGAGGACGAACCGTTCACGCAAGAGCAGGCGATAGAGGCTCTGGCAGAGGCGGTTGGGCGAACCAAACTTCGCAGGCTTCCGGGTTTCCTCTCGCGGTTTGCATTGCCATCCGACGTGCGGCAACTCTTGGCGCGAAGCCAGCGCGTCTCGGCGGCACGCTTCAAAGAGGCTGCGGGCTGGGAGCCCGCCGTGCCCAACCAGGCGATCGGCTGGAAGTCGATTGTCGAACCGACGGAACTCGCCGCCGCGGCTTGATGCTGTGGCCAAAGCCGGACTCGAAACTGCGGTCGTTTCGGCGTAAGGAATGCGCGCTCTGTCGCTAAGCTTGATCGACACTAGAATGCGCGCTCACGACAAGATCATCGCGGTTGCCCCCATGATGGATTGGACGGACCGGCACTGCCGGTTCTTCCATCGGCAGCTTACGCGCCGAGCACTGCTCTATACCGAGATGGTCGTCGCCGATGCGGTAATCCATGGCGACCGGCAGCGCCTGATTGGGTTTTCGCCGGTAGAGCACCCGGTCGCGATCCAATTTGGCGGCGCCGATCCGGAGCGACTGGCGACCGCCGCTCGCATTGCGGAGGCGTTCGGCTACGACGAAATCAACCTTAACGTCGGTTGTCCGTCCGATCGGGTTCAGTCCGGCATCTTCGGTGCGTGTCTGATGAAGACGCCGCAGCTGGTCGGCGCGTGTGTCGCGGCGATGAAAGCGTCGGTGGCGATCCCGGTCACGGTCAAATGCCGGCTTGGCGTTGACGATCAGGACACCGAGCCGGCGCTCGATGAACTGGCCGATGCGGTCGTGGAGGAAGGTTGTGACGGGATCTGGGTTCATGCCCGCAAGGCCTGGCTCTCCGGGCTCAGTCCAAAGGAGAACCGGGAGATTCCGCCGCTCGATTGTGGGCGGGTCTATCGTCTGAAACAGCGATTGCCGAGCACGTTTGTCGGGATCAACGGCGGCGTCGAAACACTCGAAGCCGTTGGCGACCACCTGACGAAGGTCGACGGCGTGATGCTCGGCCGCGCCGCGTATCAGCGACCTGCGCTCCTCGCCGAGATCGATCGGCGATACTTGGGGATGCCCTCAAGCATTCAGCCGGAAGACGCCGTCCTTGGAATGATGCCCTACATCGAAGCGGCGCTGGCCGACGGCGTGCGGCTGCACCAGATCACGCGGCATATGCTCGGCCTGTTCCATGGTCGGCCGGGTGCACGGCGATGGCGTCAGGTGCTCTCGAGCCAGAGTTCGGGGGGCGACCTCACCGTTTTGTCGGAAGCGCTTGCCGCCGTTGGTCCGGAGGTTTCCGCGCCGGCCGCGATGAGCGAACCGTCTGTCACCCAGTTGGCCGTGGCGTAGCGGTCGCGCCGTCGATGGAAATTACCGCCTCGCCCGCCGAGCTTCTACAGCTTGCGCTCGCGCTACTGGCATCGGGCGCGGTGTCGGGCCTGCTTGCCGGCTTATTCGGCATCGGCGGCGGCGCCGTTGTGGTTCCCATCATGTACGAGGCGCTCGCCTATGTGGGTGTTGACGAGTCGGTGCGCATGCATATCGCCGTCGGCACGTCGCTTGCCATCATCATCCCCACGTCGCTGCGCTCGTTCCTCGCTCACAAGCGACGCGGCACGGTGGACATGGCCTTGTTCCGCAGCTTCGCGATTCCCGTCCCTGTCGGCGTCGTGGTTGCCTCCGTGGTCGCGGCGGTGATTTCGGGCGCTGCGCTGCGGGGTATCTTTGCCGCGATTGCGCTTGTCGTTGCGCTGAAACTGATCTTTGCCCGGGAACACTGGCGGCTGGGCGCGGACATTCCCGGCAATCCATCCCGGGCGATCGTCGGGTCCCTGATCGGCTTCTTCTCGACCCTGATGGGTATCGGCGGTGGCATTATCACGAACGCCTACATGACCCTCTACGGTCGCCCGATCCATCAGGCGGTATCGACATCGGCGGGTGTCGGTGTGCTGATCTCCATTCCCGGCGCGATTGGCTACATGTGGGCCGGCTGGGGCAATCCGCTGTTGCCGCCGCTGTCGCTGGGCTTCGTCAACCTTGTCGGCGTGCTGGTGGTGATACCGACCAGCATTCTCATGGCGCCGGTCGGGGTGCGGCTGGCGCACGCCTTGTCGCGCCGGCAGCTCGAGATCGCGTTCGGCCTGTTCCTGCTGGTGGTGGCGGCACGGTTCTCCCTATCGCTGACCTAGGGCGTCAGCACCAAGCGATCGCCCATGATGGCGTAGCCATGCAGTTCGTTGAGGAACGACAGCCCGAGCAGACTCTGGCCAAGCAGGCCGGAGGGTGCGACGAGGGCGCGAACGTTCCGTTGCTCGATCGGCCCGATCGACATCGTGTCGAGCGTGATCGCCGCGGCCCGCATCACACCGTTCGCGGTCCGGATCGGGACGACGAACGACAGCTCCGCCGGATCGATACCAACGCGCCGGGCGTCGTTGCTGGTCAGGGTCACGAAACTGGCGCCGGTGTCGAACAGCATTGCAACCGGGACGTCGTCAACCGTGGCCCGGACAGCGAAGTGGCCGTCGAAGGCGCGCGTAAAGGCGACGCTTTCGGGATTGCCGTCGCCTGTGAGCTGACCGGTTATGGGCACGCCGGGGGCGAGCGACCCAACCAGGCGTCCGGCAAAGCCGGCGAGCTCGTCGCGGCTGGCGTAAAGACCAGCGATCACAAGGATGACCGCCGCCCATATCCCCATCGACCTGACGACCTGCCATGCCCCGATCGGGCGCACCAAGATACCAGCGCCGACGAACAGCAGGATCGCGATCAGCGCGACTAGCCTCGGTAAATCAATATCTTGCCCGATAAATCCAACATCCAACACGAAGAAGCCGATTCCGGCGATCAGACCGACGACGACCAGCCCGAGGATTAGTCGGGGTAACAGCGGGCTTCTTGGGTCACGGTCATCGACCACGAGCGGAAGACATCCTTTTCGTTCGAACTCAGGACGCACTCGCCGCGCCGATAAGGAACGCGGCTACGGCAATTTGTTGGCACGCACCGAGTGTATCGCCGGTCCGGCCGCCGATCTGAGCGCGTGCCATGCGAATGAAGATATAGGTAACGATCACCGTCAGGAGAATGCCGGCGATCATGGCGGCGAATCCGGCGACCGGCCACACCAGCGCCAACACAACAGCAAGACTGACGGCTTGCCCGGTCAACAAGGCGCTTTCGCTTGGCGGTCCGGTGTCGTGGGCGAGACCGTCCGCCCGCGCCGCGGGCAAGATCGACCAGGCTTGAAGCATCGCCGCGCGTGAAACTGCTTCCGCGGCGATCAGGACCAGGCCGGCTCGCCAGGGATCGCCGCGTGCGAGGCTCCACAAGGCCAGCACACGGAACAGAATCGAGAAGATCAGAGCAACCGCTCCGAAGGTCCCGATATTGCTGTCGCGCATGATCTCAAGCTTCCGGTCGCGAGTCTTTCCGCCGCCGAAGCCGTCGAGCGTGTCCGCGAGCCCGTCCTCATGCAGGGCACCGGTGACGGCCAGCGTCGCGGCCACGGCGAGCGCGGCGGCAAGCGCCGGAGGCGTGCCAAGCAGGGCAGTTGCGACCAGAATCGCAGCGCCGATCAGCCCGACGATGACTCCGACCACCGGGAACATCCGCGACGCGCGGGTGAAATCGGGCGGCGCATCGTCGCGCGTATCCGAAGTCGGCAATCGGGTGAGGAACGCCAACGACGCAAGGAAATCCGCCAGCATCGCGGCGGCTTCCCGGCGAGTCGCGGTTCCGATGACCATGACGGTGCCCCGTTTGTCGGAGTTGCGGAGGATGCTGCGTGGCTTATAGAACCAGCCTTTCGCCGCTCCAAGCGAGTCGACGACGATAAGAATGAGGACTCGATGCGGCCAGAGTCAGGCCTTCCGTTCGACGATATCCGCAACCTGATTGCGACGATGCCGGGGCCGGATGGCGCGGCGGTCGAAGCCGTGCGTTTGCGGGATGCGCTGCTGACCAAGCCGCCGGGCTCGCTTGGGCGGTTGGAGCGCATTGTCGAGTGGCTTGCGGCCTGGCAAGCGAAACCGCAACCCAGCGTCGATCGACCCCTAGTGGCGATTTTCGCGGGCAATCACGGGGTGGTGGCACGCGGGGTCTCGGCTTTTCCGCCGGAGGTCACCCGCCAAATGGTGGACAACTTTGCCGCTGGTGGTGCGGCGATCAACCAGATCTGTCTGACGCTCGATCTTGGCCTGAAGGTGTTCGATCTCGCTCTCGACCATCCCACTGCTGACATCACGATCGAACCGGCGATGGACGAGGTCACATGCGCCGGGACGATGGCGTTCGGGATGGAAGCCACGGCGGGCGGTCACGATTTGCTGTGCATCGGCGAGATGGGGATCGGCAACACAACGATCGCTGCGGCGATCTGCAATGCCCTGTTTGGTGGCACCGCCGATGATTGGGTCGGGCCGGGGACCGGACTGGACGAACCGGGCCTTGCCCGAAAGCGCGCTGTCGTTGCCACGGCGCTGACATGCCACGCGGACTGGCTTGGCGATCCACTTGAAGTTCTGCGGCGCCTCGGTGGCCGCGAAATTGCCGCGATGGCGGGCGCGATCGTCGCCGCGCGTCATGGCCGCATCCCCGTTGTCGTCGATGGCTTCGTGGCGACGTCGGCCGCCGCCATCCTTCACGCCCTCGACGCCTCCTCCGTCGATCACTGTCTCTTCGGCCACGTATCCGCCGAACCGGGGCACACCCGGGTGCTCGCCGCGATGGACAAGGAACCGATGCTCGACCTCGGAATGCGGCTGGGTGAGGGGACCGGTGCCGCGCTGGCAGCCGGGATTGTGCGCTCTGCCGCGACCGTTCATCGTGGCATGGCGACGTTCGATCAGGCCGGCGTCTCAGAAGCCGACGATCAATCGGAATAGCGTCAGCTGGCCTCGCGCCAGCGAGACTTGCTCGTCGGTTCGCTCTGCTCCCGCATCACTCGCGATGCCGGGAACGTGACGGTCGCGTAGGTGCCTTCTCCGGGCGGCGATCGCAAGGTGAAGGTCCCCTCATGTAGCTGTACCAAGGCTTGAACGATCGGAAGGCCGAGGCCAACACCTTGTTCAGCACCTCGGGTGGCGGCGATCCCCCGGCCGAACGCGGACAGCGCGATCGGAATCTCATTTTCCGCAATGCCGGGACCTGTATCGCGCACGCACACGAATTGACCACCAGCTACTGTGCCGACCTCGATTGTGATCGACCCGCCGGTCGGCGTGTACTTCACGGCGTTTGTGAGAAGATTGAGAACGATCTGGCGGATCGCGCGGTCGTCCGCCCACAATCTGGGTAGATCAGACTGGTAGCGTTCGCTGACGGTAATCGACTTTTCAAGCGATTTTGGCTCGATCATGCGACGGCACGCGTCCGCGACATCGGCCAGATGTATCGGTTCCTCGTTGAGGTCTTCGTGACCCGCCTCGATCCGCGACAGATCGAGGATGTCATCGATCAAATTGAGCAGGTGCTGACCACTGGAGTGAATGCTGGCCGCGTACTCGCGGTGTTTCGTTTCATCGACCGGATGCAGTTCCTTGGCGCTCATGATTTCGGAGAAGCCGATGATCGCGTTAAGCGGGGTTCGCAACTCGTGACTCATCGTTGCGAGAAATCGCGATTTGGTTCGATGGGCCTCTTTGGCAAGCCGACGCCACTTCCGTTCAGACGTCTCGGCAACCAGCAGTTCACTCTTGAGCCTGGCAGTCTCAGAGCGATGTTCCCGCGCGGTTTGGGCGGCCGATCCGTACCGGAAAGTAAGCAAGAGGACGGCGCCCTGTGCCAGGATCGCCGAGACCGCAAGGGCCAAGAACACGATGCTGGTGGGATGAGTTGAAATAGCCGCCAGACCAAGAGTGATCGAAAGCAGCGCCGCTGCGACTGCTGCGGCAACAGTAACCTGCGACGAGAAATGGAGCGGCCACCGGCCAAGGCCGCCACTCTCATCGTGCCGCGTGATACGGTCGTCTTCTTCGTAGAGGTGTCGGACGGTCAAGGTGTCATCTCAGCGTTTCGATGGCCAGGACGGGTACCCGTTTGAGTTGTTTCTATAGGATCGACGGCAAGGCTTAACCTCAGGCTGCCCAGCGTGGTTAACGAAATGAGGATGGTTTGACGCCACAAAACGAAGCCCCAGTCGCAACGTCCGATCCCAATGTGCGCCTGACGCTCTCAGCGCTGACGCGCGAGATTCGGGCGTGTCGGATTTGTCGCGATGCGCCAACGGGGCCGCCACTGCCACATGAACCGCGGCCGGTGCTCCAAGTTTCGCGAACCGCAACGATCTGTATCGCCGGACAAGCGCCGGGTACGCGCGTTCACGCGTCAGGAAAGCCGTTCACTGATCCGTCCGGAGACCGTCTGCGGGCATGGATGGGGGTGGATTCCGATACGTTCTACGACCGTCGCCGCATCGCGATCGTCCCAATGGGCTTCTGTTTCCCCGGGCAGGATGCCCGCGGTGCTGATCTCCCGCCACGGCGAGAGTGCGCGCCGGCCTGGCGGGAGGCGCTGATGGCACGACTGCCTCAAGTGAAACTTGTGCTAGCGGTCGGCTCCTACGCCCAGCGTTGGCACCTTCGCGCCGAAGCCGGCGGATCGCTGACCGAGACGGTCTCGCGCTGGCGCGACATCGTTGCGACCACCAACCCGACGGTCGTTCCGCTGCCCCATCCCTCCTGGCGCAACAACGCCTGGCTGAAGAAGAACCCATGGTTCGAGACCGAGCTTCTTCCCTATCTCAGTGAGGCGATCGCGCGACATCTACCGGATGCTTGACTCGCCCGGTGATGACCGCTACCGCTCCACGGAAAATGTATCCAAAGATTAAAGCATTGCGTTGTCAGTTTGGCATTTTCTTCCGGCTGTAACGTAACAAGGCGAATCATTTAGCGATGGAATGAGGAGATGATTGATCGACTCGACCGCAAGATACTGCAGATTCTCCAGGAAGACTCGACGATACCTGTCGCCGAAATCGGGCGACGAATTGGGCTTTCGACGACACCGTGTTGGCGTCGGATTCAGAAGCTCGAAGAGGATGGTGTCATCCTCGGCCGCGTTGCCCTGCTCGATCCCACCAAGGTGAATACGCGCGTCACAGCGTTCGTTGCGATCACCACCAACCAGCACAATGACGAGTGGCTTCGCCGGTTCGCGGAGGTGATCCGCGAGATGCCTGAAGTCGTCGAGTTCTACCGGATGGCCGGTCAGGTCGATTACCTGCTGCGAGTCGTCGTGCCGGATATCGACGCCTATGATGCGTTCTACAAACGCCTGATCGAACGGATCGACATCGCCGATGTCTCCACGACCTTCGCGATGGAGCAGATCAAGCACACTACGCAACTGCCGTTGAGCTATGTCGTTCTCGCCAAGGAAAAGACCGGCGCTTCGCGGCAATAAGAGCGTTGACCGTCATTTGGCGCTTCGCTTGGCGATCCGCTCCAGCTGAACCGGATCGGAAAGCTCGCGGGCGGCGTCTCGGCCGATCCACCGGGCAGCCTTGTTGTCGGCCTCAGCCAGCCTTTCGGCAAGCGCCAACGCCGGTCCGTGGAGCGTGATCGACCGCTTGCCGATTTGGCGGAGGGCCCAGTTCACGGCCTTCTTCACGAAATTCCGCTCGTCCGTCGCATGTCGTTCGATCAGAGGCAGATAATCGAGGAACGTCGTGTCAGGCACCGTCTTTCCGTGAATCGTGTGGGCGGCGAGCAGGGCAAAGCCGGCACGGCGAACGAACTCTCGCTCGTCGTGCGCCCATTGGATGATCTTCTTGTCGACGAAGGCGGTCTTGTCGAACAGCTTCAGGCAGGCCTGATCGCACAAGTCCCAGGAGTCGAACGCGGCGGACCAAGCATCCATCTGTTCCGCGGTCACCTGCTTGGGATCGTCGATCAGGACGGCAAGCAGCCGCGCCTCGTGATAGCCGCTGTCCCATAGCGCCGCAGCCAACGTGTGATCGCGGCGATGTCGTCGGGCGATGGGGCGGAGTTCAGCCATCGAAATCCCAAACGCCTTGTCGGTGTTGATGCCATATCGCGCCATGCCAGCGCGGCTCTTTTCCGATCCGAGCGTCTTCAGTTCAGCAAGGATATCGGCGGCGTTCGTGGGCATGGACTGAACGTCAGTCGCGTCAGGCCGGCGAGTGGAGTTGAAGGGCGGATAGGTGGCGCTCCGCTTCGGCAAGGTCGTTCGGCGTGTTGACGTTGAAGAACGGATCGAAACCATCTTCCGTATCGAAATCGACGGCGGCAAAGCCGATCTGTTCCAGCCAATCACCGACGCGACGGGAAGGCGAGTGGGCGAGGAACTGAGCGAGACTCTCCCTGAGGGAGATCGGGAACAGGCCAATGACCTTGTGAAGGCGACCGGCCGTTCGCGCGACAGCAATACGGTTACCCCCGGTTCCGCCGGGGAGTCTCGACACGAGATCGGAGGGAATGAACGGCGTGTCCACCGCGACGGTGACGATGCGTTTAGCGTCCGGCGCATGCGCCATTGTCCACTCCATCCCGGCCAGCAATCCCGCGAGCGGGCCGGCATGGCCGGCAACAGGATCGCCGACCACTGGCAGTCGGAACGCTGCGAACCGGTTGGGATCACCATTAGCGCTGATAACGACAGAGCTGGCCTGTGGTGCAAGCCTCGTAAGGACGTGCGCGATCAGCGGCCGGGCGCCGAGTGGAACGAATGCCTTGTCCCGACCTCCCAGTCGCCGTCCGCGTCCGCCGGCGAGAACGACGGCAACCGGTTTTGCTCGGGAAGACACGTGATTATTGGCCGATCACCAGCGTCCTTCGCATCGCGTCGAACTGGTCGACCAGGGCTTGTTCGTCGAACGCGACGACGGTTCCGGGGTCGTAGTTGGCAAGGTTGGTCGAGTGGATGAATGTGCGGACGGCAAGACAGGGGGACGTGCCGACGAGGGCGTACACCCGTTGGTCATAAAGGTTGCCGGCGCCCGCATCGCTGAGCGAGGCCACGGAGTACTCAGTTCCGTTTTCGGTGATCGTCTCGGCCGGCGTAGCCCCAGACGGGAGGAATGCGGGTGCAGCGCAGTCGGACAGATCGGGTAGCGTCTCGACGCTGAGTTTCGTGTCGCTTGCGAGGTTGGTGCCGTCGGTCATTGCAGCCGGAATTGTAAACGCCACGCCGGTGATGTCGTTGTTCGGACCGAGCCCCTGGTAGACGTAGCCGCCATCGACGGTATAGCCCGGCGGATATCGCAGCGAAAACCCGAACTCGGAACTCGCGAAGACCAACCAGCCGGAGTCCGGCACCTCGTCGCTGACGCGGATGCAGCCATTGTAGGTTGGCGTCGCATCGGTACCCTCGGTGAGGAACGCCGTGTTGCCCTTGTTCCAGAAGACGATTGTCTCGTTGGCATTGGCGTAGCGCGCGCCCGATCCCGACATGGTCTGCGGCAAAGTGAAGTCACGGCCGTCGCTCAACACCACTGAAACGCGGTCGGGATAGAACGCGGCATCGATCGTCTTGCCTAGACTACAGGCGAAGGACGCATCGGTGATCAGATCGGCGGCCGAGGCGCCGCTCGAAATGATGATCGCCGCGGCCATAGCGGCGGGTCGGAGCAGAGACACCGCGAACCTCCTTGTTCGGTCAGAATGCGATCCGAGACTATCACAAAAGCGTGTGACGCCGGGACCGGCGTCATGTCACCGAAAGGCGTCCAGGTTCTGATTTGAAAGGCGTTTCGCGGATGGATTCGGCCACATCAAAGTGATCGGCCCGTGCGTGATCGCCTTCCGCCGCACACCTAGATTGGCAGTGCTGGGAACAGAGGCGAAAATCATGGTCAACAAACAATTTGATGTGGTCGTCATTGGCGGCGGCAATGCCGGAATCGGAGTGACGGGTCCGGCGCGCAAGGCGGGGCTGTCGGTCGCCGTCCTCGAACCGTCGCTGCTCGGTGGGACCTGTTCGAACCGCGGTTGCACGCCCAAGAAAGTCCTAGTGGCGGCCGCGCATGCGCTCGACGAAATCGCCAGGGCCGGCGAGCATAAGATTTCTGTTGCAAAGCCGGAACTCGATTGGGCCGGGTTGATCGGACGCGAGAAAGGATTGATCGAGGGGCTTCCGAACCGGTTTCGGCAGGCACTGGACGATCGCGACGTAACGGTGATCGAAGGACAGGGCCAGTTCGTTGGACCGAACAGCGTTGCGGTCAATGGCGACGTGTTGGAGGCGCAGCACATCGTCGTCGCGACAGGATCGGCTCCGCGCCAATTGCCGATCGCGGGTGCTGAACTGATGGTGACGTCGGACGAGGTCCTGTCGGATCCACGCCAGCCTCGTCACGTCGTGTTCATTGGCGGCGGTGTGATCGCATTTGAGTTCGCCCATGTTTACGCACGCGCCGGAACGCGGGTCACCATTCTGGAAGCTGCGCCGCACTTCCTCGGTCCGTTCGATCAGGATGGTGTCGCCCGTGTCGTTGCAGAGACCGAACGCATCGGAGTCGAATTGCACAAAGACATCGTCGTCGAGAGCATCGAAGCCAACGGTCAGAGTCGCCGTGTGACGTTTCGTTCGGGCAGTACGACGCATCGCATCGATGCCGATCTCGTCGTCAACGGCGCCGGTCGAGTTGCCAATCTCGACAGCCTCGACCTCGAGGCAGCGGGTGTCGCCATGGACCGTGGTCGCATCACTACGGACAACCATTTTCGATCCGTGTCGAACCCTGCCGTCTGGGCTGGCGGCGACGCTCTCGTCGGTAAGCCTCAACTGTCACCGGTCGCGACCCTTGAGGGAAACATCATTGGCGAAAACATCGCCGGTGGTTCGCGGCAGCGACCGGACTATCGGCAGATCCCGTCAGCGCTGTACACGATCCCGACCTACGCAATGGTTGGTCTCACCGAGGCCGCTGCACGTGAAGCAGAACTGAATACTCGGGTCGAGGTCAACGACATGAGCGGTTGGCTGTCATCGCGAACCTTCGCTGAGAGCGAAGCCTGGGCGAAAGTGATTGTCGATACCGACACCGATCTCATATGCGGGGCCCATATCGTCGGTCATGCTGGCGAGGAGCTTATCCATCAGTTCGCGATGGCCATGCGGCATGCGATCACCGCGACCGAGATGAAGCAGGCGACCTACGCCTTCCCGACCTACAGCGCCGACGTTCGCTCGATGTTTTAGTTACTGAAACGAAAGGCTTTTCGGTAGCGAGCGCATAGAAAAATCGGCCGTCGGCAGAGCCCGACGGCCGATTGCTACAACGGGAATTCCAAACTGCACACGCCGCCATCGACGTCGGTGCTTCCGACTTAGGTGGCGGCGTGAGCGAGGGTGCTAGGACCGCTTGGCCGTCGTGCGCCGTGCCGGAGCCCGACGCGCGGTGGACTTCTTCGCCGCGGTAGCCCGGCGAGCCGTCGGCTTCGCAGCCGTCGTCTTGCGAGCAGTCGTCTTACGTGCGGTGGTTTTCCGCGCCGCAGGCTTTTTCGCTGCCGCAGTGGTCTTGCGTGCCGCCGGCTTCCTCGACGCAGTTGTCTTCCGCGCTGTGGTTTTCCGAGCCGCGGGTTTTCTCGCTGCGGCCGTCTTGCGTGCCGCTGGCTTTCTCGCGGTCGTCGTCTTGCGCGCGGTGGTCTTTTTCGCTGCCGCCGTCTTCCGCGCGGCGGGCTTCTTCGCAGCAGTGGTCTTGCGTGCCGCTGGTTTCTTCGCGGCAGTTGTCTTCCGTGCTGCCGTGGTCTTCCGTGCTGCCGTCGTCTTGCGAGCGGCGGTGGTCTTACGAGCGGACGTCGCGCGGGCGGCAGGCTTTTTCGTCGCGGTCCGCGTGGCGGCAGCTTTTTTGGCCGGAGCCTTTTTTGCCGCCGTCTTCCGGGTTGCTGTCTTCGCCAAGGTATTTCTCCTCTTCGTGCCGGATCGCGAATCGACCCGCGTTGCGCATTCTAATTCACCTTGCCGGTTAATATCGCGCTAATTCAAAACAAAGCCGACATCCACGTCGATAGAAGTTTGGCGACGTAAGAACGATGTGCATGACTCAACGCGCGACAATCGAGCATCGACAGTTCGTAGTCGCCGCTCCTTGATCGCGCGTCGTTTTCTTCGACACCGAAAAGCGCATCGGTGACACACCGCGTCCGTCACGGCTGATCAAAACAATGCGCTCCCATGGCTCATGATCAACGTTGCTTGTCGCGATGCGACTCGAGACGCAGACTCGGATCGCGCTCAGTTGCTGAAGCTGAAGTAGAAACCGAAACCGCTGCGCGGATATCGATACGGATAGCGATGGTAATAGCGCGGTGGCGGTAGCCGCCGGTAGTATGGCTTCGGAGCGTAGTAGGGCTTCGGAGCATAGGCGCGCGGCCGCGGACCGTGTGCGATATAGGCCGCAGACATCCACCCGCGAACGCCATGGAAGTTCACCTTGCACCAGCGCGGCACGCAGCGTTGGACCTTAACCCATGCACCGGGTGGTGCGGTGGTGATGACGTGGTACTTCGTACTTGGACCGCTGCGAACGTTGACCGCCGTGGTCGTATAGGCTGCGTGTGCAATTGCTGGAGCCAGCGCGGCAAACAGCAGACCAATTGCAAAGGATCGAAACCGCATCGGGGGAGTCCTCTCGTGAGCGCCGGGCGTGCGGTCTAGTGCACGTACCCTGATCGCCGCAACAGCAGCGATCGCGTCCCCCTCGACGCTTAAGGTTGACGATTCCTCGGCGAAATTATGACAGAGACGCGCTTGGCGAAATCGTCTGTCGTCTTCCCTTGGACCCGTTTTGCGGGTCAGCGGAGCGCTGCCGGACCGACATTGGCTGGTTCACATCGACGCACCCAACCATTGCGCTCTGGCCATTTCTGCCGCATAAATCCATTTGCGGGCATTTTATCGGAACCCGGCGGAGACTGGAGAGGACGCTCAGGCGCAGACGAATGCCTGGCAGCGGGCGGAAATCCGAAATGACGGTGGCCGGACCACTGACACAAACGCGGTACTTCCTTCGCCGACATCTGAAAAGCCTGCGAGACCCGTGCGGCGCAAGCCGACGGAATGACGACTCGAAAATCGAAAAGGTTACCTGATGCGTCAAAACGGCACCGTGAAATTCTTCAATGCATCGAAGGGCTACGGTTTCATCACGCCCGACGATGGCGGAAACGACGTGTTTGTCCATGTCACTGCAGTGGAACGTTCGGGCATCCCGGCCTTGACTGACGGCATGCGGATCTCGTTCGAGACTGAGCCGGACAAGCGCGGAAAGGGGCCGAAGGCGGTCGACTTGCAGGTCGCGACTTAGGGGGGCGTGGCGCCGGCCGAAAAGGCCGGTGCATATGTGAAGGCCGCCGGCACGCCGGCGGCTTTGTTTTTCTGACCCTTGCTAGTTGAGTGTCAGGATGGCGATGTTGAGCACCGTCGCGAAACAAACCCATCCGAGATAGGGCAGCATCAGCGCACCGCCAAGGCGAGTGACGCGGAAGTAGAGCGCCGTCGCCCAAAGGATCGCCAGTATCAACGGGATGATGATCACCAATCCCAAGAGCGGACTCTGCGCTCCAAAGAATCCCCAGGACCAGGCAACGTTAAGAACGAGTTGGGCCGCGAACGCCACCAGACCCCAGGTCCTTGGCCGGCTATCAGGCGTTCGCCACACCAGCCAGGCAGCGATCGCCATAAGGGTGTAGAGAATCCCCCAGGCGATCGGAAACACCTCGTTTGGCGGATTGAACGGCGGTTTTTCGAGGCTTGCGTACCAGGTCGGGATGTTTGGGGCGGTTGCCAACTGGCCGACATAGGCAGCGGCAAAACAAAGCACCACGAATATGACCAGGGCAATGATCTGGGAGGCCGGTGTCCGTGAAGCAGGTGTGGCGCTCGTCGACGACGTGGTTTCCTGATGCGTCATGCGTGTCACTCTGGTCGATGATCTTGAAGAACAGTGTACCCTGAGTGCCTCGCCTTGCGCCATGAGACGCATCCTTCTTGTCTTGAGGTGCGGCAAGCGATCGTTATGGTCGCACGCGGGATAACTGACGAGTGCCGCGATGCCTGATGTAACCAAAGACCAAGTGATCGAGCGCCTGCGTGGTGTAGCCGGGCCCGACGGGACGAGCGACGTCATCTCGCTGGGGCTCGTATCCGACGTGCTCGTGTCGGACGGCAAGGTGATGTTCTCGATCACCGTTCCGGCCGAGCAAGCGGCTTCGCTCGAACCATTGCGCGCCGCAGCCGATGCCGCCGTTCGGGAGATACCAGGTGTCGAGAGCGCAATGGTGGTCCTCACGGCCGAGAAGAAGGGCGGTGGTCCCCCGACCGGAGCTGCGCGCCAGCCGCCGGGCAGTCGCTTTACCGGACCGGATCCGCGAGGCGAGCCGCCGTCGCGTGGCAAGGCGGGCATCCCCGGCGTCGACGCGATCATCGCTGTGGCGAGCGGGAAGGGGGGTGTCGGCAAGTCGACGACGGCCGTCAATCTGGCCCTCGCTTTTCAGGCGAACGGCCTCAAGGCCGGTATCTTGGATGCGGACATCTACGGGCCATCGCTGCCTCGGCTTCTCAATCTCCGAGATCAGAAGCCGGAGATCGTCGGCGGGCGGACGCTCAAACCACTACGTGCGTACGACGTCGAGGCGATGTCGATCGGTTTCCTCGTCGAGGAAGAGACGCCAATGATCTGGCGCGGCCCGATGGTTATCTCCGCGCTCAATCAGATGATGCGCGAAGTTCAGTGGGGCTCACTGGATGTCATGGTCGTCGACATGCCGCCGGGAACCGGTGACGCACAACTGACCATGGCCCAGCAAGTGCCTCTCGCCGGCGCGGTTATCGTCTCGACGCCGCAGGACTTGGCCCTGATCGATGCCCGCAAGGGATTGGCGATGTTCCAACGGGTCGACGTACCAGTGCTCGGCATCGTCGAGAACATGAGCTACTTCCTCTGCCCGCATTGCGGTGAGCGGACCGACATATTCTCTCATGGCGGTGCGCGAGACGAGGCGCAGCTCCTGGGCGTTCCGTTCCTCGGCGAGGTGCCGCTCGATCTGGAGATACGCCTAACCTCCGACGCTGGCACGCCGATTGTCGCCGCCGATCCCGACAGCCCCTACGCCATCGCCTATCGGGACATCGCGACCCGCGCATGGGAGGGTGTCGAGCGCGAACGCTCCGAAGGCGGCCGACCGCCGCCGCGGATCGTGATCGAGGAGTAGCCAGTACCGTTCACCCGACAGCAGTGATGTGATTGTCCCAGGCAGTGTCAGCGGTCTCGCCGATCAGCCGGCGCCCGTGCCACAGCTTGCCGCTTCCATCTGACGTGATGAAGCCGGTTCCACTTGGCGCGACCCCGGAAACGTCGCTGGTGGCCCACTGGTCGATCAGGTTGCGTGAGGTCGCATCGAAGACGAGCACGCGGCCACCCACCGGACTGGTCACCGCAACTCGTTGCCGATCACCGCTGACGGCCACCGATCCAATGTAGTGACGCATCGCCGTGTATCCGTCGGGAGCGCCGACCAGCGCGGGCGCGCCACCAAGCCGATGCGTACCGACCAACGCGACAGGGTCAAATCCGCCGCCTTCGTATTGCCCGCCGAACCAGATGGTTCCGTCCGCTGCCTCTGCAATGTGGCGGATGGAGAGCTGATGATACGCGTCGGGGAGGGCTGTTTCCTCGATTAGGTCGCCGGTCCCAGCGTCGAGATAGGCCAGCGACGGTGCCATGGTTGGAATGTTGAGTTGTTGTCGTGCGAAATCCGGATGGGTTGCGATCCCGCCATTGGCGACCACGATCGTCCGTCGATCCCGCATCAGGATCGCTTCATGCGGGCCGATGCCGTGGGTGTCGAACTCGCCAATCCGCCGGAAGCCAGCCCCGACGTCGTAAACACCAAGGACGCCGCGCTCATTTTCGAAGTCGTTCTCGGTGGCGAAGAGCAGCCGACCGTCGCCGGAGTAGAGGCCGTGCCCATAGAAGTGGCGGTTGGCGGGAGGGGCGAAAGCGCCGATCGAACGCCTGTTGGCAAGGTCGACGGCGATCGCAAATGTGCCCGGCCGTCGGGCGAACAGAACGGCGGTATTGCGTTCAGGCGAGACCGCTATGGCGTGCCCCCGGCTGCTCAACGGTTCGCTGAAAACGACCCGGCCAGCGCTGTCGATCACAGCGATTGAATAGCTGTCGCCATATCGGCGCGCCGCGACAAACGCCGGCTGACCGTCTGCAGCGGCGATGGCTCCGATCGGGGTGAGGCCAAGCGTCGCTGACGCCTTCAGGAACAGTCGCCGGTCAATCGCCATCAAGCGAGTTGAACCCCGCGATCAGACCAAGCGCCGCCGGCAGTCGTTCCTCAAGTATCGTGACGGCAGCACCGAGTGGCACCAGGCTGTACGTGAGCCGCTCATGGCGTTCCGGCTCACGAACGGCCTCGATCCACGGTGCCGCTTCATCCGTGGTGATTGCCGCCTCGGCCTGTCGCAGTTCAAAAAGCAGGGAGTCGATGAGCCGCGTCTGGTCACTCGGCATTTGCTCGGTCAACCCGCTGGCCGACACGAGGCTTGCGACCGACTGGAGATTCACGGCGACAGCGCGTTCGGTCAGGTTGGAGCGCCAGAATGGCGCTGCCTTCGGGTTGGCCGCTGCGGCATTGTCGCGAAGCGGGCGGGCGAGCTTAAGGTCGCGGACGAACTGCAACTGTTCGCGAGCCGACTGCAATAGCTGTTGCATGGCTTCGCTATGCGTTCGGTAGAGCGGGTTCTCGGGCCCCACGTCGATCATTACGTTGGCGAACCCGGTAGGCGCTCGCCAGTCATCCGTTATCTCCGCCACCGCAGTGACCGCTGCGGCAATGGTTGCACCGTAGTGGCAACGGTAGCTTTCCGGCGGGTCGGTCGCCATCGCTTCGCTGCCCTCGCCGAACAGCACATATTCAAGCGCCAATAGCCCCTGAACGGCTACGCTCTTGTCGCGCAGGGTTTCGATGTCAGTTGCGCTTTCGTTTTCCTCCGCGAGTAGCCGCTGCACCTGGCGCAAGCCGATGCTGCGGCGATCCGGCCAGAAGAAAAGACGTTCGTAGCGATTCTGATCGCGGGCCGACCCGAAACGAAACATCTCGACCGCCGACCAGGCTTCGATCAACGGTGGAAATGCTGCTCGCGCCTGATTGAGTGTTTCAGCGCTGGGCTCGGCACACAGGTGTCGGACCGCAAGTGTGAGGTTTTCGGCCGGATCAATCAGCGCCTCATAGCCTGGGATGATCACGTCCTCGACGGCGGCCTTGACCACCGGTTCGAAATCAATCGCCTCAGTGCCGTCGCCCTGCGCGTTGGCCGGTGCGACCGCCAGCCAAGCCGCGAAGACCACCGAAGCTGCGGCGGATCGCGTTCCGTTCACAGCGACTCCAGGAAACGTATCAACGCGTCGCGCTCGTCCGGCGCGGCCGCGACGACCTGATCGCGGGACGCCTGCGCTTCGCCGCCGTGCCAGAGTACCGCTTCAAGCAGGTTCCGCGCCCGCCCGTCGTGAAGGAAAAATGTGTGGCCGTTGACAGTCTCGGTCAGCCCAATCCCCCACAGCGGCGGCGTCCGCCACTCGCTCCCCGACGCATCGCCGACCGGGCGGTTGTCGGCGAGGCCTTCGCCCATTTCGTGAAGCAACAGATCGGTATAGGGCCATATGAGCTGAAACTGGTGTTCGCGCTGCGGCGCGTCCCGGCTCGTCACGTATTTCGGCGTGTGGCAGTCGATGCAGCCGTAGTCGTAAAAGAGCGCCTTACCCCGGAGTACTTCCGGATCGTCGAAATCGCGCCGCGGCGGGACAGCAACGTTGCGACTGTAGAACGTGACCAACTCCATCACCGGATCCGGTGCCTCCACGGACCCGAGTGCCGCCTGGACGCCGTGTGGCGCCTCGCGGCATGCCGACTGGTTTTCGGTGCAGTCGCCGTACGAGGCTGGGACATGCGGTGTCGAGATTCCGATGTCACCGGAGAAGGCATCGGCGGTTTGGGCTTCGATGGTCGGCGTCGAGGCCTTCCACCCGAAACGACCCAAGACAAGCTCACCGGTCTCCGGATCGCGAACCATGCTCGGTCTACCAGAGATCCCGTCGCCGTCGGCATCCTCCGGATCGGCTTGGCTCAGGATATCATCAGCATGGATCGCCTCGAGAAGCCCGACGCCGATCATGGGGGGCGTCACCCGCGGCGACACCATCACATCCGGTGCCAGCGACCCGTAGCCGAGGTCGCTGATCGTGTAGGTCGGCTTGCGGAGCGAGGCGGTTTCACCGCCGTTCAATTCGACGATTTCCTCCTCGTAGGCGATCCGCATTTGCCCTTCGGCGGGCAGGCCGGGAACGGCAAAGTTCTGGAGTTGGCCCCCATAGGTCGGTTCCGGGATGCGTAATACCGTCTTGTCGGCGAGCGCCGCTCGCTCGCTATCGGTCGATGGCGGTACCGACAGCCGCAGGAACATCGACACCGCTGGCTCGTCCGGTGTCAACGGCGGCCGTCCGCGACCGTCCTTGACATGACAGCGCTCGCAGGCGCGGGCGTTGAAGAGCGGGCCGAGACCATCTGACGCCTGGGTCGACGCCGGCGACGACACCCAGACCTTCTTGAACAGGCCGTTGCCGACCTTGAAGTCTTGCTGCCCCTCGAAGCTCAGATTGGCGAGCGGGAACGAGAAAGCGTTGTGGTTCGGGCGGGCTATTGCGGTCGCAGCGCCGGCCGTGTTGCGCTCGAAACCTTCTGCTTTGGTGAAATCGGTCGTGGGAGTCGTTATGGCGGCTACGCGCTCGCGGTCGGCAGCATCGAGGTCGGTTCGGTGGGATAGAACGGCAGCCGACGCGGTGGCGAAGGCGGCAACAAGGGCGACCGAACCGGCCCCCAGGATCGTCGGTCGATGGCGAAGTAACGAAGTCATCACGCAGTCATTCATATATGCATCTGTCCAGATGGCGGCCGCGTCCGGTAGGGACGCAACCGCCACGCCGGATTACTGGAACACGGCCTCGGGGCTGTCGAGGCTGTCAGAGCCTTCCAGTTCAATCGAGCCCAGGTCAAGGGCGACGATGGCGCGTTCGATCGATCGCGTCTGATCTATCAGGGAATCGATGGCGGCCTGGACGACTGCATTCCCGGCTTCGTTTCCTTCGCCGATCATTTGGTCATAGGCTTCGATGCTCTCCGCCCGGGCCCGCATGGCCGCCATGTCGGCGACCGTCGCGTCCAGCTTCTCCCTGATTTCCTGGTCAAGCGCCGGATCAGCCGCTGCGACGAGGTCCGCCACCGATGGGCCCTGAACGACCGTGCCGTCAACGCGACGGTAGGTGCCCGTGTAGACGTTGCGGATGCCGATTTGATCGAAGTAGTGCGAGTTCACGGTGTTGTCGGCGAAGCAATCATGCTCTTCCTCGGGGTCGTGAAGCAGCAGTCCAAGCTTCATGCGCTCCCCGGCAAGCTCTCCATACGACAATGAACCCATGCCGGTCAGGATTGTCGCAATCCCGGCCTGCGTGTCGGCCATCACCGCTTCACGTGCCGCGCCGTCATCAGTCCAGTTATCGACCATCTCTTGAAGATCGTCGATCAGGAGGACGGAGACAGCCTTGAGGTACGCGGCGCGGCGTTCACAGTTCCCGCCGGTGCAGTTGGCTGAATCGAAATCGGTAGCCGGACGGTGGCCTGCGCCTGCGCCAGTCCCGTTGAGGTCCTGGCGCCAGAGCAGAAACTCGATGGCGTGGTAACCGGTGGCCACGTTCGCCTCGACGCCTCCGGCCTCTTGCAGGATGTTCTCCAGAATTTCCGCCGAGATGATCGTCGCATCGACCTCGACGCCGTCAACCATCAACTTCGGATTGGCGATGACGTTGACGGTGTAGAGCGGATTATCGTCTGACGAAGTGCCATAGGAGACGTCGACATAGTCGATCAGGCCTTCGTCCAGGGGCCAGGCGTTTACGCGACCCTCCCAGTCGTCGACGATCGCGTTCCGAAACGGTAAACCTCGGTCTGCTGGTACGGTACGCGGGCCGCAATCCATGCAGCGCGTGCAGCGTTGAGCGTCGCGTCCGAGGGATTCGCAATGAGATTGTCGACGGCGGCGTCCAGAGCCTGGGCGGTCGTCAGCGAGTCCTGATAGCCGGCAAGCGCGATGTCAGCGTAATTCGTCAACACGCTGTTCGCGTCCGCCGCCAGAACGGCGCCGCCGCCGCTACCGAGAACCATAGCCGTCAGGAGGGCTCTGGCCGCTTGTTGTAGTCCGATGAACCGCATGGGTTTCTTTCCTTGTCGCTTTTCTCGCCCAAACGGAGTGCGTTGAGGATTCTTACTTAGAATTCCTCAAAACAAATCAGTTTAGACTTAGTAAAAAATGTCTATGACGACCAATATTTGCTGGAAATCAGCCGTTGTTGTCAAAGAATATCTTCTGGATTCATTCCAATTCAAAGGAACGGGCCTGCGGTCTCGCTAGCTCCGGGCGGTCCGAGTCCAGATCGCCATGGTCAAGCCGGTTGCCGCGAACAGCGCCATCGCGATTGTCATCGGAAAAGGTGATCGAGCGATCTCGAGAACGGCGCCGATCGCCTGAGTAGCGACCGCTCCCAAGCCGATCTGGAGGCTTCCGGCGATCCCCGATGCCGCGCCCGCGATGTCGGGCCGTACCGACACGGCTCCGGCAATGGAATTGGCAAGGGTCAGTCCGTTCGCGAAGCCGATCGCATACATGGGTAGGAACAAGGCCAGCGGATGATACCAGCCCATCAGGAAAGCGATCGACATCCCCAGGACCGCGGTGAGGGCGACCAAGCTGCCCGCGATCAGCATGATCTCGATGCCCACGCGTCTCGAATAACGCGCCGTCAGAAAATTGCCGATGATGAAGCCACCTGGCACGAGCATGAAGTAGAGCCCGTACTGGGTCCCGGTGAGTCCCATGAGGTCGATGGCAACAAACGGCGTTCCACCGAGGAAGGAGAAAAACACCGCCGTTCCGAATGCGCAGGTCAGCGAATATGCCCAGAACGCCGGGATGCGTGACAGGATCGCAAAGCTATGGCGCAACGTTGGCCGGGCTTCGGTTTCACGCGCGGGGGTATGCGTCTCGGGCAGGAGGGCATAAGCTGCGAGCGCAACGGCGACGGCAAGCCCGGTTTGCAGCACAAACACCGATCGCCAGCCGATGTTGTCGTTCAATAGGCCGCCGATGAATGGGCCGACCATGGGCGCGATCGCGAACCCCATCGTCACGTAGCCAATCATGCTGGCCGCTTCGTCGCGCTCGAAACGATCGCGAATGATCGCGCGCCCGAGGACGATACCCACACATCCGCCGAAACCCTGAAAGATGCGGGCCACGACGAGGACGGTAATCGACTGCGCAGCCGCGGCTAGCACACTGGCGGCGATGAACACGCCGAGCCCGGCCAGCAGCACCGGTCGCCTCCCGAACCGATCGGACAGCGGGCCGAGCACCAGCTGGCCGAACGCGGTCGCGAACAGGTACCCGGAAAGGACCAGCTGGATCATCGCCTGGTTGGTGTCCAAGGCGCGCATCATTGCCGGCATCGCCGGCACGAACATGTTCACGGCGATCGGATTGATGGCCGATACCGCGACCAGGATGAGGATAAGCGGAACGGGAGCTATCGACGGTGGGGATGCGGCGGTCATCGGTCGACATCGCTTTCGACGATGATCTGCGCCAGGCGCCGTTCGCGATGGAACGTGTAGATTCCGGTAGCAACGATGACGACCGTGCCAATCAGCATCGGCAGGTCGGGGACTTCTCCCCAAACCAGGAAGCCGACCAGGATCGCCCACAACACGACTGAGTAGCGAAATGGTGCGATCACCGAGATGTCGCCATGACGCATGAAATCGACGGCAGTGAGATACCCGCCGATCAGGAACACCGCCGCACCGGCCGTGAGTACGAAACCCTGTAAACTCACCGGTGCCCAGGTTTCTCGCAAAACCAGCCCCAAAACAGGGCCGGTCAAACACACCGCGATAGCAGTGACGAACGCGATCAGAAGCGCCGAGATCGCGCGGGACATCACACGGGTGGTCATATCGCGCAGAGTGATGAAGCCCATGGCCGCGAGAGCCACGAGGCTGAAGACATTGAAGCCCTCGAGGCCCGGCCGGATGATGATCAGGACGCCGGTGAAACCTATTCCGATCGCGAGCCAGCGACGCCAGCCTATGTACTCGCCGAGGAATACCGCGGCGCAGGCCGTGACCATCAGAGGCACGACCTGAAGGATGGCATTGATGTTGCCGATCGGCATCTGAAAGAGGGCGGTGAGGAATAATATTGCGGCCAGGATTTCCGAAACGGTCCGCCAGAACAGCGGCCAGTTCCAGATCAGGCCAAACTGCCGGTGCGCGCCGGTCGCGACGACGAATGGTACGAGCAACACCGCAGCGAAGAGGCCGCGAACAAACAGAAGCTGACCCAGCGGCATCTCGCTGTTTGCCACTTTCAGCATGGTATCGTTGATCAGAAACAACAGGTTGCAGACGGACACACCAATAATGCCGCGCAGGTTCTCGCGGAACGGAGTCATGTCGCCTCGCGCTATTCCAGGGGGCCGGCGGCGGACGCCGCTAGGACCAAGTCTTGGGTAAGGCCAACACAGTGCCGCCGACCGGTCGCGGGCGCAATCCCTTTTGTCGCGGGAAAGGGCAAGACGTCTGGCGCGGTTACCCGCCGGTAACGCTCATGTGGCGCGCCAGAGCTGGCGGGGCGCCACGCCGGTCGATGATGAAATCATGTCCTTTTGGTTTTCGCGCAATCGCCTCGTCGATGGCCGTGTGCAACAGCTCATCGCCGTCGGAGCTTCGCAGTGGCGTTCGCAAATCGGCCGCGTCGTCCTGTCCGAGACACATGTAAAGGGTGCCGGTACAGGTCACCCGCACACGATTGCACGACTCGCAGAAATTGTGGCTGAGCGGCGTGATAAAGCCGATCCGGCCGCCGGTTTCCGCGATCGAGACGTAGCGCGCCGGTCCGCCGGTCTGAAATGGGATGTCGATCAGTGTCCACCGCTGTTCGAGATCTCGGCGGACATCGGCGAGCGAGACGTACTGATCGGTCCGATCATCCTCAATCGCGCCAAGCGGCATCGTTTCGATCAGAGTCAGGTCCATATCCTGCCCGTGCACCCACCGGATCATCTCGTCGAAGGCATGGTCGTTGACGCCTTTCAGCGCGACCGTGTTGACCTTGATCTTCAAGCCTGCCGATTGCGCGGCACGCAAACCCTCAAGAACACGGTCGAGATCCCCCCACCGTGTGATTTGTCTGAATGTCGCCGGATCGAGCGTGTCGATCGATACGTTGATCCGCCGCACGCCGAGATCGGCCAGCTTGTCGGCATAGCGTGACAGTTGCGAGCCGTTGGTCGTCAACGTCAATTCTTCGAGATCGCCGGTGTCGAGGTGACGAGAGAGCGATTGGATCAGGCTCAGAATGTTCTTTCGAACCAGGGGCTCGCCACCGGTTAGGCGGAGTTTGCGAACGCCCCGCGCCACGAAGGCCGAGCAAAGACGGTCGAGTTCCTCAAGGCTGAGAACCTCCCTTTTCGGGAGAAACGTCATGTCCTCCGCCATGCAATAAACGCAACGAAAATCGCACCGGTCCGTCACCGACACCCGGAGATAGGTGATCGCCCGCCGAAACGGATCGACGAGCGGTGGGTATGCCGGGCTGGATTTCATATCGGTCTCGATCTTCGACCTGTTTCGACGGCTATATCGTTAGATAGCGAACCGGCGCATCAATTCAAAGCGGCAGCGCTTGCACCGTGAACCGCCAATCCCTACTCAACAGTCATGAGTACCCAAGACCCATGGCCCACCGAAATTCGGCTGGCGAAGGACAAGCGATCGCTTCGCGTTCAGTTCGATGACGGGCAGGCGTTTAGCTTACCAGCGGAGTTCTTACGTGTCGTGAGTCCGTCAGCGGAGGTTCAGGGGCATAGCCCCGAGCAACGAAAGACGGTTCCCGGGAAGATCGATGTGTCAGTATCGGCGGTGGAGCCGGTGGGCAATTACGCCGTTCGTTTGGTTTTCTCCGATGGCCACGACACAGGATTGTATTCCTGGCGCTACCTGCGGAAAATAGGGGCGGAGCAGGCGGAGCTGTGGTCCGGTTACCTTGCGGAACTCGACGCGAAGGGCCTGCGACGCGAGACATAAAAACGCGCAGGCCATCGACCTGCGCGCAATGTTATGACCCTTGTGCGGGTTAGTTGGCGGCGACGGCCTGTTCGACAACAGCCGCTGTCACGTCAGCTTCGGCCGAATCGGGCGTCACTACATCGTCGTCCTTGACGCGGGCTTCGGTCGCCTCGGGTTCAGCAGTCGCTGGTGCCCGTACCATGACATCGTCGTCCTTGACCCGCGGGGCGGACTTCACCGTACCGGTTGTCTCTTCCGAGACCGCCTCTTCTCCTTCGTCCGCCGGAGCCAGGATCACGACTTCGTCGTCTTTGGCCTTCGCCGACGACCTGGCAGCAACCTGAGCGTTGTCGCCGTCCTTAGCCTCGTCTTCCATCGCAACGGTGGCCGGCTTCTTCGGCGCGGGCGGATTGGCCAGCGCCATGATCTTGGCCTTACTCTCCTTGCCTGTGAGAACGACCACGCGGGTACCGACTCTCACCTGGTTGTAGAGGTGCTTGACGTCGTCGTTGGTGAGCCGGATGCAGCCGGACGACACCGCTCGGCCGATTGACCAAGGCTCATTGGAGCCGTGAATCCGATAGAGCGTATCGCCGATGTAGAGCGCCCGGGCGCCAAGGGGGTTGCGCGGACCGCCCTTCATATACTTCGGCAGGATGCGGCCCTTCTTGCGTTCGCGCGCGATCATTTCGGGCGGTGGGGTCCAACCCGGCCACTCCGCCTTGCGCGAAACACGATCAGTGCCCGACCACTGAAAGCCCTGCCGGCCCACGCCGACTCCGTACTTCAACGCCTTGCCGTCCTTCATCACGTAGTACAACCGCCGCTCGGACGTGTTGATGATGATGGTGTTGGGCTTGAACGGGCCATCATAGTCGATTACGCGCCGTTTGATCGGCGAGTAGTTACGAGGCACTACACGCTTGACGCTTGTGTCGTACTTGACCCACTTTTTCGTCTCTTGATCCCAGAAGGATTTGACAGCGGCATTGGCGTCCGCTGCAACCATCCCGGAGAACGCCAAGCCCGCGAGAACGAGCATCATTTTCCGCATCAGGTAGGCCCTCGAATCGCAGTTCGTGCGCCCAACGCACGATTCCGGCTCATATTTGCCCGAATCTCGCCCCGATGGGCAAGTGATCGCGGTCTCAATGCCCAACTGACGGCCCGGATTTCGCCCCGGTGTGGTGTACCTGCAACGTTTTGGCTGCTTCGTCAGTCAAGCCTCACGCCGCCGTGACTGCGGCTGCCGGCCTGCAGGCAAAGATCGAGGACCCGCTGGATGTCGGCAGCGCGCCGGAAGTCGGGATCGCCGTTTTCGCCAGTTTCGATTGCTTCGGCGAACCGCTGGAACACCGTTTTGACCGGCGGGCAATGCACCTCCCGCCATGACTGGGTGTCGATGTCGGCGCCGATACACTTGCCCAACCAGGACCGTCGACCGTCGGCGGTCATCTGCAACGCCCCATGACTGCCGAATACGTCGAGGCGCATCATGTTGGCGTACCCCGTTGCCCACCGAGACGCGTGGATCACGCCGAGCGCGCCGTTGGTGAGTTCGACCGTCATCGCGAAGGAATCGTTTGCATCCAGGACATAGTCGCCAATCCTGTCCCCTTCGGCCTTTTGGAAGGTCTTTGCGCGGCTTTCCATCCAGACGATGTCCTTGCCCGCAGCATATGTGGCGAAGTCGATGACATGAATCCCGATGTCGCCGATCACGCCATGGCTGCCGTGTTCGGTCGACAGTCGCCACAGCCAGCGCTCGTCGGTCCGCCAGTCGCCCCAATGGTGACCGACAAGCCAGCTTTGCAGGTACGATGCTTCGAAATGGCGGATTTCACCGATCTCGCCACTGGTCACGATCTGCCGAGCCATGTCGAGGCAGGGCGCGGCACGAAACGTGAGGTTGACCATATTGATCAGGCCACGCCGCTCCGCTGCTTTGGTCATCTCCAAAGCGAGGGGATAGTTGGTGGACAGCGGCTTCTCGCAGAGGACATGTTTCCCGGCCTCGATAAGTTGCATCGACAACGGATGATGGAAGGCATCCGGCGTCACGTTGCTCGCGGCGTCGAACTCGCCCCAGGCGATGGCTGCCTCGAGATCGGGAAATGTGTTGGGTATTCGGTGCTCTTCCGCGAAGGCTTTCAGCCGCTCTTCGTTCGGTTCGACGGCCCCGACGATCTCGACATCGTCGATCACCCGAAACGACAGGACATGCTGACGGGCCATGCTGCCCGTCCCGATGATCAGGAGTCGGATCATGGCATCGGCCTAGCGGAAACCGGCTTCACCGGGCGCGTGCAGGCTCGGTCCCTTCTCCTCGATCGGTTCCAATGCCGCTCCGACCGGCCGGTTCGGCGCGTTCGCGATATCCTTCCACGGGGCAGCCGGGTTATGGGCCCACCGAACGGCGTTCTGCAGGACGGTCTGCACGTTCGGATCGTTGTAGATCGGATAGACCTCGTGGCCGGGCGCGAAATAGAAGATCCGGCCGGCGCCGCGCTGGTAGGTCAGGCCTGAGCGGAACACTTCGCCACCGTCGTACCAGGAGATGAACACGGTCTCCATCGGTTCGGGAACGGTGAAAGGCTCCCCATACATCTCCGACTGCGGCACTTCGAAATACGGTCCGAGGCCGGCTGCGATCGGGTGGTTGCGGTTGATGACCCAGACCCGCTCCTTCTCGCCGGCCTCCCGCCAGGTCAGCGAACACGGGGTGCCCATCAGACGCTTGAAGACCTTGGAGAAGTGGCCCGAGTGCAGAACCAGAAGCCCCATGCCTTCCCACACGCGCTGAACGACCTGCTCGACGATCGCGTCATCGACGCCGCCGTGGTCCTTGTGGCCCCACCAGGTGAGCACGTCGGTTTCTGCCAGGCGCTCAGCAGAGAGCCCGTGGCCCGGCTGCTCCAGCGTCGCTGTCGTCGCCTCGATATCGTTCTGACGATTCAGTGCGTCGGCGATCGCATTGTGCATTCCGTTCGGATAGAGCTCGCGAACGGTTGCGTTTTCACGATCATGAATGTTCTCACCCCAAACAACAACGCGGATCGCCATATCCACACTCCTGATATCATGGCCGTTTGATCGCCTCCCTTTACAGATGCCAACGGCAATAGCTAGCGGGTTTTTTACCGACGGCGCTTTGCAGGCGATATATTTTATCGCAGGCTGACCGTGGTCGACGATCTGTTCGGTGGGGCAGGGATGGCATTCCGATGTGCTGGGTTCTTCGCACTCGTGGGCGCTGTCGCCTATCTCGTGCCCGGAGTTGCCGTCGGCGATCTCGTGCATTCGACCAAGTATCGGGATCATCTGGTCCGCGGGACGACGCCCGCAGAGGTTTGGCGGTACATGAACGCGCATCCGATTATCGATCCGGACGACGGACCCGCCTACGCCAACATTACCCACGATCATGATCTGACATTCACGGTGGGGACCAGGGGCGGGCAATGCCGGGTTTCTGATCTGACTTTCCGTTGGAACTTTGTCCTGACCCTGCCGAAGGCTGTCGATTTCGCTTCCATGAGCGCAAAAAACCGCCAGCTCTGGACGTCGTTCGTTGCGGCGTTGAAGCGGCACGAGGAAACCCATCGGACAATCTTCCTGAAATGTGGCGCACGCTTCGTGCCGGCCGCAGAGCGGATGACGGGCCCGGCGGGTTGTTTTGGCATGAAGCGCAAGGTGCGGCGTTTCATCGACCGCAGCTACGCGGCGTGCATGGACGAGCAACGGGTGTTCGAGCGCCGTGACAGGCCGAGAATGCTCGGCCAGCCATTCATCCGGGCCGCGACAGGCCGCCAGCAGGGGGTTCAATGAAGGACATACTCGATCATTGCGAAAGGCTCGCCACCGAGCAGTTCGAACAAGGAACCATCATCATCGACGAAGGCGGCGCCTCCGGCCGCCTGATTGTGCTCGAAGAGGGAGTTGTCGAAGTCTTGCGGGGCGACACGACCATCGCCCGTATCGCCGAGCCGGGTTCGATCTTCGGTGAGATGTCGGTTCTGCTTGATCGGCCTTACACCGCGACGGTCAGAGCGGCCACGCCGGTGAGTGCGCGCGTGACCGACGATGCAGCGAGGTTCATGTCAGAGAACCCGACCGTCGCGCTGGCCATCGCCAAGGGGCTGGCTCAGAGGCTCAATGCGGCGACGACCTATCTGGTGGACATCAAACGTCAGTATCAGGGACAAGGCGACCACCTCAGCATGGTGTCTGAGGTGCTGGATACCTTGATCCACCATCAGGACGACGATTTCACGCCGGGATCGGACCGGGAGCCGGATCCGATGATGTAAGCCAGACTGGCAGTGAGGTCAGCGGTGGGATGGGTCGAACGAGAGGCTGGTCGAGTGACACCTCTTGTGCGCCTGCTGCCGACAGCCAGACGGCCGCATTCTGGTCCGTATCGAGAATGATGCAGGACGGCGGCGCCCCATATTGATGGCCCGCATTGAAGATCCAGGTATCGCCAATCCAATCGACCCACGATCCGTCCGGCACGAAGGGCGACTGGTGAACATGCCCGGCGAGCACGATGTCCGGTGCGTATTCCCTGATCCAGTCGCTGAGTTCCTGGTCACCGAAGGAGCGCTGCCCGCCCCAACTCGTCGGTGAATCGATCGGCGGCGCGTGGTGAATCCAAATCCATCGCCGGCCCTCGCGCTTCGGGCTGTCGGTTGCAAGCTGCCTGGCGATCGCTTCGCGCTCGATCGGACCGTCCCACCAGGGGCAGATCGTGAAAAACGTGTCGTCGAGGACAAAAGAGGTGCCATCGGCAGGAACGCCGTCCGCGGTCAGATCCCGCACCCAACGGGCGATCTTCTCGCCCTCCGCGTTTCGCGAGTCGAGGTCGTGATTCCCCGAGCATGTGAGCACCGGGACCTGCGCCTTCAGCCGATCAAGATACTTGCGGACCACAACCGCCTGAGCCCTGAAGTCGACACCCGAGGTCAGGTCGAGGTGATCGCCGGCGATAACCACCAAGTCGTACTTGCTGGCCGTCGCCAGCAGCCAATCGTATTTCGGAAGCGAATAGTGCAGGTCCGCAACGGCGAGCAACCGCATGCTGTTTCCCCAAAATGACCCCGGCGAAACAGTAGGCGACCCAACGCGAACTGTCAGCAGCCCCGACCGCTGACGACGCCCATTTGTTGGGCAGTCTCTCAGCGCCGACGCCGCTATGGATGCTTGATGAAGGTCCCGTCGCGAAGCTCGCGCGCCGCCTGTTGCAGTTCGGCCTGTGTGTTCATCACGATTGGTCCGTACCAGGCCACCGGTTCCTTGATCGGCTTGCCCGAAATCAGCAGGAAGCGGATGCCTTCGTCACCGGCCTGAACAGTCACCTCGTCGCCGCTGTCGAACAATACGAGCGAGCGGTTGCCCGTCTGCTCCCGAATCAGCACTTCGTTGTCCGGCGTGCCACGCTCGGTCAGGATGCCGAACGGCTCCGATGCATCGCGGAATGTTCCCGACCCCTGGAACACGTAAGCGAAGGCGTGCCGCTCGAGCTCAACGGGCAGGCGCTTCCGAACGCCGGGCGGCACCCAGATGTCGAGGTAGCGCGGATCGGCGGCCACGCCTTCCACGGGACCAACCTTTCCCCAGAAGTCGCCGCAGACAACACGGACGCACGTGCCATCGTCGTCGATGACCTCGGGGATTTCGACGGCGGGAATGTCCTGGTAACGCGGCGCGGTCATCTTGTGGGCGGACGGGAGATTCGCCCAGAGTTGGAATCCGTGCATCCGGCCGCGATCGTCACCGCGCGGCATTTCCTGATGGAGGATACCGCTTCCCGCGGTCATCCACTGCACGTCGCCGGCGCCAAGGGTCCCTTGGTTACCAAGGCTGTCGCCATGGTCCACTTCGCCGGAGAGTACATAGGTGATCGTCTCGATTCCGCGGTGAGGGTGCCAGGGAAAACCGGCGAGATAGTCCTCGGGCCTTTCGTTGCGGAAATCGTCAAACAACAGAAACGGGTCGTAATCTCGCGTCTTGCCGAACCCGAAGGCGCGGTGGAGCTTCACACCAGCCCCTTCGATATGGGGCTCGGCCTGCGTGACACTACGCACCGGACGAAGGGACATGGGTGCTCTCCTCAGGAAGCGAACGCTCAAGTCGCTTAATTTGGAGGAACTCAAGCAAATTCAAGGGGCAGGCTCGGAACGCCTGTCTTTGAAATCAGTCGCGGTACAGTGAGCGTACAACCGCGGTCGTGCCGTCGTCTTTGAAAATCGGTGCAATCGCGCCTTGCGAAGCGACGTCGCTAGCTCCAGCGCCGAGGACCAATGGTGGGCGGTACTGGGATTGAACCAGTGACCCCTCCCGTGTGAAGGGAGTGCTCTCCCGCTGAGCTAACCGCCCGCACCGTGCCCGGCGATATGGCAACCGCCGGGGTCAGGTGTCAAGCGACGAGACGCTGCCGTGGCGCTTCATTGCCAGACGTGGGGGACCTCGGGATCGTCCCGCATTTCGGCGGCATTCGCGCAGAACGAATCCGCGTCGGCGTTGCCCGTCGTGAGAAGTACGCCGTAGACGGTCCCCAGCCGGAACACCACGGCCGTCTTCCACTCCTCGGCCTCTTCGTCGGTCATGTCGGCGGGCGCCGGTGTCGTGGCGTCCACGAACGCCGTCGTGAAATCGTCGTGGTTGAGTTCGTACCCGCAGATCTTGGTCGCCGCCGCCTGGAAGGCGAGATTGTTGAGCAGACCGAACTGCTTGTCGCTCAGGATCGGCTCCTGGTTACCGACCGCGTCGGCCCAGACCTCGTCGAGGTGTTCATCGTCCGCGCTGGCCGAAACGGCGGCACCGATCGCGAAGCCAGCGGCTGCTGCGATACCGAGTACGCTCTTGCCGATTGTCGAAAGGATCATCATCTGACCGCCCCTATTGCGCATAGATTTTCCAGGTCCACTTGCCGTTGTACGTTCCGTTGTTGTCGTAGCAGGCATGAAGCTTCGGGTAGCAGGTGACACCGCGGTGGGGGCTGAATGGCGCGGCTTTAGGGGGTGGCGGCGGTTTGACGTAAACCTTCTGCGAATGCCTCTTCGAATCCGCCACGGCGGTGCCGATGGCCGCGCCGGCGATCAATCCGCCGATCAGGGCAATGCCGACACCGTCCTTGGCGAAGCCCGGGGTTGGAGCGGTTAAGGCGAGCGCCGGTCCTATTGCCAAGGCCGCCGCTAGGACGACTCGGGTTACACGCATTGATTGTCCTCCTCGTGGACCCCTCGGAGACGGCTCTCGACCGTCGGTGGCTCCTTCTTATGGGACCCACGGCGGGTCGGCAACATTCGGAAGCGTTGATCGTACGCCGCCTTGTGAGCAACCTCATTCGGCGCGGGCCATAAGGCTCGACACTTCATCATAAAGGGCATCGTAGTGGTCGATCAGGACGTCGGCGCCCAACTCGGCGACCGGCTTCTGGCTGTAGCCGAAAGTAACCGCGATGACGGGGACACCTGCCGCCTTGGCGGCGCCAACATCGATCTCCGAATCTCCCACCATCACCGCCCGGCCAGGATCGCCGCCGGCCGCCCGGATCGTTTCGACGACGTGGCCAGGGTCGGGTTTCCGGACCGAGAACGTGTCCTGCCCGGCAATGAAGGCGAAACGGTCCGCGAGGCCGAGACGCGTGAGCAGCGACTTGGACAAACCTTCGAGTTTGTTCGTGCAAACCGCCAGGCGCCAGCCCTCGGCGGCGAAACGGTCGAGCGCTTGAACCGCGCCGGGATAGGGGCGAGCGTGATCGGCGATGTGAGCGTCATAGTGGTCGATGAATCGGGCCATCAGCCGATCGAGGGTGTCCTCGTCAAGGGGTGTACCATTGTGAACGGCACCGGCAGCCAGCATGGCGCGGGCGCCTTGTCCCACCATGCCGAGTGCATCTTCGTGCCTGACAGGCTGCATGCCTTCCGCGGATAACACGGCATTGAGTGCACCGGTGAGATCACGGGCCGTGTCGACCAGCGTCCCATCAAGATCAAAGACCAGAGTCGGGGGCTTTTCAGACATTGGCTCGTTCCGCGGGGAACCCACTTGGGAGGCGCCCTCGATGCTAGTCGAAGGCGGATTGGAAGCGATGACGGTAGATGCTAACAAGCGCCCGTTGAAATCAAGGTGAACCCGCCACGTGCCCCCTCGATATTGCTCCGCAACGTTGCTCGCTGGCTCCCGCGGAAGTTGCCACGGACGCGTGCCGTGAAGGTATCAGGCAACGATATGCAGCGCCGACAAGCCGCGGAAGCCGCGATGGCGGAGATCCGGGCCGGGATGAAGCTGGGCCTCGGCACCGGTCGCACGGCCGATCATTTCGTCCGGCTGCTTGGCGCGAAGGTGCGATCCGGCCTTGACGTTGTCGGTGTCCCGACCTCCGAGAAGACGGAGCACCTGGCGCGGTCGGAAGGGATTCCTCTGACCACGCTCGACCAGACCCCGGCTCTCGACCTAACGGTCGACGGTGCCGACGAGGTCGATCCGAGCCTCAACCTCATCAAAGGCGCCGGCGGTGCCTTGCTCCGCGAGAAGATCGTTGCTGCCGCGTCGGCTCGAATGCTGGTTGTGGTGGATGCGGCAAAACAGGTCGACCAGCTGGGCGCATGCCAGCTACCGGTGGAAGTGGTTCCATTCGGTCTAGGCGCGACGCAACTCGCGATCGAGTCGGCGGTGGGCCGCCTGGGGCTTTCCGGTGACATCGTCTTGCGCGAGCGCGATGGCGGAACCTTCAAGACAGACGGTGGGCACTCGATTCTGGACATGTCCTTGGGGCGGATTCCGGAGCCCAAGGCGCTTGCTGTCGCGCTATCGACTATCCCCGGTGTCGTCGAACACGGTCTCTTTCTCGACCTCGCCGATGCCGTGATCATCGGCACCGACGAGGGTGTCGAGACATTCATCCGCTGAACAGTCGAGAACCAAGGAGTCCAAGCATGGTCGTGAAGAAATTCCTCTCAGCCGCGATCTTCGCCGCCGCTATTGGCGTCACGCCAGTGAAAGCTCAGGAAATCACCGAAACGCATCTGGAGGCTGCCCTCGACGCTCTTCGTTCGTCTCCAGCGGCGCGCAGCTACGATGACCTGCTGCCGGCGGTCGCCGAAGCGGTGAAGAGCCAGCTCATCCTCATTCGCCCCGACCTGCATGCCGTGATCGGCGAGACGGTCGACGAAGTCGTGCTGACCCTGGTGCCAAGACGGTCCGATCTCGATCAGGAGCTGGCCCGCGTCTGGGCTCAGGGCTTCACCGAAGACGAACTCGTTACCATCGCCGAGTTCTACAACAGTCCGGCCGGCAGGAAGTTCAATGAAACCGGACCACGCGTGATCTCCGATTCGTTCGGCGTTGCGCAAGCCTGGGCGGGCCGCGTTCGCGAGGAACTGATCGAGGCGACCCGGGTCAGGCTGCGTGAGCAGGGAGAGGAATTCTGATCGAAATCGAGGGACACGCCTCTTGACCGACTACGACTACGATCTTTTTGTCATCGGTGCGGGCTCGGGCGGGGTCAGGGCGGCGCGCATCGCTGCGGAGCACGGCGCGCGGGTCGCCATCGCCGAGGACGACAAGGTAGGCGGCACCTGCGTTGTCCGTGGTTGTGTCCCCAAAAAGCTGTTCGTCCATTCGGCGCACTTTGCCGAGGCCCTGGAGGACTCTGTCGGCTTCGGGTGGACGACGACGGGCGTAACCTTCGATTGGCCGACGCTTCGCGACAACGTCAACGCCGATACGACTTGGCTGAGCGGCATCTATGTCCGGAATCTCGAGCGGTCGGGCGCTCAGCTAATCCGGGCTAGGGCCACCATTGCCGGTCCTCACAGCGTGCGGCTGAGCGGCTCGGATCGGCCGGTGACAGCACGGTACATCCTCATCGCGACCGGCGGCCGACCGGCGACCGATCCGACGATCGACGGCTTCGAACACGGCATCGTCTCCGACGATGCCTTCCATCTCGAACGGCTGCCGGATCGGATCGTCATTGTTGGTGGCGGCTACATCGCGCTGGAGTTCGCGGGCATTTTCAATGCCTTCGGCGTCGACACCACTGTCGTTCATCGCGGCCGCGACATCCTGCGCGGCTTCGATGCGGACATCCGGCGCGCTGTGCATGGCGCCCTCGAAGGACGCGGTATAAACGTGGTCTGCGACGAGACAATTTCGCACATCGAGCGCAAGACAGACGGCTTGACGGTTTCGACCAGCGCCGGCAAGCAGCTAAACGCCGGCCAGGTTCTCTTCGCCATCGGGCGGACGCCGAATACGACCGGAATTGGCCTGGAGGACGCGGGGGTCGCGCTTGGAGCGGACGGCCGGATCGAGGTCGACGCCTACTCTCGGACGAACGTTGAGAGCATCTTTGCTGTCGGTGACGTGACCGGCCGGGTTCAGCTCACCCCTGTCGCTATCCGAGAAGGGTCAGCTGTCGCCGACACATTGTTCGGCGGTCGACCGACGGCTGTCAGCCATCACCTGATTCCGACCGCTGTGTTCACCCAGCCCGAAGTTGGCACTGTTGGTCTGACCGAGGAGGCGGCGAAGGCAGCGCATGATGCCGTCGATATCTACAAGGCCAGCTTCAAGCCGCTCCATCATCGGATTGCGGGCCGTGAAGAGCGCATGCTGATCAAGTTGATCGTCGACGGCGAGGGCGATCGGGTTCTCGGCTTCCACGCGATCGGCGCCGGTGCCGCCGAAATGGCACAACTCGTGGCCATTCCGCTCAAAATGGGGGCCACGAAGGCCGACTTCGACGCGACAGTCGCTCTGCACCCGACCCAGAGCGAGGAGATCGTGACGATGACGAAGCCGGTCGAGCGGTATCGAGCGGCTATGGCATTGCCCGAACCGGCTAAATGAGGCCCCGGAGGGCCCAGCCGATCCCGTAAGCCACGCCGGCGGCGACGAGGCCGATAGTAGTGGTCTCCAGCCCCGACAGGATCCAATGCTGCGTCGACCAGACGCTTTTCGCGGAGCCGATCAGGAAGAAGACGATTCCCGTCATGATCGTCGCGATCAATGCCGAAGCATCGAACCCAAACAGAAATGGGATCAGGGGAATCGCGCCGCAGACGACAAAAGCAGCAAACGTAGTGGCGGCGGCCTTGATCGGCGACCGTTGGACGCTGGCCAAACCATATTCCTCCTGGAGCATGGTCTCCACCCAGAGTTGGCGGTTGGCAACGATAGTCTCGACGATCTCGTCGAGCTGACGGCCGTCGAGTCCCTTGGCGAGAAAGATTTGCCGGATCTCCTCACGTTCGCCTTCCGGGAACAGCTCGATATGCCGTTCTTCCAGTCGCCGCAGCCGACGGTAATCGTCGATCTCGGCTTTGGTAGCGGAGTAACTGCCCGCCGCCATGGAGAACCCGTCGGCGAACAGGTTGGCGAGGCCGAGGATGATGACGATCGCGGCGGAAAGGTCGGCGCCGACGACACCCGCGACGATCGCGAAAGTCGTAACGGTTCCGTCGATCCCGCCGTAAACCCAGTCGCGCAGGTAGTTGGCTGTGGGGCCTCTGGCCAGGCGTTCGGCGATCGCCTGGGGCGAATGATCGTGTTCGGGGCCGTCTTTGGGCGCCATATGCCAATGCAGTTTGCTCGTGAACCGGTGGCAAACACCGGCGCGCGCGTGTATAACCCGCGCCGCGCGATCCCAACAACCGCAGGGGATCTTGCGGGGTGGCGCGTTGTTTCGTTTGGAGTTGCAGTGATGAGCAAGCCCTGGAAACCCGACAGCTGGCGCGCAAAGCCGATCGCCCAGGTGCCCACCTACACGGATACGGAGGGGCTTTCGGCCGTCGAGGAGCGACTGTCGAGCTATCCGCCTCTGGTTTTCGCGGGCGAAGCGCGCAAGTTGAAGCAAGGCCTTGGTCGGGTCGCGTCGGGCGAAGCCTTCCTTCTCCAGGGCGGTGACTGTGCCGAGAGTTTCGCCGAGCACCATCCGGACAACATTCGCGATCTCTTCCGAGTATTCCTTCAGATGGCGGTCATCATGACCTTTGCCGGCGGCATGCCGGTCGTGAAGGTCGGGCGGATCGCGGGGCAATTCGCTAAGCCTCGATCCGCGCCGATGGAGAGATCGGGTGACGTCGAGCTGCCGAGCTATCGGGGCGACATCATCAACGGGATCGACTTCGACGAAGCCTCGCGTAACCCGGATCCCGCGCGCATCGAAATGGCCTACCGGCAATCGGCGGCAACCCTGAACCTCCTGCGCGCCTTCGCTCAAGGCGGTTACGCCAACCTCGACCACGTCCATCAGTGGACACTGGGTTTCGTATCGGAGAGCCCACAGGGCCACCGGTACCAGGAAATCGCCGACCGTATCTCCGAGGCCATGGACTTCATGCGGGCCTGCGGCATCGATGCCGACAGCGTCGCGGCTCTTCGTACGACCGACTTCTTCACCAGCCACGAGGCGCTACTGCTTGGCTATGAGCAAGCGATGACGCGGGTCGATTCGACCAGCGGCAATTGGTACGCAACCTCCGGCCACATGGTGTGGATTGGCGACCGGACACGCCAGCCCGATCATGCCCACGTCGAGTACTGCCGCGGCGTCGAAAACCCGATCGGCCTGAAATGCGGACCGTCGCTTGAGCCGGACGGACTGCTCGAACTGATCGACCTTCTCAATCCGGACAATGAGGCCGGCCGGCTGACGTTGATTTGCCGCTTCGGTGCCGACAAGGTCGAGGAAAGACTTCCGGCCCTGGTACGCGCGGTTGAGCGTGAAGGGCGGTCAGTGGTCTGGTCGTGCGATCCGATGCATGGCAACACGATCAAGGCCGCCAACGGCTACAAGACCCGGCCCTTCGATCTCATCCTGCGGGAAGTGGAGAACTTCTTCGCGGTCCACCGCGGCGAGGGCAGTCATCCCGGGGGTATCCACATTGAGATGACCGGCAAGAACGTCACCGAGTGTACCGGCGGCGCCCGCGCGATCACCGAAGCTGATCTCAAAGATCGCTACCACACCCACTGCGACCCGCGCCTCAATGCCGACCAATCGCTGGAGCTCGCCTTCCTGATCGCCGAGCTCCTGAAGCGCGATCGCCGCGAACAGCCACGGCAGTCCGCCGTGGCGGGATTGTAGGCTCCGTCCGCCGGCCGCATGGCAGCCGACCTGACCGACACGATCCGGATCGCAGTCGCCCAGCTCGATTCGGTCGTAGGCGATATTGATGGGAACCTGGAAGCGGCGCGACGGGCGCGGGCGTCTGCAGCGGCCGACGGCGCCCATCTCGTCGTCTTCTCCGAACTGTTCATCGCCGGTTACCCGCCGGAGGATCTGGTTCTCAAGCCAGCGTTTTTGGACGCTTGCCGCTCGGCTATAGACGCTCTGGCGAAGGACACGGCCGATGGCGGGCCGGGCGTCGTCATCGGGACGCCCTGGCGCCAGGACGAGCAGGTGGTCAACGCGGCTGTCCTCGTCGATAACGGCGCGGTCCAGGCCGTCCGCGCCAAGGTCGAACTCCCGAACTACGGGGTCTTCGACGAACTGCGGGTGTTTGCCCCGGGTCCGCTGCCGGGGCCGGTGGGGTTTCGAGGACTACGTCTGGGTTTACCGGTCTGCGAGGACATCTGGTTCGAGCAGGTCTGCGAATGCCTGATGGAGACCGGCGCGGAACTGCTGCTGGTGCCGAACGGCTCGCCGTATTGGCAAGGAAAGGCTGAACTCCGTCAGCAGGTCGCCATTGCGCGTGTCGTCGAGACCGGCCTCCCGCTCGTCTATGTGAACCAAAGCGGCGGTCAGGATGAACTGGTCTTCGACGGGGGCTCGTTCGGTCTTCACAGCGACCGTACGCTAGCGTTTCAGCTTCCCCAATTTGCGGCTTCCGTCCGGACGACAACTTGGACGCGCCATGCAGAGCTAGGCTGGCGATGCTCGGACGGCGCGTTCGCCGACTTGCCGGACCTCGATACCGCGAACTGGAGCGCATGCGTGCTCGGACTGCGGGACTATGTCGACAAGACCGGCTTCCCGGGCATCGTCCTTGGTTTGTCGGGCGGCATTGACTCAGCAGTCTGTGCCGTCATGGCCGTCGATGCGCTAGGCCCGGAGCGGGTCCATTGCGTCATGCTGCCGTACCGCTACACCTCGAATGAGAGCCTCAACGATGCGGCGGCGCTCGCCGAAACACTGGGTGTGCGCTACGACATCGTTCCGATCGCCGCGCCGGTGGAGGGGTTTGAGGCAGCGCTGAAGCCTATGTTTGGCGATCGTGCCCCGGACATCACCGAGGAGAACCTGCAGTCGCGGGCGCGGGGCACCATCCTGATGGCGATCTCCAACAAGTTCGGTTCGATGGTGCTGACTACCGGCAACAAGTCGGAGAACTCGGTCGGTTACGCCACGTTGTACGGGGACATGAACGGAGGCTTCAATCCGATCAAGGATCTCTACAAGACCGACGTCTACAAGCTTGCTCGCTGGAGAAATGCACACCAGCCGGCCGGCGGCCTTGGGCCCGACGGGATAGTCATACCGCCCAACATCATAACCAGGGCTCCTTCGGCGGAACTCCGTCCCGACCAGACCGATCAGGATTCGCTGCCGCCCTACGATGTCCTCGATGACATTCTGGAATGCCTGGTTGAGGAGGATATGCGGATTGCCGAAGTTGCGGCTCGCGGTCATCCTCGCGAGACGGTCGAACGGGTCGAACGTTTGCTTTACATCGCTGAGTACAAGCGCCGGCAGGCCGCGCCGGGCGTGAAGATCACCCGAAAGAACTTTGGTCGCGATCGGCGCTATCCGATCGTGAACAAGTTTCGCGATCGCGGTTGAGACCGACCGAAAGCCAACATCTTTTTTGCAGCTGACCCGATGTATCGGTTTCGTCGTTGACGGCGGGAGTCGCGCGATTCATACTCGCGCCAAAAGGGTTCGCGGTTTTCTGGCGCGTCGAACGCGTTGCGTAAGCCGGGGAGGGGTCCGACGCAATCATCGGCCACGCGATGGCTGAAGCGAGGACCTGAGATGAAACACATCGCCATATTCGTTTTCGTCGGTGGCCTCCTTTCTGCCGGGACTGCCGCGGCTGAGACCGGGATTTGTGCGACCCTCGAGGCCCGCTTGGTGGCGATCGACAGTCGCACTGACGACTATTGGAACGGCGGGCAATCGGAATCTCACCGGGCGATCGCCCGCAAGCGAGATCAGCTCGAAGAGGCTGAGGCCGCTGTTCGTCGCGCCAACTGCGATGGCGCAGGTCTCTTCAGACGGCTCAAACGAAACGGTCAGTGTGGTCGGCTCGCGGGGACGGTTGAGCGGCTGCGTGCGCGGATCCGACGGCTCGAATCCGAGCGTGGCGCCATGGCTGCCGATCCTTACAGCGCCGATCGCGAGCGCAGCGAGGTTTTGCGCGCTCTTGCAGATAATCGATGCGGTAGTGCTTATGCGCGATACGACCGCGACAAGGGAAAGCGCCCCGGCCTCTTTCGCTCCCTGTTCGGCAACCGTCGGGTGTTTCGGGATCGTTCCGGTTTCGGCAGCGGGACTTATCGGACGCTGTGCGTTCGAGCCTGCGACGGCTATTACTTCCCGGTGAGTTTTGCGGCAACACCGTCCGCCTTTGACCGGGACGCGAATGCTTGCCAGGCGCTCTGTCCCGGTATCGATGTCGCCCTCTACGTTCATCGCAATCCTGGTGAGGAAGCCGCACAGATGGTTTCGCTGTCCGGCGAACCGTACACGGCGCTTCCCACTGCTTTCCGCTATCGAACCGAGTACGATCGGTCGTGCAGTTGCCCGACTCCGATTGTGCCGCCGGTTCAGATGGCATCGGCAGCAGCGCCCGTCGTTTCGGCAGGCGAGATCGTCGACCTCGATCTGACTGTGGGATCGATCCATACAACGTCATCTCCGCGCCTTGATACCGCTCTACCGCGTCCACGCGCTGGGACCGAGGATCCGGAAACAGTGGCAAATCGCGCCGGAGGTTTGGCGCCTGAACGGGTCGACGAGCAATCTCCGGTCGAAACTGTGACAGTGCAGGGAGAGGACGGACGCATGGTCAGGGTCGTTGGGCCACAATTCTACGCGCCCGATCTCTAGTGTGACCATCGTCATTGCCGGCTCATGGCCAAATCGTGAAGGCTATGTGAAACCTTTTTGGGCGATTTTGCCCTTGCTGGCGGCCCGAGCTTTGCCATTTTTGGGCCGCAAGTATTGGTGTTGCGCGAGAGCGTTGGGACTGGTAGCCGTGCGCTGCGGTTCCGGTGCAAATGGTGGGAACAGGGCGGCAACGTGCGTAGAGACAATGCGATCATGCGGCGCAGCCGCTTAGGTGCTCGACTGGCGGTCGTTGGCTTGGTGGCTGTCTTGGCCGGTTGCTCGACGGCGACCGAGACCAAGGACGGCAAGCCGATCGATCCGCTGATCGTGTCGATGTACGCCCCGGTTCCTGGTGAGCCCTTCCGGATCCCGGCCGTCCCGGTCAGCAAAGTGGATTCGCAGTATTTCCGGCAGACCGTGGCGACGCCGGGCCACATTCCAAACGAGCCGGGCGTCATCGTCGTCGATCCGTACAGCCACTTCTTGTACCTTGTTCAGGACGACGGTCAGTCCTTGCGCTACGGCATTGGCGTTGGCCGGCAGGGTTTCTCGTGGTCCGGCACCGCCGAGGTTCACGACAAGCAGCATTGGCCGAAGTGGTTCCCGCCAAAAGAGATGCAGGAGCGTGATCGGTTCGCGGCGCGCTTCCCGAATGGCATGAATGGCGGTCCGCGCAATCCGCTCGGCTCCCGGGCGCTGTACCTTTGGAAGGACAACAAAGACACCCTCTACCGGATACACGCGACCAACGAACCGCTGTCGATCGGCAAATCGGTTTCCAGCGGCTGCATCCGCATGTGGAACCAGGACGTGATGGATCTCTACGAGCGGGTTCCGCTCGGGACCAAAGTCGTTGTCCTTGACGGCCCCGGCACGCAACCGCTTGATGCGCCTTTGGCGCCCGGAGCGCCTGCTGTTGCATCGGCTGCGCCAATCCCGGAAGACGCCGGCTGAGTTTATCGTCCTGTGCGGGGCGGTGCGGTCTTTACGCGAACAACATCTCCACGACGAAAGATGTCGGGAACCTCGATCGGTGGATCGAGGTGCCGGTAGAGTTCAGGCGGGACGCTGATGTCTGCGCAATAGAGCGCACCGACGGTGGATTGCATGGCCTCGGCTTGTAGACCGCGCTTGGGTAGGGCAAGCGTCAGTGTCGCGGCGGCATGGATCGCCGGGTCGAGCGCGGTTCCGGTGGCTGCGTCGAAGCCGGATGGGACGTCGAGGGCCAGCACCGGCGTGGACGCGTCATTCGCCCACGTGATCCAGTCAGCGACCGTGCCACGTGGCGCGCCTTTGAGGCTGTAGCCGATCAGGCCGTCCAGTATCAGATCAAAGGTGGGGTCTTGAGGTCGATCGGCCAGAATGTTGATGCCGGCCAACCCACGAGCAATCGCCAGCTGACGCTCGGGCACGGCGGTCATACGGTCCGGCGCGGATAGCCCGATGTGAACCTCGGCGCCCCAGGCGGCGAGGCGTCGGGAGGCGGTGATTGCTCCTCCACCATTGCCGCCGCTGCCGGCGAGCACGGCGATGCGCTTGCCCGAAGCGTCGCCACCCAAAAAAGCCGCACGGGCAGTCAGAGCGAGCGCACGACCGGCGTTCTCCATCATCTGGATGAGGCTGATGTTATATTCCTCGATCATCAGCCGATCAACTTCGATCATGCCGCGCGTATCGATCTCCGGGACGTCCGAGATAACTGGGAACCCCATCACATCGTCTGCAGGCTGGTTGTCGTTCATGAGGCCCGTCGTCCCCTATCGGACGATGATGATACGCTGGGCGGCGCGGGTGATGCCGGTGTAGAGCCACCGGGCCGCGTTCTCACGGAAAGCGAAGCTCTCATCGAAGAGCACAACATCATCCCATTGCGACCCTTGCGCCTTGTGAACGGTTAGGACGTAGCCGAAATCGAAGGCGTCGGAGCGACGTCGCGCCGCCGTCGAGAGCGCGTCGACGGTGCCGTCGAAGTATGCGGGATTGATCGTCGCGACCAGGCCCTTGCGCCCCGCGCCGTCCTCCGGCAGCAGCGCGTACCGCAACAAACCCTTGCGCGGTGCCCGCACCCGCTCCACCTGCCACAAGCTGCCGTTGAGCAGACCGCGCTTCCGGTCGTTTCGCAAACACACAAGCACGTCGCCCTTCTGAGGTTGCGGGATCTGGCGCCCAAGCAACTGACGGACGCGGGCATTATAGCTCTGCCGTGTGGCGTTCCGACCGACGAGCACCTGGTCGGCGTTGACCACGGTGTCGGGGTCGACGTCGTCGCGTGCGATAACCGCGCTTGCGCCATATGTGCCATAAACGAGTTGGCCGCCCTCGCGGACGATCATCGACAGATGAACGATCGGATCGTCGACCGCCTGGCGATGAACTTCCGTCAGCATAACGTCCGGCCCGGCATCAGTGAAGAAACCGCCGCCGGCGACCGGCGGCAGCTGGGCCGGATCGCCAAGCACGAGGACCGGTGTGCCGAACGACAGCAGATCCTTGCCGATCACCTCGTCGACCATCGAGCATTCGTCGATAATGATGAGGCCGGCCTTGCGCGCGGCACTGTCGGGATTGCGAACGAAGGTTGGGCCGCTCTCGTCCTCGCCCCGCATCCGGTAGATCAGGCTGTGGATGGTTCCCGCATTGGCACAGCCCTTGGAGCGCATGACGTGCGCCGCCTTACCGGTATAGGCGGCGAAAACCGTCGTGCCGTCGACGCTTTCGGCGATGTGACGAGCGAGCGTTGTCTTTCCCGTGCCTGCGTAGCCAAACAGCCGGAAAATGGGCCGGTCAGGGGACTTCAACCAACTCGCAATGGCCCCTAATGCCGCGTCTTGCTCGTTCGACCACTGCACCGTGCGATCCGGATCAGGGTCGATTGTCTCTCAAGGTCGGAGCTCAGATGATGTCGAAGTCGTCATGGGACAGGCTTTTCTTGTTCTGTATCTTGGCGAACTTGATTTTATCTTCCCCACCAGCGGCGTCAAAATCGTAGAAAAGGTTGCCCTTGTCTTCATTGTAAATGATGTAGTCGTTGTCGTCCTTGGCCTTGTTTCCGACGACAAAAAACTTCTTTTTTAGCTCTTCGCCTTTTTTGCCTTTGAAGACCGTGAATATGCTCGCGTCCAGCCAGATGGAATCTTTTCCACCCCCCTTGTTCGAGGTCGTGTTCCAATCGACGATCTTGTCGACATTCGATTTGGCGTTGAGCTTCGTATCGAAGACGAACTTGTCCTTACCTGTCCAGCCCTGGAGTTCATCATTGCCCCGGCCACCTCGGATCACGTCATTCCCGCCGTAGCCGTTGATCTTGTCGCCGCCGTCGAAGCCGAACAGCTTGTCATTGGCGAAGGATCCTTCGATGGTGTCCTTTTTGTCGAAGACCTCCTTTTTGAGGAACTCCGACAGCTCTCCCTTTTTGATCGCCTTGATCAAATCCTGATATTTTATGTCGAGTTGGGATAGACGATAAACTTCTTCGTATTTTCCATCTTTGGATTTGAGAACCTTAATACTCTTGACATCGCCCTTGTACTTTCCATCCTTCCTGTCGATATCACCGGTTAGTCTGAATTCATACTTTCCTTTGCGAGTGAAGTATTCTTTTTCGTCGGAATCAAACAACAAGCGCCTGTCTTCGAGCTTCTTAAGCTCGGACAGATTGCTGTTGTTGATCTTCTTAGGCGCGTCGAGAAATGCCATGGCGAATCGAATCCCGTTAGTGAAGGCGCCGGCCCGGGGCGAAGCGGCACCCTCACGATGTCGCGTCAGTGTGTCAAGATTCGGCTAACGGCTCCTACGGGACGGCCGCCGCGGCGTGATGCCGCGACCGGCTGCTAGATCACGTCGAAGTCGGTGTGGGACAGATTCGGCTTTCCTTCGAGGATCGCGAAAAGCGTCCTGCCGCCGGCGCCATCGCCGTTGTCGTCGTGGAACAGCTTGCCGTTGCTCTTCTTGTAGAGGATGTGGTCGTTTCCGTCCTGGGCGTTGCCGCCCTGGTGGAATTCGCCGGCGTTCAGTTTGCCGCCGATGGCAGCGAACACACCGCTGTCGAGACCGATCATGTCCTTGCCCGGCTCGAAATCCTTGATGGTGTCGACCCCGGCCTGGCCTTCGCCCGGCCCGAGCGGCACGTCGAAGACGAACTTGTCCTTGCCGGGGCCGCCGACTAGCGTGTCGTCCTTTTCGCCGCCGAAGAGTTTATCCTTGCCGGCGTTGCCCTTGAGGACATCGTCTTGCCGCTCGCCCTTGAGTTTATCCTTGCCCTTGCCGCCGAGCAGTTTGTCCTTGTTCCCGCCGGCGACGAACCTGTCGTTGCCGCCGTTGCCGTAGAAGGTCAGCGACGCGTTGGAATTAATGTCGAGGTCCTCGCGGTCATCCGACCCGTTGATCACCGGCTTGCCGGGTGAGCCCGAACCAAAGAACTGACCGAGAATCCCGTCGAAGTTGCTCCCGAGACCTTTCCAGGCGTCGATGGCTGTCCCGAGATCGCCGACATCGACGTCCAGCCCGGTTGCTTTTGCCACTTTCGCGGCACCGGCGAACAAGGTGATCTTCTCGACTGTTCCGGACTCTGGACCGGGTTCGCCGTCGGTATCTTCGAAGTCACCTTTGAAGATGATCTTGTAGGTGTCATTGCCGACAACGACCTTCTTGTCGTTGCCCTCGAGAACATCCTGGAGAAGGGCGTTTTGAAGGATGTCGATGAAGTCGTAGCCCGGGAGTCCGAAAAAAAGCGTCCATTCCTTTGCCATGATCGTCGCCTCGCGCTGGTTGGAGCCCCCCAGAGCTAGATAACGTCGAAATCGGTGTGGGACAGGTTGGGCTTACCTTCGAGAATCGCGAACAGGGTCCTGCCGCCGGCGCCATCGCCGTTGTCGTCGTGGAACAGCTTGCCGTTGCTCTTCTTGTAGAGGATGTGGTCGTTTCCGTCCTGGGCGTTGCCGCCCTGGTGGAATTCGCCGGCGTTCAGCTTGCCGCCGATAGCGGAAAAGATGGCGCTGTCGAGCGCTATGATATCCTTGCCCGGCTCGAAATCCTTGATGACATTGATGCCAGCTTGGTGACCGGCATTGCCAAGCGCCACATCAAAGATGAAGGTGTCCTTCGCCGCACCGCCGACGAGCGTGTCGTCGCCCTGTTGGCCGGCCAGCTTGTCTTTGCCGGCGTTGCCTTTCAACACGTCAGCGCCATGCTTACCGAAGAGCTTATCTTTACCGTCGCCGCCCAGAACCTTGTCGTTGACTTCGCCGCCGACAAACTTGTCGTTACCGCCGTTGCCATAAAAATGGTGGGCCTTATCCTCAGGCACGACGAACACATCTCGGTCGTTCGATCCGTCAATCGTGATCGGCCCTAAACCGGAATCGAAAAACAAAGTCATGAAATACGCGAAGTCGCCTGTATCCGAAAGGTGATCGAACGCTTGGCCGAGTTGGTCCAGCGTCAAAGCGTAGCCTGTCGCCTTGGCGACCAGTGTGTCGCCGTCGTACACCTTGATGGTGTCAACGATCCCAACGTCCGGTCCGTCGTTGTTATCATTGTCGACAAAGCCTGAACCCTTCAGCACCACGCGGGCGTCGTTCGGTCCGCCGGCACCAACGACGATCTCTTCGGGATCCCACTCGATGATGTTTTCAGTCGCGAATGCCTCTTCCATCAATGCCAGAAAATCGTAATCCGGCAGTCCCTTCTTGATGTTCCATTCTTTAGCCATGGCGTCACCTCATAAGGGTTCACCCAGCCCCCTCACCAGGAAACAAAACACCGGCAGGACTCCCTCCACTATGATGGGCGCCACACAACCGTTCAGGACGGGTTCAGAGTAGCCTCGGTTCGGGGCGCCGAATGACTGGGATCAGTGGATGCTGCGCACCATCCGCGCGTCCGGCAGGCAGGTGATCTTTTGCCCGTTCTGCTCCTGCCAGCGACCGACGGTGACGCGGGTCTTGAAGCCGACTAGGCCATCGGCGCCGCCGACATCATGACCTTCCGCTTCGAACTGGCGCTGCATCTTGGCGACGTCGGCCCGGCTGAAGCCACCAACCTTGCCCCACTTGGCGCCGAAGGACCGGTTGTCACCAAACCGGTCGGCGAGATGCCCGACATAGAGGGCGTAGAGGTCCGAGAAGTTGTAGTCCTTCAGGACATAGAAATTGCCGGAGACGATGAACGCCGGGCCGTACCGGCCGGCGGGCATGAGCAAGAACGCTTCGCGATTCTGTTCGATACGGGGCAGCGTCCGCCCGTCATGAAACGTAACACCGAGCGCCCCCCAATCTTTCATGCCACGGCCTTGTTCTGGACCTTCCAGGTGGCAGGGCACGTTCGCCGGAACGACCGCCTCGATGCCCCAGCCGCGCTCCGGATCCCAGCCATGGTGAAGCAGGAAGTTGGCGATCGAGGCGAGGGTGTCGGGCACCGAAGTCCAGATGTTGCGCCGCCCGTCGCCATCGAAGTCGACCGCATACGCGAGGTAATGGCTGGGCAGAAACTGTGGCTGACCAAGGGCGCCGGCCCACGAACTCTTCATCCGCTCGACGCTGATATCGCCGTTCTCAATGATCTGCAGTCCGGCGATGAGTTCTGGCCGGAACTTCGCCTTGCGCCGGCCCATATAGGCGCGGGTCGCCAGTGTGCGGATCGCGTTGTGCGGGATCGATGCGCGGCCGAAGCTCGACTCCCGCGCCCAGATGGCCAGCAGAATCTCGCCGCGGACGCCGAAGCGCTGTTCGATCCGATCGAGCGTCGTCCGCCACTCGCCAAGCAGCTTGCGGCCGATCGCGACCTGGGTACTGAGGTTGTTCTGGTTGAAGTAGGCGCCAGGGCTGCGGAACTCCGCCTGATGTTCGACGGTGTGCGGTGGGTTCGTTCCCGGCGGGACTAGTTCGGGCAGGCTCCAATCGAGTTTTACGCCGCGCAAGGCTTGATCGAACGTTCCCCTGGACACACCCGACGCCGCTGCTTCGGGCCAGATTTCGTCCACGAGGAACTGTTGGAAGGCGCGTTCTGTCGCAGCCTTATCGACGGCGAGCGCGGGGAACGCCAAGCTGATCAACATGCTAAGGAATGCGGCGAGGCGCGCGGCGCCTCGTCTTTTCTGCGCGCTCACGGTGCGGCCTCGGCGATATCTGTCTCCGCCCTCGGCGCCGCTTCTTGCGCGCCGACCACCGCCAGAGCGGTCATATTGAGGACGCCGCGCGAGGTCACCGACGGCGTGAGGATGTGGGCGGGCCTGGCGGCGCCGAGCAGGATCGGGCCGACATAGAGCGCATCGGTCATGGCGCGGAGCAGGTTAAGGCTGATGTTGGCGGCATCAAGGTTGGGGAACACCAGCAGGTTGGCCTCGCCGGTCAGTTTCGAGGTCGGCATCACTCGTTCGCGAAATACCGCCGACAACGCCGCATCACCATGCATCTCGCCGTCGACTTCGAGATCGGGATCAGCGTCCCACAGCATCTCGACCGCGCGACGCATCTTGATCGCCGAATCGCATTCGCGGGAACCGAAGTTGGATGTCGAGACGAGCGCGGCCCGCGGCTCGATGCCGAACCGGCGAATCTCCTTCGCGGCGAACCGGGTCATCTCGGCGATCTCCTCCGCGCCCGGGTCCATGGTCACATGGGTGTCGGTAAGGAAATAGGATCCGTGGGTGTTGATCAGCAGACTCAACGCCGAGAAGGCGTGGGCGTCCGGTTTCAGGCCGACGACCTGGCCGATGTCACGCAAGTGGTTGATGAACCGGCCCTCTAGCCCGCAGATCATCGCGTCGGCATCGCCGATCTCGACCGCGAGCGCGGCGATCACTGTGGCATTGGTGCGCACGACGGTGCGGGCAGTTTCCGGGTTGATGCCGCGCCGGCCGACCTTGGAGAAATAGAGGTCAACATAGGCCCGATAGCGGGGGTCGTCTTCGGGGTTGATGATGTCGCAATCGGTTTCCGGCGAGAAGCTCAAGCCGAAGCGCTTGCGGCGCACGTCGATGACGTTGGGCCGCCCGATCAGGATCGGTCGCGCGATCCCGTCCTCGATGGCGATCTGCGCGGCACGAAGTACGCGTTCATCCTCGCCGTCGGCATAAGCGACCCGGCGCGGGTCGGCTTTCGCTGCCGCGATCGCCGGCTTCATGATGACGCCGGAACGGAAGACGAAGCGGGTGAGGCGGTCGAGATAGGCATCGAAATCGTCGATCGGCCGCTTGGCGACTCCGCTATCCGTCGCCGCGCGGGCGACCGCCGGCGCGATCCGCAGGATCAGTCGTTGGTCGAATGGGGAGGGGATGATGGACTCAGGCCCAAAGGTCTTGGCTTCGCCGCCCATTGCCCGCGCGGCGACGTCGGAGGGTGCTTCGCGCGCCAGGTCGGCAATCGCGCGAACTGCGGCAAGCTTCATCGCCTCGTTGATCGTCGTGGCGCCGACGTCGAGGGCGCCGCGAAAAATGTAGGGAAAACAGAGGACGTTGTTGACCTGGTTCGGGTAGTCGGAGCGGCCGGTGCAGATCATCGCGTCGGGTCGTGTCTCCCGCGCCAGCTCCGGCATGATCTCGGGCGTCGGATTGGCGAGCGCCAGGATCAGCGGGTCCGGTGCCATTGTCGCCAGCATCTCCGGCTTGAGGACACCGCCGGCGGAGAGGCCGAGAAAGACGTCGGCGCCGCCGATCGCCTCGGCGAGGGTGCGTGCTTCAGTGTCCTGCGCGAACCGCGCCTTCCATCGGTCCATGCCCGCCTTGCGACCGGCGTAGACGACGCCGTCAATGTCGGTGACCCAGATGTTCTCGCGACGCGCGCCGAGGGAGACAAGAGTGTCGAGACAGGCGAGCGCCGCAGCGCCGGCGCCGGAGGCCACGATCCTGACGTCGCCGATCACCTTGCCGGCAAGGGACAGACCGTTCAGCACCGCGGCGCCGACGATGATCGCGGTGCCGTGCTGGTCGTCATGGAACACCGGGATGTTCATGCGTGCGCGCAGCGCCGCCTCGATCTCGAAACACTCCGGTGCTTTGATATCTTCGAGGTTTATGCCGCCGAAGGTCGGCTCCAGCGCGGTTACCACATCGACGAACCGGTCGACGTCGGTCTCGTCGACCTCTATGTCGAAGACGTCGATGCCGGCGAACTTCTTGAACAGGACCGCCTTGCCCTCCATCACCGGCTTGGCGGCGAGCGCGCCGATCGACCCGAGGCCGAGCACGGCGGTGCCGTTGGAGACGACGGCGACGAGGTTCTGACGGGCCGTGTATTCGGCGCTCAGGTCCGGGTCATCGGCGATGGCGAGGCATGGGGCGGCGACGCCCGGCGAATAGGCCAGCGCCAGATCGCGCTGGTTGCCGAGCGGCTTGGTCGCCTGGATCTCCAGCTTGCCCGGTCGTGGGTGCCGGTGGAAGAAGAGAGCGCTGTCGTCAAAGTCGGACGGCTTGGGACGGGCCATGGGCGGCGGATGGTCTCCGGTGATTTGCCCTTCCTTATCCGCGATCCGCCGCCATCGTGACAATGACTTTTGCGGGAGGCGCCCGGTCACGTAGCACACGCACCCGTCATTATTGGACCGTGCGGGTTTCGCCCACGGCGTTCCCCGACCGTTCGTCGGGGGGCAGCGCTCGGCGGGCAGGAACGCACTCGTGGGAAGTTCACCGATGACGCGACCCCAGGACGCTCGTTCCCCGCGAAGGCGGGAACCCACTCGTTTGAGGGGTGGCCGCCGGCGAACGGCGGACCGATTACTGCCGCTCGAGCGTCATTCGGCCGGCGAGAGCGTGGGGGCCGCTTTCGAAGGTAATCAACTCGATACGATTGTCGTCGACGATCTCGCCGATGAAGATGCCGGTGTCGGGGTGGTCGGAGATGGTGATCGTCCTGCCGTCGTGGTGAATGACGCCGACGATGGTTTCCAGAGCCTCGTGGGTCACCTTTTCACCGTCGTGCATGTCCTGCATCGTCTCCGGATGGACCCAGCCATAGGTGCCGGAGAAGACCGGGCCGACCTGGTCGGTGAAGATGAACTCGACATGGGAGGTCTCCTTCATGACCATGGTCTCGCCGCTGGTCGTGCGGATGGAACCGCTGACGGCCTCCCAGGTGCCGGTCAGGTCCGGCTCATCCGCGAACGCGGCACCGGCCACGAGGAGAGCGGCGCCAAGGGTAACGGTTCTTGCAGTCATGGTAGCCTCCCAGATAACCAAACAAGCGCCATCCTACATCAGATGAGCGACCGCGTCCCTCGGCCGTCGCACGACACCTGAAGCCGGCATCGGCACCCTCAACCAACGCGTCTGGAGCCTTAGGCGCTACTCCCGAACCAGGACCGAGTGGCTGGTATAGGCATGGGGGCCGGCCTCGAAGCCGATCAGCTCGATCCGGTTCGCATTCACGATCATGCCGACGGCCAGGCCCGTATCCGGGTGGTCGGCGATGGTGAAGGTCTTGCCGTCGGGGTGGATGATGCCGACGAAGTCCTCCTGGGAGCGGTGGGTCACTGCCTCGCCGTCGTGGAGGTCCTGCATCTCCTCGTGGTGCTCCCAGCTGTAATTGCCGGAGAAGACCGGGCCGACATGGTCAGTGAAGACGAACTCCGTCGTCGACGTCTCGCCGATGATCAGGGTTTCGCCCGAGGACGTGCGGATCGTGCCGCTCACCACCTTCCATTTGCCGGTGAGGTCGATGTCTTCGGCCGATGCCGGGACGGTCGTGTTTGCGGTGGCGGCGAGGGCGATGGCGGCAGCGAGGGTAAGGGCGGTCGTCTTCATAGCTATCTCCTGGTGAGGGTCCAATTTCAGGAATACCCTAGCGGTCGGGCGTGCGGCATGGCTACATGCAAGGCACTGGAGGAGGCACGCGACCGAAGTCCGATGCATCGACTCGCGAGGACGATGCTTTCTGAAAGCGCAAGGTCCGGAGAGGCGTTGCGCGATGCGCCGCCGCCGCTGCGACGTCGGCGCACTGTCTGACCGTCGCATGACACCTGAAACCGCCATGGTAAACTGGCGCTTCACCCATTCGGGAGGGGCGAACCATGACAACCGTGATCCTGTGGCTGATGTGGCTCGGCATCGCCGTGCTGGTGGCTCTTGCCATCTCGCGCTTCGTCGCGGCGCGCCGCGAGCCCGCGGTGGAGGCGATGCGGGTTGGCGGGCCGGCAAAACCACCGGAGCGCAAACCGCCGGTCGCCTACCAGGCGATGACCATCGTCGTGTCGGTGGTCGTGCTCGGCGCCGCGCTTTACGTCATCCTCTCTGCCGCCTACGCCGAGGACACCGCCAAATGGGCGTATGGCGCGGTCGGCACAGTGGTCGGCTTCTGGCTCAAGCCGCCGGGGTAGGGCTGGCGACTGGCTGCCGGGTGCTCAAAAGGGGAGCCAGTGGAGGACCCCGACCAGGACCTTACGGATCGGGCGGATGACAGCCGCGGCACACCCCACACCGATGCCCGCCATGATCCCGACGCCAGCAATCAGAGCCGTCGGCGCGGGGTCGGGCAAGATCGACGTCCACACCATGAGCGCCATCGCGACAACGCCGCCAGCGAAGCCGACGAAAAGGAAGGTCAGCACGATTTCGCCAACGGCGGTGAGTTCGCGCTCGGGCGCTTGGTGTTCGGCCATTGCCTGGAGATGGGGATGAGTGTCGCCGCCGCAAAGACGTGGATGGCCGGGACAAGCCCGGCCATGACGTCGGGGTTGGGCCAAGCGGGCGCGTCATTCCGAACGGAGGCTGTCGGCCGCTTTGCAACATGGGCAACGAACCAAGGCCACCGAGAGCAACGCTTTGCGTGCCCACTCGCCTCACCGTCATGGCCGGGCTTGTCCCGGCCATCCACGAAAGCCAGAGTGCGACCATGCGCGGCGCGTGGGTGTACATCATGACCAACCGGCCGAACGGCACGCTCTATGTCGGCGTGACCAACAACATCGCCCGGCGTTTTCGCGAACACCGCGACGGTCCGGTCGATGGCTTCACCGAGCGCTACGGTCTCAAGTGGCTCGTCTGGTACGAGGCGCATCCGACGAGCACCGGCGCCATCCGTCGCGAGAAGGCGATGAAGCACTGGCCTCGGACGTGGAAAGTGCGGCTGATCCTGGCCACGAATCCGGACTGGGATGATGTGGGGGATACGATCGTGTTTTGTGGGGGAGGCGTAGTCTGGCGCACTTAACGCACCGGCAATGACAGCTGGAGCTAAGAGCCGATCAGCGCCTACAATTTCGAGGCTGACGGAGGGCCGTAAGAGCAATCAATAGAAAACACGTCTATTTGAGTGCCGGTTTCGCGGGACACTTCTTTAGCCACCTGCTCAATTCTTTTTAGCCTCGTGAAGTCAGTTGACCTATAGCAACCGACAAGGAATATGCCCTGCTGAATACCCTCCGCCTTGAGATAAGTAGGTAGTTGCCCTTTCAAGCCGTTCCAAAATTTCGAATTATTAGCCTTTTTTGCTTCTATGAGTAGTCGAAGTCTATATCCACGGGAAAGTTTAAAGTCCACGGGCCCGCGTCCAATGTTAGCTTCCTTACTAATGTCGATGTCGTTCGAGGTGCAGAATTCCGGTAGGGAAGCCATCAATAAGGCTTGAAAACTGTACTCTTTCTTTTCAGTTTTATCTTCGTTCCAAAGAAGCCTCCAGCCATCTTGATTCTCAACATAGTTTGAGAACCTCCGGAGGAATTTTTTCAGAGCTAACTTCAGGTCTTCCTCCGACTGGATGAGATAGCTGAAATTCTCCAGCCTTGCCCAACTCCGGGCCGCAAGGTATGGCTTGTAGTAACCAGATGGGTCTAGCTTGAAATCATAGGGCTCGCTACCAGTGAATTCCCTATTCTTGAGGTAGCGTTCTCGAAGGTCAGGGTGTTGGATTGCAAGTTTAACTATTGTCTCTTTATCGATTCGTCTGCTTATTTCTGAGCCAAATTCTTTTTTCAATAATTCAGGATTTGTGTCATATGCGTATTCCCAAAAATCATCGCTATTGATGGTGGGTAGTTGTCTTAGATAATATTTTGGAACGAGTAGAATTGCCTTACCGGAGAAAGGATTAACGGGTAGAGAATATCGACCCGCCTTCCAACGTCCTAGTTCGTGGGAATAAATAGCTTTTCTATACGAAAAGTCTCTAGTATCTATTTTAAATTCTGCGGCGACCGATTCCGTGTATTTGGCGATATCGTCTCGAAGAATGCATGCGGTTGCATCACTGATTCGATCAGGACCGATCCCTTCACCGAATATCTGAATCTGCTCAAAGTGGACGATGTCCCGAATTCCACGGTCAATGGCCGCCCAGATTCCGCGTGCTATGTCGTTCGCTAAGCCCTCGCCGGATCCACCGCCTGGGTTACCAACCTTCGCGTATCCAAGGCAAAGTTCGCCAACTTCATGCAGGGATAGAAGGTCTATTGCTGATTTCCATTTTCCAGATTGCACGTCCCCGCCACTCTCAGCGACGAGGGAGAATATATGCTCGAAGAAACTCAATATTACTTTGTGTCTAGCTGCAAAAATACCTTTGTCATCATCAAATATCAAAAACGGGTCGATGAAGAGCGGTGTGTCAGCAAAAAGAAGCGGATCAAACCACTCTCTTTTTTCCGGTTCCGGAATCCCAAATCGCTCGGAGAATAGCATCTACGCCGGTTTCCTACGAACACCCCGTCGTCGCGCCGCAGGTGTCGCATTTGAGGCAGGTGCCGTTGCGGACCAGGGTGAAGTTGCCGCATTCGCTGCAGGCGTCGCCCTCGTAGCCGCGCAGTCGCGCCGCGGCGGCGCGTTCGGCCGCCAGCGCCTTGGCGTCGGCGCCTGACTCGGCGGCGGGTGCGACCGCCGGGTCACCCAGACCCATCGCAGACCGGGCGAACACCGACGTCGGGTCGCGGTCGGCCGTGGCGGCATCGAAGGGGGCCGATGAAGGCGCAGCCGAAGGGCCGGTCACGGTGGTGTCTGCAGGGGTCGCTGCCGGGGTGGACGGGGATACCTCCGGTGACATCCGCGCGGCCGGTACGCCAACCGGCGAGGCCACCTCACTCACCGTCACCGGCGTCACAGATCCCGCATCCCGCGCGGGATCGAGTTCCGATGACAGCGCGTTGACCGCGTCGGAAATTTTGGCCATGGCGCCGCCGATGGCGGTGACGTTGCCGCCGCTGGCGGCACCGGATGCCATGCCAACGCCGCTACCGATCGCGCCAGACATGACCGGGCCACCGGAGGAGCCGCCGTCGCCGGCGGCTGCTTCACCCACCGCAGCCGCCTGATTGACCACCTGGAAGCGCTTGCCGCGCACCAGCCCACGTGAAATCGGGCCGTGCGAGACGGCAGCTTCGAGCGGCGGCGTCTTGCCCTGGCCGACCCCTTCGCCAATCGTCGTCGACCCGATGTCGTCGGGGCTGACATGGGCGAGGTCGTGGCGGCCGAGATAGGACACCGCCAGCTCGCGGAAGACATAGTCGAGGATCGAGGTGGCGTTCTTGATCGCCGCGTTGCCCTGGACCAGCCCGGCCGGCTCGAAGCGGGTGAAGGTGAACGCCTCGACATATTCCTCCAGCGGCACGCCGTATTGCAGGCCGAGCGAAATGGCGATGGCGAAGTTGTTCATCATCGCCCGGAAGGCGGCGCCCTCCTTGTGCATGTCGATGAAGATCTCGCCGAGCCGGCCGTCGGCGTATTCGCCGGTGTGGAGGTAGACCTTGTGGCCGCCGACGATCGCCTTTTGGGTGTAGCCGGTGCGCCGGTCGGGCATCTTCTCGCGCTCGCGCGCCACCTTCTCGACGATGCGCTCGACAATCCGTTCGGTGACCGCCTCGGCGCGGGCGGCGGCCGGCTTGGCGGCGATCTCAGCGACCGCGTCCTCCGCCTCGTCGTCGTCCTCGTCAAGGATCTGGGCGTTGAGCGGCTGGCTCAACTTGGAGCCGTCGCGGTAGAGGGCGTTGGCCTTCAGCGCCAGACGCCAGGAGAGGTTATAGGCGGCCTTGCAATCCTCGACCGTGGCGTCGTTGGGCATGTTGATGGTTTTCGAGATCGCGCCGGAGATGAACGGCTGGGCCGCCGCCATCATGCGGATGTGGCTCTCGGCGGACAGGTACCGCTTGCCGATGCGGCCGCAGGGATTGGCGCAGTCGAAGACCGGTAGGTGCTCGTCCTTCAGGCCCGGCGCGCCCTCCAGCGTCATCGCCCCGCAGCAATAGACGTTGGCGGCGTCGATCTCGGCCTTGGTGAAGCCGAGCCAGGTCAGCAGGTCGAAGCCGGGATCGTCGAGCTCCTCGTCGGTGACGCCGAGCTCGGTAAGGAAGTCGGCGCCGAGCGACCACTTGTTGAAAGCGAACTTGATGTCGAAGGCCGACGCCAGCCCGGCCTCGACCGCGTCGATCTTCTCTTCGGAAAAACCCTTGGCGGCGAGGGTGTCGTGGTTGATGCCCGGTGCACCCTTCAGCGTGCCGCGGCCGACGGCATAGTCAATGATGGTGTCGGTCTGGTCGGGGTCGTAGCCGAGGATCGCCAGCGCTTCTGGCACAGCGCGGTTGATAATCTTGAAGTAGCCGCCACCGGCGAGCTTTTTGAACTTGACCAGAGCGAAGTCCGGCTCGATGCCGGTGGTGTCGCAATCCATAATCAGGCCGATGGTGCCGGTCGGGGCGATCACCGTCGCCTGGGCGTTGCGGTAGCCGTTGGTCTCGCCGAGCGATACAGCCTGCTGCCAGGCGGCGCGGGCGCGGGCGACGAGGTTGGTGTCGGGGCAGGCGTCGCCGTCAAGCGGCACCGGCATGGTGTTGAGCGCCTCGTAGCCGTCGGCGATACCGTCGGCGGCGCGGCGGTGATTGCGCATCACCCGCAGCATCGCGGCGCGGTTCGCGGCGTAGCCGGGGAAGGGCCCGTGCTGGCCGGCCATCTCGGCCGAGGTGGCGTAGGAGACGCCGGTCATCAGCGCGGTGATGGCGCCGCCGATGGCGCGGCCCTCGACCGAATCGTAGGGGATGCCGGAGGTCATCAGCAAGCCGCCGATATTGGCGTAGCCGAGGCCAAGGGTGCGGTAGCGGTACGACAGCTCGGCGATCCGCCGCGACGGGAACTGGGCCATCAGCACCGAAATCTCGAGTACCACGGTCCACAGCCGGGTCGCGTGTTCGAAGGCGACCGTGTCGAAGCGCACCGCGTCGCCGCCGTCGCCCTCGCCCTCGGGCCGGCGGAACTGCATCAGGTTCATCGACGCCAGATTGCAGGCGGTGTCGTCGAGGAACATGTATTCCGAGCACGGATTGGAAGCGCGGATCGGTCCCGATTCGGGGCAGGTGTGCCAGTCGTTGACGGTGGTGTGGAACTGGATGCCAGGATCGGCCGAGGCCCAGGCGGCTTCGCCGATCTTCTCCCACAGATCACGCGCGGGCAGGGTCTTGATCGGCTCGCCGGTGATGCGGGCGATCAGGTTCCAGTCGCGGTTCTCCTCGACCGCGCGAAGGAAGTCGTCGTTGACCCGCACCGAGTTGTTGGAGTTCTGGCCGGAGACGGTGAGATAGGCCTCCGAGTCCCAGTCGGTGTCGAGCACCGGGAAGTCGATATCGGTGTAGCCCTGCTGGGCGAACTGGATCACCCGGCGGATGTAGTTCTCCGGCACCTGCGCCTTCTTGGCGGCGCGGACTTCGCGTTTCAGCGCCGGATTTTTCGCCGCGTCAAAGCAGTCGTCACCATCGCCTTCGCAGTTGACGCAGGCCTTCATGATCGCCTTCAGGTGCTTGGAGACGACCTTGGAGCCGGTGACCAGCGCCGCGACCTTCTGCTCCTCGCGTACCTTCCAGCCGATGTATTCCTCGATGTCGGGATGATCGATGTCGACCACCACCATCTTGGCGGCGCGGCGGGTGGTACCACCCGACTTGATGGCGCCGGCAGCGCGGTCGCCGATTTTCAGGAACGACATCAGCCCGGAGGACTTGCCACCGCCGGAGAGCCGCTCGCCTTCACCGCGCAGCGCCGAGAAGTTCGAGCCGGTGCCGGAACCGTATTTGAACAGCCGAGCCTCGCGGACCCAGAGGTCCATGATGCCGCCCTCGTTGACCAGGTCGTCGGCGATTCCCTGGATGAAGCAGGCGTGCGGCTGGGGGTGCTCGTAGGCGGTCTCGGAGGCGCGCACCTCGCCGGTCTTGTAGTCGACGTAGAAGTGGCCCTGGCTCGGGCCGTCGATGCCATAGGCCCAATGGAGGCCGGTGTTGAACCATTGCGGGCTGTTGGGGGCGGCCTTCTGGGTGGCGAGCATGAAACGCAGCTCGTCGAAGAAGGCGGCGGCGTCCTCCTCCGAATCGAAATAGCCACCCTTCCAGCCCCAATAGGTCCAGGTGCCGGCGAGTCGATCGAAGACCTGGCGGGCATCGTGTTCGGAGCCGGTGCGCTCGTCCTCGGGAAGGTCGGCGAGCGCCGTCTCGTCCGGCACCGAGCGCCACAGGAAGGACGGGACGTCGTTCTCCTCGACCTTCTTCAGGCGCGCCGGAACGCCGGCCTTGCGGAAATACTTTTGCGCAAGGATGTCGCTGGCGACCTGGCTCCAGTCGGCGGGTACCGCGATGTCGTCGAGCTTGAACACCACCGAGCCATCCGGGTTGCGAATCTCGCTCCGGGTCGTCCGGAATTCGATGCCGTCATAGGCGCCCTGGCCTGCCGTGGTGTAGTGCCGCTCGATTCGCATTGCATGCCCCTTGCTGTCGCGTGTTGTCACGCGCCTGTCATCGCTTTGACCGTATCCTGAAGCCCTAGGATTCGGCGCACCTGTCGCTTTCTCCGTCTGACACGCGAGTCGGGGTTATTCCCCGGATGTTGTGTCGACTATCGCGCAGAACACTAAATATAGTGTTACTGATCGCCATTTGTCACCCGCTTTCTTGCCTCCATCCGCCTGTTTTTTCGGCGTGAATCCGCTGTTTCGCGCACAGGCAACCGCGCCCGGTCGAGCGACGAAAAACGCTGAACTGAATGGAGATTTCCGAAGGCCGGAGCCCCGCGGAGCGCCGTGGCTCAACCACGACACTTGCATGACGCTAAGGGGATTCGCAGCGCGTGGTCAACGGGGCTTGGCTGGGGAAATCGGGGGCAGGGATGTGGATGCTTGCGGTGGCGGGGATCGACGGCTCGCCGATATGGCGGCCGCGTCGAACCGATACGGCATCCGGCCGACTACCGCGGTCAGCCGGATTCGAGTTACAAGCGACAACAGTTTCGAGCGTGACGCCAAAGGGATGGACAATGAAACATTTCAGACAATCGATGTTTAGCTGCCTTAGTTTAGTGCTTTTCCCTTGTGTCCTGGCGCTGCCGACAAAAGCTTTAGCACAAGAACACTGGACCCCCGAACGGAGTATGGAGGTCAATCGGCTCTCGGATCTGTCCTATTCACCCGATGGTTCGGAAATCGTCTTCGGCATCAATAGTATCGATCTCGACGCCGATCAGTATCTAACCGCGTTCGTCATTTCCGATCCGAACAGCGATACGGTTCGGACCCTGCTCGACCCATCTCCCCATATTTCCAGCATCCAATGGTCGCCGGACGGCGGAACGCTCGCCTATCTCTCCTCCGAGTCGGGCAACACCAATCTCTGGCTGATCGACGCCGATGGCAGCAATAGCCGGCAGGTCACTGAACTCAGCGAAGACATCTCCAGCTTCCAGTGGGCGCCAGACGGCCGGTCGATCGCCTTCGTCATGCCGAATCCGGCTTACGGACATCCGCCCGTCGACGATTCCGATTCGTTCGACAAGGTCCATCTGTGGTTGCTGGCCCTGAACGACGGGCTATCGGGCGGAACGGTGACCAACCTGACCGAGAACCAGCCGTTCTCGGTCAGCGATTGGTCCGGCACCTGGGCGTACGACTGGTCGCCGGATAGCAGTACCATCGTCTTCGCCCATCAGGAGCGGCCGGGACTGGATCCCTGGACGAAGGCGCAACTCGCTGTCGTCGACGTCGAGACCCGCAATGTCACCGCGGTGAACGCGGGGAACGATCGTTGGAAGTACTTTCCCAAGTACTCGCCGGACGGCAAGTGGCTCACCTTCATCAACGCGCCCGGCGAATTCAAATGGTCCTTTCTGTGGGACATCAAGCTCTATTCGACCGAGACCGGGGAGACCGTCGCGCTGCCGCCCACCGAGCGGCAGCTTCCCTTCCCCTGGCAGTGGGCTTCTGACTCCCAGAGCCTCTACTACATCGAGAACGATCGGGTGACCTATTCGTTCTACCGGATGCCGATCGATGGTGGGGAACCGGAGAAGGTCTTCGGCGCGCCACGCGATCTCAGCATTCCGGGCCTCAACACCTACCTCGTCTCGTCCTTCGTCGATGTCGCTCCGGACAACGCCACGCTGGCGTTCATCGGCCAGACCTACAACACGCCGCCGGCCGTCTACGTTACCGACGTCAGTACGTTCTCGCCGCGAAAAATCAGCGACGTAAATGACCGGTTTCTCGACATACCGATCGGCAGGACCGAACTCGTCCGTTGGAGGTCGCTGGATAACACCGAGGTGGAGGGTCTGCTCACCTATCCGGTCGATTATCAGGCGGGCGAACGCTACCCCTTGGTCGTCCAGATCCACGGCGGTCCGAACGGCGTCGACTTCAATGAGTACCTGCCGCTGATGAAGTTCTTCGCGACGGCGGCCTACCCGGAGCAGGGGTACTTCGTGCTGAGGGTCAACTACCGGGGGACGCTCGGCTACGGCAAAAAATTCCGCGAGGACCTGATCGGTAACTTCGGCATCCTTGACTATCAGGACATCATGTCCGGCGTGAACCACGTCGTCGACAAGAGCCTCGCCGATCCGGACCGGCTGTTCGTCATCGGCCAGAGCAACGGCGGGACGATGACAAGCTGGATCGTCACCCAGACGGACCGGTTCAGGTCGGCCTGCCCGATCGCCGGTGAGACGGACTACATCAGCCTGGAGGGCACCAACGCGTACTTTCAAACCAGCTGGTATCTGGGCGGAAGTTTCATTGACCACCTGCAGGTGTTCCTGAACCGCTCACCGATCTTTCATGTGCGCAATGTGCGGACCCCGACGCTGATTCAGGGCGGGCTGCTCGACACAAACGTGCCGCACGGCCAACTGCAGGAGTTCTACCGGGCGCTGAAGCGGGCCGGGGTCGATGTGCATCTGGTCGGCTATCCCGGCGCCGATCACGACTTCTATCCGCCGAAGCTCTATCTCAGACTGCTGCGGTCCTGTCTGGACTGGACGGTCAAGCACACCCCCGCGGGCGGCTGAAGCGCTACAGTCGATGGGCGCCGAAGTTGCGCGTGGTGTCGTGGAAGACGGCGTGGAGGTGAAGCGGCTGATTGGTGAGGCTGGCGAACTCGATCAGCAGATCTTCGCCTGTGAGGCGATAGTAGATCGAGCCGTCGAGGTCGGCGCCGCCCCAGGCAAACCGGACCGCATCCATATCTTGACTGGCGAGGCGCGCGATCTGGAATTCCGCCAGGGGCTGCGGTAGGACCTCGCTCGTGTAGACCTCGATGAGGCGCGTGGTCATGTCCCGTTGCCCCTGGGTGAGGTCGCCGAGCGGCACGCCGGCGGCCTCCGCGGCGAGCTGTCCCGCCGCCACGCGAGTTGAGCGGATGTTTCCGGGCGAGTTCGACCAGACGAGAGCGTTGCGCTGGTTTGCCGCGTCAATATCGCCGAACAGCCGACGTCCGAGAACCTCCTCGTCCTTCAGCACGACAAGGCCACGGTGAGGGCCCGACGGTACGGTGTTGGGCTCCGACGAGAAAGCGCTGGGCGTGGTCGAAATCACTTCGTCGTCGAGCAGGGTGAAGGTGAGCGACAGGTGATGTCCCTCCCACCGCCACGACCAGGCGCCGGTGCTGACCGGTTCGCCATAGAGCTGGACGGAAAACCGCTCGCGGTTTCGATCGGGGGAGCCCTTGCCCCATTCATCCCTCAGGATGTCCTGCTGGAGCATGATGTTTTGCGCCTTTTCGAGGCCGAAAGCGCTGGTGCCGGTGGCGAGCAGGTCGAGGGCGAGATCTTTCTGCGCCGGTGTCATCTGCTCCAGCGCGAGCCCGGATGCCCGGCGCGAGCCCTGCATGAAATTCCAGGCCCGGCGGTTGCGGCCATCGAACGGGAAGAGCACGGCGTCGCGCTGCCGTTCGTCAAGCTGGTTAAGCAGCGCCGTCGCCCGCTCGCGCATGAGGGCGCCGGGCGACGGGGTTTCTGCTCCCGCTGAGCGGGGGAGAACAGCCGAAATGCTGGCAGCGGCGCCGGCGGCGAGCAGTGTGCGGCGGTCGATACCCATGACCTGGACCTCCTGGCGATCGGATGGCCTTTATCTGGGGCCTAATCTCCCCGAAGCAATTCAAACTCCCGCGAGCTTGCCCGGGCGGCATCATTTCCCGCGCCGCGACACGCCCGTTCTCTCGTTAGGGTCAGAGCCCCGCCGCGATTACTCCGGCAACTGCTGCAACCGGTCCCAGTCCTCGCGTTTGGCGATGCCGTGGTGCGGATCGATCACCGGCGGCGGCTCCGGATCGGCGTCGGCTTTCTCGCGAAGGCGGGCAAGCAGATCGGGCTTGTCGGGGATGGGGGCAAACGCGTCGGCGAAACGCAAGGCCGGATCGTCGACTATGGGATCGCCGACGGGCGCGTTCGGGTCCAGCCCGGCGTCGTCGCCGGGGTTGGGCAGATCGCCGCCAATCTCCGCGGCCGGCATGTCGAAGTCACGGGGACGCAAGCGCGGTCCGGGTAGGTCGGGATCCACCGTGAGCGCTGCGGTGACGATGGGTTCCTCGCCATCTGCCGAACCGCAGGGGTTCGGCAGTCGCGGGGCATCGCCGTCAATCACCGACAGGCGGACGCGGGTAATGCCATCACCGATGAAGTCGAGCCGTTCCGCCGCGGCACGGCTGACATCGATCACGCGGCCTTTGACGAACGGGCCCCGGTCGTTGATGCGCACGATCACGGATTGGCCGTTGGCGAGGTTCTCGACCTTGACCCGTGTCTGGAACGGCAGGCTCCGGTGGGCTGCGGTCAATTCCGATGCATCCGCCGGCTCGCCGCTGGCGGTGATGCCTTCGAGGTCGAACCAGGCCGCCTTGCCGCATTGAGTTGCAGCGGACGCGCCGCCGGCCCCAGCCAGGGTCGCCGCTATCAGGAATGTCAGGGCACTTGTCGACCCCGGATACGCCACGCTACTTCGCTCTTGTCCCCTGTGGACGGACGTGAGCTCCCCGCCCGAAAGTCATGAAAATGCCGAGGTTTGACGAAATTGCGGCGACGATTCGTGCGTCGCCGAATCGTTTACCGGCTACGGTCTTCCCGGCATAACGACGCGCGGCCCGCAGCAGGAGGGAGGCGGACCGCCGCTGGCCGCGCGTCAGCCATCGTGCGACTAGAGCACGAAGTCGTCGTCGTCGAGATCGCCGATCGATGTGTCTTCGATCGTCAGTTGTTTCTTACCGAAGGCGAGAACGACATCGTCGCCGACTTCACTCGCGGCATCGAGAACATCGTCGAAGTCGTTGACGCCCTTGATCGCCGTCAGGTCGATCTCGTCGTCGCCGCTTTCGAAATCCTTGATCTTGTCCTTGCCGAATTCGAAGACGAAGCGGTCGCCCCCTTCGCCACCGGTCATGACGTCTTTGCCCTTGCCGCCAGCGAGCACATCATTGCCCTCGCCACCCCAGAGCTTGTCACGGCCGCCGCCACCATCCATGTCGTCGTCGCCTTCGCCGCCCCAGAGTTTGTCGCGACCACCGCCGCCCGCCATGTCGTCGTTGCCCTCTCGACCATAGAGCTTATCGGCGCCGCCGCCGCCGCTGAGATCGTCGTTGCCTTCGCCAGCGTCGAGATAGTCCTTGCCGGCTCCGCCGGAGAGGGAGTCGTTACCGCTCTCGTCGGTGAGGTGGTCGTTGCCGGCGCCGCCGAAGAGTTCGTCCTCGCCCTTGCCGCCGATCACGATGTCGTTGCCATCACCGCCGCGGACGATGTCGTCATCGTCACCGCCGTCGACCGTGTCGTTGCCAGCCTTGCCGTCGAGGACATCCTCGCCGTCGAAGCCGCGAATGGTGTCTTTGCCCGATGTGCCGTTCAGGACATCGGCTTCGTCGGTCCCGTTGATCACTGCCATGGTATGACTCCCCTTTTCGCTTGCGCCCAAACCCGCCGCGCCGACGGCGGGCCGATCCCGCCGCATGTCAGGGGAAACGATCGTGTGCGGGGGTTATTCCCAGGGGCGCCGCGATTCTCTTCGTTCTGATTTCTCATCGACCGCCCGGCAGCCAAGATGGCGTTCCGGGCATCGACGATCGTGGTTACCCCGAGGCAGGGCGACGCGTGGCCGGTGGGGCGCGTGAGACGACCGCCGCAAGCCACGCGTCTGTCATGGTGCGATCAGAGCACGAAGTCGTCGGCGTCGAGATCGTCGATCGACGTTTTCTTGATCGTCAGTTCGTTTTTGCCGAAGTCGAGCACAACGTCGTTGCCGACTTCGTCCGCGGCATCGAGGACATCGTCAAAGTCATTGATGCCCTTGATCCCTTTGAGGACGATCTTGTCGTCGTCATCATCGAAGTCCTTGATCTTGTCCTTGCCGGACTTGAAGACGAAACGATCGTCGCCCTCGCCGCCGGTCAGGACGTCGTTGCCCTTGCCGCCGTCGAGGCGATCGTCGTCTTCGCCGCCTGATAGCTTGTCGCGGCCGGCGCCTCCGAACAGCCTGTCGTCGTCTTCGCCGCCGCGCAGCTCGTCGTTGCCGCGGCCGCCATGGAGGAGGTCGTCGTCCTCGCCACCTTTGAGCGTATCATTGCCCTTGCCGCCGAACAGGCGATCGTCGTCTTCCCCGCCGAGGAGGGTGTCCTTACCCGCCTTTCCCTTGAGCACATCGTCGCCTTCGCGACCGCGGATCGTGTCCTTGCCCGACGTGCCCTTCAGGCGGTCGTCGTCTTCCGTTCCGTTAATTGTTGCTGCCATCAGTCGTTCCTCTTCCAATGCCCCGGAGCCCGTCGCGTCCGCAGCGGATTCATCCCGCTGTCTGGGTAAGGAACGTGGGGATGGGAGGATTATTCCCGCAAGGGTGTCAGTTTCGTGCAGGTTCGATTTTGGCGGTCCTCGGGTCAGGCGCGCCGCGAAACGTCCCCGCCTTTGCGTCTATGCGCCAACGACATGGAGGATGATCTGCCGGCGGTGGGGGCGGCGGCGATGCTCGAACAGGTAGATGCCTTGCCACGTCCCTAGCGCCGGCGCGCCGCCGATGACGGGGATCGACAGCGAGGAAGCGGTGAGCGCGGTGCGAATATGGGCCGGCATGTCGTCGGCGCCTTCGTGGCCATGGACGTAGCGGCCGGGGTCCTCGGGCGCGATCGTCTCGAAGTAGGCCTCCAGGTCGGTGCGCACATCCGGGTCGGCGTTCTCCTGAATAATCAGCGACGCGGAGGTGTGGCGACAGAACACCGTGAGGAGGCCGGTCTCCAGACCCTGATCGCGGAGCCAGCCAACGATTGACTCGGTGATCTCGGTCAGCCCCTTGCCGCGGGTGTCGACGGCAAACGTCGTGGTGGCCTGACGCAGTGTCGCGGGATCAGTCGGGATGGTGGCGCTCCTCGGCCATGGCCTTCAGGGTTACCCGATCGACCTTGCCGGTCGGGTTGAGCGGCATCTCGTCAATGAAGACGATCTCCTCCGGCGCCTTGTAGCCGACGAGTCCGCGGGCGTGCTCGATCAGTTCGTCGACCCGGACGGTATCGGCATCCTCGGCGAGCACCACATAGGCGCGGACGTTCTCGCCGTGGACGAGGTCGTGGATGCCGATCACGCCGGCGCTTGCCACGGCCGGATGATCGAGCAGCGCATCCTCGACCTCCTGCGGGAAGATGTTCGAGCCGTCATGGACAATGATCTGCTTCTTGCGGCCGCGGAACCAGAGGTAGCCTTCGTCGTTGGCAGTCATCCGGTCGCCGGTGTCGAGCCAGCCATCCTTCAGCGCACTGTTGGTGGCCTCGGCATCCTGCCAGTAACCGTGCATCAGCGTCGGCGAGCGGACCCAGAGGTTCCCGTCAACGCCGAAATGGACCTCGTTGCCCGCGTCGTCGCGGATCGCGGCGTCGAAGCCCGGCAAGATGCGACCGACCGAGCCCGGAATGATCAGGCCCGACGGCGGATTGAGCGTGATCAGGCCGGCCTCGCTGCAGCCATAGCCCTCGTCGATCTCGTGGCCGGTGATCGCAACGAACTCGCGCTCCAGTTCCATCGGCACCTTGTCGGCGCCGGCCCGGCAGAGGCGCAGCGAGGAGAAATCGTCGGCCTGTGCATGAGGGTCGCGCACCACGGAGAACAATGCCGCCGGGATCATGCAGAGCACCGTCGGACGCTCCGCCCGCATCAGCGCCAGAACCTCGTCGGCGGTGTAGCGGCGGGCGACGATGACGGTTGCGCCGGTCGCCAGCGCGGAGAAACCGAACAGAAATCCGCCGATGTGAGAACACGACGAGCCGGGGAGCAGCCTGTCTTCGGGGGTCAATTCGAATGCTATGGCGACGGTGCGAAAGGCGGCGCCAAGGGACCGATAGCTATGTGTGACACCCTTGGGGACGCCGGTGCTGCCGGAGGTGAAGAAGATGGCGGCCGCATCATCCGGGTCCCGGTGCACCGGGTGGTGGGCGCCGTCGCCGGTGGCCATCAGGTCTTCGAGCCGGGGACGCGGATCGGGCGTCTCGTGCTCAAGCGTTATGGTGCCGCAGGGGAGAGCGGCGACAACCGGCGAGGGGGCGAGTTCGGCGAGACGTTCGCTATGGGCAACCAGCGCACGGGCCCCGCTTCGTTCCAGGCTGTGGTCGATGGACGACGCCTGATAGCGGTAGTTGAGGGGCACCATGACCAAGCCGGCTTTCATGCAGGCGAGGTAGTGGATGAAGAGCAACGCACGATTGGGCAGAAGCGACGCGAGCCGGTCGCCGGGCTCGAGGCCGAGGCCGCGATAGCTCGCTGCCAGCCGGTTGCTGGCCCGCTCAGTCTGCGCCCACGTCCAGCGTGCCGTCAGCGAAACCAGAGCGTCCGCGTCAGGATCGTTGGCCAATCCCGGCGCAAGAATTTCGCCGAGGTCAAATGGTTCGGTGATCGGGCCGCCCGAGATGCGCATCGCGGCGCTCCTTGATCCTGGTCGTAGGTTCGGGCGGTGAAATAGCGCAGACCGCGCGGCGGGTCGATGGGCGTTGCCAGCGGTTCGTCACGCCGTGAACCAAAGTTTGATCCGGACTTCGTCGCCGGCCATGGTCACACTGGTGCGATCAGCTTCGGCAGCGAGTGCGGCGGCGGACATTCCTGCGGCGGCGGATTCCTCATGCACGACGTGGTGGGCCATCGGCACAGTGCGCGCCGGGTGTATCGGGCGGCCGCGATAGGCGATCTCGATCTCGAGTTCGAGCTCATCGAACGCGGCATCGAGGGATATCGGTTGGTCGAGATAGCCGCTCTCCTGGATATGGCGGATAACGTCGGTGAGCGCCGCCTCGGCCCGGTCGATCGTTTCGTCATCGACCTTCCAATCGTGCGAGCGGGTTCGCAGCATCGTCTCGAAATTCACCGGCTCGCCATCCTTCCCGCGCCATTGCTCAGTTTCGCGCCGGCGGATGCCGAGGCGGAACACCAACGAGAGGACAATCGCCGTGGTAAGCGCGACGGTAAGCAGCGAACCGGTGACCAGTCGCAGGGCTTCCGGCAGGGTTGCGAAGACCTGCGGTTCGGTGCGCGCCAGGAGGCCCAAAAGCAGCGACAGCGACAGCACGAACCCGGTACGGGTTGTCAGGCCGCGCGGGGCGAGAATCTGGAAACCACTGACGATCATCAGCGAACCGTTGAACAGGATCAGCGCGCCGAACACCTCGGGCGGCAGGCCGATCATGAACGCCGCGACTTTGGGCGTCAGGGCGAAGACAATGAGAAAAATCGCGGCAGCGTAAGCGATCGCCCGGCTGGTGGCCCCAGTCACCATCGACAGGCCGACGATGCTGGGCGCGGCGCTGGTGCCAAGCACTCCGAGCAGACCGGCCGCGGCGGCGCCCATACCGTCGGCGAACATGCCCCGCTGCAGGCTCTTCGGCTCCGGTCGCTTCCACTTCGCGTCGTTGATCCGCTGGGCAGAGGCGATCACGCCCGTAACCCGGACCGCGGCGGCAACCGCGGCCACGAGGAAGCTTGGCAGCAGTGCGGGATCGAAATCATAGGCGAGGACGCCGAAGTCCGGCAGCGCAAACCACGCCGCTGCCGAGAGTTGGTTGATTTCCGGACCGGCAATCAGCCCAACGGCGAGCGCCGCGATCACGCCGACGATCAGCGCGAACAACGAACACATCAGCCGGAATACGCCGCGCCCCCAGACGCTCAGCCCGATCGCGGTCGCCAAGCAAAGGGCGGCGACAGCGAGATGAAGGCCGTAGTCCGGCACATTACCGTCACGGACGTCGGTCAGGTGGTCGAGGCCGATGAGGCCGAGCTCGATGCCGACGACGAGCACGATCAGCCCGCCGATCAGCGGCTGGAACAGGAGGCGCAAATACGGCAGCAGGCGGGCGAGTGTCATTTCCACCAAGCCGGCGAAGATGGTCATCGCGGCGACGGCCGGCATACCGCCGGCTTGAGCAGCCAGCAGGGCCGGACCGATGTAGATGGCGGAGAAGACCGGCGGGGCGAGATAACCGGACCCGAACCAGCGGCCGTTGTAAGCTTGGAAGATGGTTCCGAGGGCGAGGGCGAGCAGCCCGAAGCTGAGATAGCTGTGGGCGTCGTCGGTCGGCGTCTGCGCTGCCTTCAGGACGATGACCAACAAGACCAGCGGCACGACCAACAGCAGCGAGAACTGCAGGCCGAGCAGCACGAGCTTCGGCCATGGCGGCCGTTCGTCCACCGCGTAGAGAAGGTCCGGCGGCCTCTGGGTCACAGGCGATCACGGTCGCGGCAAGTGGGAGCAACGTGTTCGCCGTACCGGAGCGCTATCCTGCCGAGGCAATTGATTGCGCGCGGCATCGACAACTCAGATCAGGCGTCGCCCGGCTTCCAGGGCTCGTAGTCCGGTCGGGCCGGCGTGCGTGGATCGGCGTGAAGAATCGAACCCGGCGGGCGGTAAGCGCGCGGCGTCCCGGTCAGGTTGGGTTCATGCGGCTTTTCCCATTCCCGCGGCGTGTAGGCGGCGGGCGGATCGTCGATGCGGTAGTGGATCCAGGAATGCCAGCCGTTCGGAATCCGCGACGCCTCGGCGAGACCGTTGTAGATCACCCAGCGCCGGGTGCCATTGCGCTCGCGATAATAGCGATTGCCCTGCTCGTCCTCGCCGACGAACTCGCCCTTGCGCCACGTAAAAAAGCGCGTGCCCATGGTCGCACCGTTCCACCAGGTGAAAATCTGGATGAGAAGGGCTTTCATTGCCGGGTTCCAACTGTATAGATCACCGCATTCATATGAAGACGGCTATGCCGGAAGCGAGTCGCAAAGGCAAGGTTGCGCCCGTGGCTGCGTAGTCGCATGGCAACGGAATGCCGATACCCGTGAGGAGCGTCTTGCTGGCAGGGTGATTGCGTCGCCTCGCTTCACATCGATGTGTGGAACCGATCCAAGCGATATGGGCTCATAATAGTGACAACCAAAACGAAGCGGACCGTGGTGGCAGGTGCAATGGCGGTTGCGTCTCTAGCCCTGCTGTTCGGCTTTGCGGGTGGCTCGAACCTTGTCTTTGGGCTTCTGCAGCCGAAGAAAGAAAGGCGGATCGACTATTCGCAGGCGGTCCCGCTGCAGGTTTCGTTCGAGGTCAGGAAGCCAAAAAAGCTGCGCGCCAAGGCAGACTTGTCATGCGCGGAAGCCCGCGATGAGCAAAACGCCTTTGCGGCCTACGAGGCGGTTCGCAAGATGCTCAGTGATGGAATTGATCCAGAAACCATCCCCTATCTCGATTGCTTCCTGCCGGACCGGCTATCGTCCGACGATCCGCAGAAAATCCTGTCGCAATTCCTCGGCGAGGTGTTTGAACCAAACGCGCTGTACGGCTACCTGCAACGTAAGTCAGAGGAACATCTCCATAAAGTCGTCCAACAAGGGGATCTCCGCCATGGTTCGATGGCGTGGGGGACCGGCATGTTGGGCAATATTGCGCTGGTGGCCTATCAACGTACCGGGCAGACACGTTTCGTGGACCTTTATGTCGATTTCTTCGAACGCGTAATGGAGATGCGCGACAGCGTGCTCGGCCTTCACGACGATTACCACGACCGGGTTATGGACGCCTGGGGATCGGCGAACCTTGGCCGCAATGCCGGGGACGCGAGCCTTTGGGTCGCCCATGTCACGCACTTTTCGATCATCATGCGGCCGGCCACTGGGTTCGCGCGATTGATCAACGAAGACCCCGCGCTGGCTGAATACCGGCCATTCGCGGAGGATGTCATCGATTTCTTTTCTACAGCCTACCGACAGTTCGATGTGGACCTCAGGCCTGCCGAGGGAGCCGACGAAGTTTGGTTCTGGCGCCCGTTGGTCAACAAATTCGAGGCCACCAATCATGTTCATTTGCAGGGGCAAACGCTGCTGAACATGTATGCGATCACGGGTGACGAGTTCTATGCTGACCGGATCCGCTGGATTATTCGCGTGTTCGAAAGAGGCGTGGAGATCGACAAAGACGGCTATATCGCCTGGAATTACTTCCCCTATCTCCAGGTACCGGAGTCGATGAATGATCCGAACGCTCGTGGGTATTCGGAGTATGTCTGGAAGGCGGGCCTTACGGTCCCGTTCCTGTACGAGGCGGTTCAGGCTGGATTCGAAGTCGACCCTTCAATCATTGCTGCGACGACCAAGACAATTCGCGAGCACGTCGTCGCCAACAACGATCTAGCGCATTACTTCCATCCGAGGAACCAAGGCTCCATCCCTGAAGATGCAGGGCGCGCTTCTATCATTGGTTTCCTGTCTGCAGCAACTGACGATCCAGCCATCGAGGCACAGATCATCGACATCATCACAACACGGCGTGACCTGTACCCCGAGGGCTGGCTCAACTCCGGGAGAATGGCACTCGGCTACGCGACCCAGCTAAATCGGGACCGATCCGAGCGCTAGAAGAAGTTGCGTTGCCACCAGCCGCGGCGCTTTGGCTTGTCAGATTCCGAATCCACCGCTGGCGCCGGTTCGGGCGCAGGCTCCGGAGCAGGCATTTCGTCAGCGTCATCAGCCGCTTCGGCCGGTGCCGGCTGATCGAGCGGTTCGATCGGCGCCCATTCGTCTTCGGATTCAGTTGGCTCTGACGGCGGGGCTTCGCCGGTGGGGGTGTCGGGAGAACTGGCCGCGACGGTGATCGGCTCGTCCGGCTCGGCGATTTGGGGGCTGACGGGTTCGGGCGTCGGCTCCTCGTCGTCGGCTGTCGGGGCTGCGTCGACCGGCGTCGCGCCGTTGCCGCGGGAGGCGTCGGCGGGCTGGTCTTCGCCGTCATCGGCGGTCGCTTCTGCTTCGGCGTTCTCGCCGGTCGCCGCTGCTTCGCCGCGGCTGCGACGCCCGCGGCGGCCACCGCGACGCCCACGACGCCGCTTCCGCGCCGGCTGATCTTCATCGTCGCCCGACTGGACCTCGGCGGCCTGTTCGGCCGGCTCGATCGTCGGCTCGTCGCCTTCAGACGCCGTTTCGACAGTCTCGCGCCGTTCGGCGTCAGCGGCTTCGCCACCGCTGCCACGCCTGCGACGCCGACGTCGACGGCGACGCCCCCCTTCCTCAGGGGCATCGGTGCTTTCGTCTTCCCGCTCGGCGGCGACCGGCTCGGATGCCTCGTCGGCGATCTCAGGCTGGACGGAGTCCGGCTGGACGGTGGCACCGCCGGTTTCGACCCGCTCGGCCGGCTCGCCGCGGTCGACGGCAAAGTGCGCACCATGCGCGAGGCCCTCGTCGGCATGGACGGCAATCGACAGGCTGAACCGTCGTTCAAGATCGGACAGGTGGCCGCGCTTCTGGTTGAGGATGTAGAGGGCGACCGGGGTCGGTGTCCGTACGACCAGGTTATGGGTGGCCGCCTTCAGCAACTGGTCCTCGAGCGAGCGCAGGACGTGCAGGGCGACGGACGATGGGGCGCGGATGTGTCCGGTTCCCTGGCACATCGGGCAGGTGATCGTGGTCGATTCCAGAACGCCGGTCCGCAAGCGCTGGCGCGACATCTCGAGCAGGCCGAAGTGGGAAATACGGCCGACTTGGATTCGGGCGCGGTCGGTCTTCAGGGCTTCCTTCAGCTTCCGTTCGACCGACCGGTTGTTGCGCTTCTCCTCCATGTCGATGAAGTCGATGACGATCAGACCGGCCAGGTCGCGCAGGCGAAGCTGGCGCGAAATCTCCTCGGCAGCTTCAAGATTGGTCTGGAGTGCGGTGTCCTCGATGTTGTGCTCGCGTGTCGCCCGCCCCGAGTTGACGTCGATCGCGACCAGCGCCTCGGTCTGGTTGATGACCAGATAGCCGCCCGAGCGCAGCGTCACCTGTGGCGAGAACATCGCGTCGAGCTGCGCCTCGATGCCCGAACGGGCGAAAAGCGGCTGGCTGTCGCGATAGGGCTTTACGTTCTTCGCATGACTCGGCATGAGCATGCGCATGAACTCCTTGGCCTCGCGGTAGGAGTCGTCGCCGGCGACGAGAATCTCGTCGATGTCCTTGTTGTAGAGATCGCGGATCGACCGCTTGATCAGGCTGCCCTCCTCATAGACCAGCGTTGGCGCCGTCGAGTGGAGGGTCAGTTCGCGGACGTTTTCCCAAAGCCGCAGAAGGTATTCAAAGTCGCGCTTGACCTCGGCCTTGGTGCGACTGGCCCCAGCGGTGCGCAGAATCACACCCATACCCTCGGGAACATCGAGGTCGGCGACCACTTCCTTCAGTCGCTTGCGATCAGCCGGGGCCGTGATCTTGCGGGAGATTCCGCCGCCGCGCGCCGTGTTCGGCATCAATACCGAATACCGGCCGGCGAGCGACAGATAGGTGGTCAGCGCCGCGCCCTTGTTGCCGCGCTCTTCCTTGACGACCTGAACCAGCAGGACCTGCCGCCGCTTGATGACCTCTTGGATCTTGTATTGGCGGGGCCGTGGCTTGCGGCGCTCCGGCACCTCTTCGAGCGCGTCCTCGGCACCGACCGAGTCGACTTCTTCCTCGTCGTCGCCCGTGTCGCTGTCGTCGGAGGAAGCCGCTTCGGTTACACCGGGTTCGCCATCGCTGTGATCAGCCGGCTGTGCGTCGTCGGCCTTGGCCTCAGTCTCAGCCTGTTCGTCAGCTTCCGCAGCCGCCTCGGCGGTTTCCCCGTTGTCGCTTTCGCTGTCGGTCGGTGCGCCATCGTCCGGCGGCTCCGAAATCGTTGCCGGTTCCGCGGCCTCAGCCGCAACAGCCTCGGGCTGGGTTTCGTCGTCGCTCCCGGCAGCCTCGTCGCCCGGCTCGGCGGGCTTAGGCGCCTCCTCGTCGGCAGCGGTTGCCGTTTTCGACTCGGATTCGACCCCGTTGCCGTTTCCGTTGTCCGAGGCGGCGGCCTCTTCCCGTTCCGCCTCGATCAACGCCTGCCGGTCGGCGACCGGAATCTGGTAGTAGTCGGGGTGAATTTCCGAAAAGGCTAGGAAACCGTGGCGGTTACCGCCGTAATCGACGAACGCTGCCTGAAGCGACGGCTCGACGCGGGTAACCTTGGCTAGATAGATATTGCCGCGAAGCTGTTTACGGTTCGCGGACTCGAAGTCGAACTCCTGGACTCGATTGCCGCGAAGAACCACGACCCGGGTCTCCTCGGGGTGGGCGGCATCGACAAGCATTTTATTGGCCATTGATCTGATTCTCCGGGGCCAAATGCCGGCGCCCGGCAACGGGTGTCTTGGGACCTCGTCGCGGCGCCAGTCAACTGGCCGTGTTGTTGTTGATACGTGGCGCCTGGCCCGTGCTCCGGCCGCCGGATGGACATCATGTCCTTGCTGGGCGGGAGGGAAACCGGATGCTGGGTCATCTCAGTACGCCGAACCTTTCTCGTTCTCTCGGCCCGGGCCCTGCCCGGGGATACCGCGGCCGCGCTGTATCGGGCCGCCATCGGAACGCGGGTGCCGCCCGATTTACGCCAGTTTTCATGCGCTGTCGCATTCGGACACGGGCCCGCCACATCTTCCACCGGTTCTTGGGGGATACCGGTTCGGCCGGTGGCTAAAAATCAATAAGCGCCGCCGTTTCGGACCGCCACAGCCGTGATGGGCTCTCAAGCGGACGGAAGATGAACTCCGTGTCACTGTTGTATGTGCGCCGCACCAGCAATGCAAGATGCGTCGGTCAAGTCGCAAAAATGGGCCATAGACGGTTAACCTCCTGCTTGCCATCCTTTAAGAAGCAGGACGGGCGCGGGAGTGGGAGACTTCTTTGAACGCTGGCTGGGGCACCCAGGGCGGTCGATTTGGGCGTCGAAAGCGCGGTTTCCCCGCCTTTTGGGCAATCCTAGCAGTGATTGCCGCCACTGTCCTGTCCAGCGTCGCGACGGCGGCCGCCGAAACGCCCGTCATGTTCGATGCGCGCATTGTCGGCGACGAGAACAGGACCCGATTCATCGCCGATCTCACCAGGGACACCAAGGCTGCCGTCTTCACCCTGGCCGATCCATACCGAATCGTCGTCGACATGTCGGAGGTAACATTCCGGTTCGACCAGGACGCGGCGCCCGATATGCGCGGCCTATTCGCGGCCTTCCGCTATGGCTTTATTTCTCCGGGCAAATCCCGGATGGTCCTCGACGTCTCGGGTCCAGTGCGGGTGGACAAATCGTTCGTCGTACCACCTGCCGACGCGCAACCGGCGCGTTTGGTCATCGACATTGTCCCAACCGACCGCGAGTCGTTCCTCGAAGCCAACCGCGCCTACCGGGAATCGCTCGGCGTACAAAGCGCCGCGCGGCGCGACCGGGCGCTGTCGACACCGCAAAACGGCGACCTGCCGACGGTTGTGCTCGACCCCGGACATGGCGGCATCGACACCGGGGCCAAGGGGCGCGGTGGCGCGATCGAAAAGCACGTGACCCTCGAATTCGCGGAAATCCTCGGCGAAAAGTTAAAGGAAACCGGCCACTATAACGTTTTGTTCACCAGAACTGACGACAGTTTCGTAGCGCTCGGCGATCGGGTCGCCTTTGCGCAGGACAACAACGCCGACCTGTTCGTGTCGATTCACGCCAACTCCTTCCGCGGGCGATCCATCCGTGGGGCGATTATCTACACGGCGGCCGACGAGGCTTCGGGCAAGATGGCCGCGGAATTGGCAGAGCTCGAAAACCAGGTGGATGTCCTCGCCGGCCTCGATGTCGCAGCCGAGGACACGGACGAGGTGCGCGACATCCTGATCGATCTCACCCGGCGCGAAACCCGCAACTTCGGAACCGTTTTCGCCCGCAACCTGGTGAAGGAAATGAAGAGTACCACCCGGATGTTCAAGGTTCCGCATCAGCAGGCCAATTTCCGCGTTCTCGAGGCGCCTGACGTGCCGTCGGCGCTGATCGAGCTCGGCTTCGTGTCCAACGCGGACGACGAGAAGTTGCTGCTCTCAGAGGATTGGCGCGCCAACACGGCGACCTCGATCGTGGAGGCAATTGACGGCTTCTTCGAAACCAAAATCGCCCAGCGAGGCGGCCAGTGAGATCCCTGTTGCACATCGGCCACCGTTGGCGACGCTGCGCGTCGCCGGCCACAGTCGCCCTAGTTTCTCCACAAAACTCGACGATGCAGCGAAGACTCGGATACGAAGGTATCCCCGGCGAAGCCGGCGCCCTGACAACGCGAGAGCCGCGCATCGACGGCTGGGGAATGCACGCGTTATGATACTACGGATCTTCGGTTATCTGTTCGGGATTGGTGCCGTGCTGTTTTTAGTGGTTGCTACTGGTATCGCCTGGTACGTCTCTGATCTCACACAGGACTTGCCGGATTACGACGTGCTGGCGAAATACGAGCCGCCGGTGATGACGCGTATCCATGCGTCGGACGGACAATTGGTCGCGGAATATGCGCGCGAGCGGCGCCTCTACCTGCCGATCCAGGCCATTCCGGATCGGGTCAAGGCGGCGTTTCTGTCGGCCGAGGACAAGAACTTCTACCATCACTCCGGGCTCGACTATTTCGCCATCGCTCGGGCGGCCATCCAAAACGTCCAGGACTACGGCTCCGGTCGGCGGGCGGTTGGCGCCTCGACAATCACCCAGCAGGTGGCGAAGAACTTCCTGCTCACCAACGAGCGCAGCATCGAGCGGAAGATCCGCGAGGCGATCCTGTCGCTTCGGATCGAGGGCGCCTACAGCAAGGACAAGATCCTCGAACTCTACCTCAACGAGATCTTCCTCGGGCTTGGTGCTTACGGCGTGGCGGCCGCGTCGCTTGAATACTACGACAAGTCGGTTCACGAACTGACCCTGGCCGAAGCGGCGTATCTGGCCGCGCTGCCGAAGGCGCCCAACAACTACCATCCGTTCCGCAAGACCGACCAGGCGATTGACCGGCGTAACTGGGTTCTCGACCGGATGATTGAGAACGGCTTCGTTACGTCGGAGGAAGGTGAGGCGGCCAAGGCTGAGCCCCTTGACGTCAATCGCCGGGTGACCGCGCCGCACTTGTTCGCGGCTGACTATTTCGCCGAGGAAGTGCGGCGGCAGCTCGCCCAGATGTTCGGCGAAAAGGCGCTCTACGAGGGCGGACTGTCGGTGCGGACGACGCTCGATCCGGACATGCAACTGATGGCCCGTGGCGCATTGATGCGCGGCCTGGTCCGCTTCGATCGGGCCCGTGGTTGGCGCGGTCCGGTCAAGCACTTCGATGCGCTCGGCGAAGACTGGGGCGCGACGGTCGCCGAGGTCGAAGCGCTGACCGACGTGATCGAGTGGCGTCTGGCGATCGTGCTCGAATCCTCGGGTAACGGCCTGACGGTCGGGCTGCAGCCGATGCGTGGGCAGAACGGCGCGATCGGCGACGAGCGGGAGACCGCTGTTGTGCCGTCCTCGCAGATGAAATGGGCTGGCAAGCGGCCGAAGGTCGGCGACGTCATTTACGTCTCCGAAGTGGAAGGTGAGGACGGCCAGTACGAACTCCAGCAGGTGCCGGAGATCGAAGGCGCCATCGTCGCCATGGATCCGCACACCGGTCGCGTGTTGGCGCTGGTCGGCGGTTTCTCGTTCGCCGACAGCGAATTCAATCGCGCGACTCAGGCCTATCGCCAGCCGGGCTCGTCGTTCAAGCCGTTCGTCTATTCGGCGGCGCTCGACAACGGCTACACGCCGTCGTCGGTGGTGATGGACGCACCGATCGAAATCGATCCGGGTCCGGGCCAGCCGATCTGGCGGCCGTCCAACTACAGCAACGACTTCTCCGGGCCATCGACGCTGCGCACCGGCATCGAACGCTCGCGCAACGTGATGACGGTGCGGCTCGCCCAGGACATGGGCATGCCGCTGGTGTCTGAATACTCCCGACGGTTCGGCGTCTACGACAATCTGCCGACGTTCCTGCCGATGTCGCTCGGCGCCGGCGAAACGACCGTGCTGCGCATGGTGGCGGCCTATTCGGTGATCAACAATGGCGGACGGTCGATCAGCCCGACCCTTATCGACCGCATCCAGAATCGCTTCGGCGAGACGGTGTTCCGCCACGACCAGCGCATCTGCGAACAATGCGCTGCGGGCGAATGGCAGGGCCAGGACGAGCCGGTGATCATCGACGACTCCGATCAGGTGCTCGATCCGATGACCGCGTATCAGATGACGTCGATGTTGGAGGGCGTCGTCCAGCGTGGCACCGCGACCGTGGTGTCGCGCGAGATCGATAAGCCGCTCGCCGGCAAGACCGGCACCACCAACGACTATCGCGACGCCTGGTTCGTCGGCTTCTCGCCCGACCTGGTGGTCGGCGTGTTCGTCGGCTACGACCAGCCGCGCAATCTCGGCCGCTCGTCGACCGGCGGCCAGCTGGCGGCGCCGATCTTCGTCGACTTCATGAAGCAGGCACTGGCCGACAAGCCGGCGATCCCGTTCCGGGTGCCGCCGGGCATGAACTTCATCCCGATCGACCGCAAGACCGGGCTCCACACCAACGGGACCGGTGGCGGTGTGCTGCTCGAAGCTTTCAAGCCGGGTACCGGCCCGCCCGACACCTACTCGATCATCGGCTACACCGACTCGTTCGGCCAGCCGTTGACGGTGGCGCCGGAAGCCGACCGCGCCGTGGTCTCGGGCACCGGCGGTCTCTACTAGCCCACTCGGCGAATGATCTGACGTTACGTTGCGGCCCCGGCCCGGTCCGGGGCCGTAGTCGTTGGAAATGAGGTCGACACCGGCCGACATCGCCTTGTTGCGGCCCGGTCGCCACCTCGAGGGCGCCGCGTTCGGGTGGGTACATCCGTGAGCCGAGAGGGGTTAGACAGTCCGAGAGGAGTCGGCGCCCCTAGCCGGCGCCCACCGACGTCGGTGTTTCCCCCTGATATCAACGTTTATCCCTGCTACGATCCGCCCGGTCGCCGCGGCGGCCAACAGGTGGCGACGGCCATGGGCGAAACGCGACTTTTGGGGGCGTTTCTCCCGGACAACCGGGAGGACAAGGGAGGGTCAGGTGAAACGGTTCTCGATCATTTCTGCAGCGATTGCGGTTGCCTTGGCGGGTACGCCCGCCTGGGCCCAGTCCGGCGACAACGAGAACGCCAGCGCGCCGCCGGGCGGCGACCGCGCCCAGCGCTGGACGCCGCCGACCAGCGCGGCTCGAGCGGCGGTGCCTGGATTGGCACGGCGAACAACCAGTTCCCGGACGATCACTATGTGATCAGCGTCGAGTCGTTCGGCTTTCCCGATCAACCTGGCGTCGGTTACGGCCCCTACCTGACCGAGGACTTCCTCAGCCTGCTCGAATATGGCGAGAACGGTTGCCAGTAGCGCGTCGACAACCGACGGGCCGGACCGGCCGAGTCTGGAAAAAGACTAGACGCAGGTGAGCGCGCAAGAGGGCTCGTCGAACGAGTCGACACGGTCACTGCCGAGACGTGGTCAGGCAGTCTACGAATTGGCCAAACCGGTTCGACTTTTCGACCGACGCGCTTGTATCCACTCGCTGTCGCGGCTACATGCTCGCCACCGAAATCCGAAAGAATCTGGCGGAGTGAAGCGTGCGCGCCGAAAGCCAACACATTGTCGACGGGATCGAGCAGGGCATCGGCCTGCTGAGGAGGCATCTTTGACTGGGATACCGCCCAGTCCCGTCTCGCCGACCTGAACGCGGCCGCGGAAGATCCGGACCTCTGGAACGCGCCGGAGCGGGCGCAGAAGGTGATGCGCCAGCGCCAGCAGCTCGCCGACCAGATCGAGGCGGTCGAGCGGCTTCAACAGGAACTCTCCGACCAGATCGAACTAATCGAGCTCGCCGAAGCCGAGGACGACCAGTCGGTGGTCGGCGAGGCGGAAGCCGCGCTGAAAAAGCTGCAGACCGAGGTCGAGCGCCGCGAGATCGAAACGATGCTCTCCGGCGAGGCGGACGGCAACGACACCTACCTCGAAATCCACGCTGGCGCCGGCGGCACCGAGAGCCAGGACTGGGCCGAGATGCTGATGCGGATGCATCAGCGCTGGGCCGAGCGCAAAGGCTACAAGACCGAGGTGCTTGAGTATCATGCGGGGGAAGAGGCGGGGATCAAGTCGGCGACGCTGCTGATCAAGGGGGCGAACGCCTATGGCTGGCTGAAGACCGAATCCGGCGTCCACCGGCTGGTGCGCATCTCGCCGTTCGATTCTAACGCCCGTCGCCACACGTCGTTCGCCAGCGCTTGGGTCTATCCGGTGATCGACGACTCGATCGAGATCGAGATCGACGAGTCGCAGGTGCGCACCGACACGTACCGCGCCTCGGGAGCGGGCGGCCAACACGTCAACACCACCGACTCGGCGGTGCGGCTCACCCACGAGCCGACTGGCATCGTGGTTCAGTGCCAGAGCGAGCGCTCCCAGCACAAGAACCGGGCGACCGCCTGGTCGATGCTCCGGGCGCGGCTCTACGAGGTGGAACTGGAACGCCGAGAGGCGGAGGCCAATGCCCAGGCCGCGACCAAGACCGACATTGGCTGGGGCCACCAGATCCGCTCCTACGTCCTGCAGCCCTATCAGTTGGTCAAGGACCTGCGGACCGGGGTGGAAAGCACCAACCCTAAGGAAGTGCTCGACGGGGCGCTCGATCCGTTCATGGAGGCCGCGCTCGCCCAGCGGGTCGGCGGCGAGGCCGGCGAGGCGATCGAGGACCTCGAGTAGGGGGCTCGCTTTCGCCGCGATGCGCTGCGGTGCGTGCTTCGAGGCTTCGCTCCGCGAAGCACCTCAGCATGAGGGAAGTGGTCGCACGTTCCAGGTGGTCGTACTTCTTTCGGCTTGGCCACGATCTCCAACCTCCTCATCTTGAGGTGCGAGGGCGTTAGCCCGAGCCTTGAAAGACGCACGAGGTATTCCACTTGGCGCACGGCCCCGCCGTGCTTGCTTCGAGGGCCGCTCCGCGGCCTCCTCCTGTTTTTCCGTGACGGATTTACCCACCGACCGTCACCCCGGCGAAAGCCGGGGTCCAGACAAGGCGGCGTCGCCTGTGAACACGCCGGGCAAGTGATGCCGACATCGATGGATTCCGGCTTCCGCCGGAATGACGGTGGAGCGGTTTCACGGGGGCGCCGGTTAGGACCGAGGGCGGCTTGAGCCCAATCTCCTCCTCGCCTCGAGGGCCGCTCACGCGGCTACCTCAGCATGGGGCGGGTGAAGCGAGGTCGGTGGACGGACGAGAACTAGATCGAAAAGCTGGTGCCGCAGCCGCAGGACGCGGTGGCGTTGGGGTTGCGGATCTGGAACGACTGGCCGATCAGGTCGTCGACGAAGTCGATCACCGAGCCGGTCATGTAGGGCAGCGACACCGGGTCGATCAGCACCGTCGCGCCGTCGCGCTCGATCACAATGTCATCGGCTTCCCGCTTGGTCTCGAGGTCGAAGCCGTACTGAAAGCCGGAGCAGCCGCCGCCGGACACGCTGACGCGCAACGCCGTTCCGCCCGGCTCGTTGGCCAGAATCTTGGCGATCCGCGAAATCGCGCGATCGGAAACCGTCACGTCGGAGGGGACGACATCAGTCATCGCTTGTGCTCCCATCTCCCCGATAGGTATGAAGCACCGTATCCGGTGTCAATCGTCCGGGGGCGGCCGACCTTGACCAACATCAGCGAACGCATCGGTTTTGGCCGGGCCGAGCGCGCCGTCTTCGCCGCCGATCCGCGCCAGAGCCGCGGCCGGGTCTATCCGGAGCCGCAAAGTCCGACCCGCACCGATTTTCAGCGCGACCGGGACCGGATCGTCCACTCCACCGCCTTCCGGCGCCTGCGGGAGAAGACCCAGGTCTTCCTGGTCGACGAGGGCGACCACTATCGTACCCGCCTGACTCACACCCTGGAGGTCGCCCAGATCGCCCGGGCCCTGGCGCGGGCGCTGCGCCTCGACGAAGACCTCGCCGAAGCCGTGGCGTTGGCCCACGATCTCGGCCACACACCGTTCGGCCACGCCGGCGAGCGGGCGCTGAACGCGGCGATGGCGGCTTATGGCGGCTTCGACCACAACATCCAAGCGCTGCGCGTGGTGATCCGGCTGGAGCGACGCTATCCGCGCTTCGACGGCCTGAACCTTACCTGGGAAACGCTCGAGGGCCTGGTCAAACACAACGGGCCGGTCAGCCGAGACGCGGCCGACAACACTGACTTCGCGGACACGATCGGGGAGATTACCAGCGGTTTGGATCTTCGCTTGTCGAGTTGGCCGAGCGCCGAGGCACAGGCCGCGGCGATCGCCGATGACATCGCCTACGACGCTCACGACATTGACGATGGGCTGCGGGCCGGGCTGCTGTCGCTCGACGGGCTGGCCGACCTGGCGCTACCCGGGCAGTTGCTGGCTGATATCGCCAGGGAGTATCCGGGGCTGGCCCGGGAGCGTGCCGTTCACGAACTGACGCGGCGACTGATCACGACGATGATCGAGGATGTGATTACCGCGTCGTTGCAGCGGCTGGATGCGTTGGGGCCTGCGTCGGCTGACGGCGTTCGCGACGCCGGTGACGCGGTGATCGCCTTCTCGCCGGCTATGCGGGAATCGGAACGGGCGATCAAGGCTCATCTGTACGCTCATGTTTATCGGTCGGCCTCGGTCATGGACGTGATGACCGAAGCCGAGGCGCTGGTTCGCGGCCTGTTTGACATCTACCGCGCCCGGCCGGAGACGATGCCGCAGGCGTGGCGCCCATCGGCGAACGCGGATGAGGCTACGGCCGCGCGCCGGGTCGCCGACTTTCTCGCCGGGATGACCGACCGCTACGCCACCAATGCGTATCGTCAGCTCCAGGACGGCTCCTCGTCGGGGTAGGCAATGTTCGTCTAAGCCCTTAGCCTGTTCGGCGACGGGAGTGGGGCGGAGGTATGGCGTCAGCACCGAAGTCGGCATCAGGGCGCATGGCGCTTCTGCGGGGTTGGGCTTTCGGCCTGGCCCTGCTGGCGGCCGGCTGCGTCGCCACCTATCAGGGGCCGCCACCGGGCGATCACTATACTGATGGTCGCTTCCGCAATATCGGTTCGTTCGTCGAGCCGGTAGCGACCGCGAACGACTGGGCCGATCACGCGCACCAGATGCTGAACGGTCTGTTCCCCGATGCGTATGATCTTCCGGAGAACCATGTGCTTCCGCCCGACCAGGTGCGCGCCGGTCTGGAGCGGGCAGCGAACGCATCGCTGGCGGTCACGTGGATCGGCCATGCCACCACCCTCATCCGCATCGGCGGCCAGTGGGTGCTGACCGACCCCGTGTTCATGCATACCGTCGGCGCCGGACCGCTTCGCGTCCTGCGCCATGCGCCGGCCGCACCCGGCATCGACGAGCTGCCGCCGATCGATGTCATCGTTATCTCCCACGCTGACCACGATCATCTCGACATCCCGTCGCTCAGGCGGCTTGCCAACCGCCATCCGAACGCCGCGGTCTACGTGCCTCTCGGTGTCGGCAATCTCGTACGCCTCTCCGGCTTCCGAAACGTGACCGAGATGGATTGGTACGAAACCCGCCACCATGACGATCTCGCGATTGAGGCGGTGCCGGCGATCCACGGCGTCCGCCGTCCGCCATATGTCGGCGACTCCATGCTGTGGGCTGGCTGGATTCTGCGCGACAACTCCGACGCGGTCTATTTCGCCGGCGACACGGGCTTCGGTTCGATCTTCGAAGAGATGCGGCGCCGGTCAGGAGCGGTGGACGTTGCCCTGGTCCCGATCGGCGCCTGGTCGCCGCGCTGGTTCCAGGCGCCGTTCCACGTCGACCCCGACGAGGCGGCCGAGATTGCCCGCATCATGGGTGCGCCGACCGCGATCGGCATTCATTGGGGTACGTTTCCGCTCAGCGAAGAGGCGCCGACCGAGCAGAAGAGCCGGTTCCTTGCGGCGGGCGGTCGCGGCGTGGAAGCGATTGTTCCCAAGGTCGGCGAGACGTTTGTGCTGAAACATTAGGCAACGTCTGTATCCCGCGAATAGTCCCTTTCTTTTGCGTGTTCTCTCTCCACCGCGGCACGGCGGCAACGGGTGCGCCAGCACTCGGTCGATGCCGGGGGACGCAAATTACGAGGCTTAACACTGTCGCTGACGGCGCGGGCGCGCGCTCGTCGGTAGTCAGCGCGTGCCCGCGCGACATTCGTTGGAGACAAGGCATGGCAGAGTTACGGATTGGCGCCGACATTTCTTCTTACTTCGAGAGCATCGATCTCGCTGGGCTTTTCGACGGCATCGTTATCAAGTCAACTGGCAAGACTCACAAACTCGATCTCGGCAACGACGTTCTCGTCGTCATCCGGGGAAGCAGCCTTGAGTACCGAGAGGACGGCACTCTTAAGAAAGGCCGCATTGATAGCATCGAGCTTCGCCAGAATGACGATGTTTTCTTCCGTTTCGATGACATGAATACTGGCGTTGCCATGCTGCTCGATGTCCTGGCCAGGGGTGGTGGCCTCACGGTCTTCAAGCAAGCGTTCTGCAACGATACGACCGTTGGTGGAGCGGACTGCGGGGGGCTCGAGGGCCTCAGCGGCGGTGGTCTCCTGAAGAACAACGCCTGCGACGATATCCTCAACGGTGAGCGGGTCGGTGATAAGCACAATGGCAGTGCGAGAACCGTCGACGGCGGTGGGCGCTCCGACGCCTACGTCTTTAGGACCGATCTGCTGGAGGCCGGGATCGACCGGATCGGCAAGTTTCAGGCGAGGGAGGCCATCCGGCTGCACGTTGACGTGTTTGTTCGGACGGGCGGTCCTGGCCATTTCATGCGGAGGTTCTTTCGTTAGCGAGGTCGGGCTTGGGTCCGCCGGCCGTTGACCTCACGGCGAAATAAGGCCGATGGTTAGGGGCTTTCTCGTGCCGTTGGCCGGCGTCCGTTTGACCCGACCCTCGATATGGGCTAGGCGCCCCGGCAATCCGGACAAGCTGGCCCATGACCATCTTCAAAGACTTCACGCGTCGGTTGACGGCCGCCGCTCAATCAATCGCCGCGGACGCGGGCATGGCCGATCTCGACACCAGCCGCCTCGTGGTCGAACCGCCGCGCGATCCTGACCACGGTGATCTGGCGTCCAATGCCGCGATGGTACTCGCCAAACCGCTGCGGGCGAAGCCGCGAGAACTCGCAGAGCGGCTGGCGGCGGCGCTTGCCGACGACCCAGACATCGAGACGGTCGACGTCGCCGGACCGGGCTTCATCAACCTGCGGCTGACCGACGCCTATTGGCATGGGACGCTCGCCGCCCTGCTCGCCGCCGGCAAGGCCTTTGGCCGGTCCGAGATCGGAGCCGGCGAGAAGGTCAATGTGGAGTACGTTTCGGCCAATCCGACCGGGCCGATGCACATCGGCCACTGCCGCGGGGCGGTGGTCGGCGACGCGCTCGCCAACCTGCTCGACGCGGCCGGATATGCGGTGACGCGCGAATACTACATCAACGATGCCGGCGCCCAGGTCGATGTCCTGGCGCGGTCGGTCTACCTGCGGTATCGCGAGGCGCTGGGCGAGGTGATCGGCGCTATTCCCGAGGGACTTTACCCTGGCGATTATCTGAAGCCGGTCGGCGCGGCGCTTGCCGCTGAGTATGGCGAGACGCTTCGGGACATGGCCGAGCCGGCGTGGCTACCCATTGTCCGTGCGGCCACCATCGACGCGATGATGGCGATTATCCGCGACGACCTGGCGACCCTCTCGATAAGCCACGAGGTGTTCTTCTCCGAGCGGTCGCTGACGACCGGCGACCCGAACGCCATCGAGACGGCGATCGCGGGGCTCGCCGAGCGCGGTTTGGTCTATCAGGGCCGGCTGCCGCCGCCGAAGGGCAAGTTGCCGGACGATTGGGAAGACCGGGAGCAGACTCTGTTCCGCGCGACCGAGTTCGGTGATGACATCGATCGGCCGCTCAAGAAGTCGGACGGCAGTCCCACTTACCTGGCTGCGGACATCGCCTATCACGCCGACAAACTACGGCGCGGCTTCCAACACATGATCGATGTGGTCGGCGCCGACCATGGCGGCTACGTGAAGCGGATCAGCGCCGCGGTTCGCGCGGTCGGCGGCGATGACGTCGATTTCGAGATCAAGCTGGTCCAGATCGTGCGGCTGATGCAGGGCGGCGAACAGATCAAAATGTCCAAGCGGGCCGGTGACTTTGTCACGGTTCGTGATCTAGTGGATGAAGTCGGGCCGGACCCTATCCGGTTTATGATGGTGTTCCGCAAGAACGACGCGCAACTCGACTTCGACTTTGACACGGTCACCGAACAATCGAAGGACAATCCGGTTTTCTACGTCCAGTACGCCTATGCGCGGACCTGTTCGGTATTCCGGCAGGCGTCCAGCGAGGTGCCGGACCTCGACGCATCGCCGACGGCTCTCGCGGGCGCCGATCTGTCAGCGCTCGTCGACGAGGGCGAGATCGCGCTGGTTCGCCGGCTGGCGGAATATCCGCGGGTCGTCGAGGCGTCGGCCGAAGCGCGCGAGCCGCACCGAATCGCGTTCTACCTTCATGAGCTGGCTTCGGACTTCCACGCCCACTGGAACAGGGGCAAGGAGTTGCCGCAATTGCGTTTTATTAACCAAACGGACTCAGAGTCGACGTTGGCGCGCCTCGCTCTTGTTCATGCCATTAATCTGGTGTTGTCGTCAGGGCTCGCTATTCTTGGTGTGCGCGCGCCTGAGGAAATGCGTTGACGTCGCTAGGGGACGAGCGACCCGCTGAACCGCGGAAGTGAAAGCTGAATTCGATGCCCGATCGTTACGATCCAAAAGTACCTGTGCGCCCGCCCGGCGAACGTAAGCCGGCAGCCTCGACCGATGGGGACGATCCGCTCGCGGAACTGGCGCGTATGGTGACGGGTCGGGCCGGCTTCGATCAGCCGCCAGAAGAGCCAACGGACGTTCCGGCGCCCGAGACTACGGCCGATGGCGACCTGACCGCCGATCTGGAATCCGAACTCCTTAACGACCTTCAAGCTTCGTTCGCTGCCCTGGGCGAGCCGCTCGCCGATCCGGCGCCGGCGGATCAAGAGCATGCCACTCCGGAGGCTGAGATCGAGCCGCCGGCGGCTTCGCATCCGGCGGATACGATCCCCCCAGAGGATTTTCAGACGACCTCCGAGTTTGTGCCGCCGGCGCCGGATGCGGACGTTTCCGAGCCCCTTTCACCCACACCGGAAGACCCGCTTCTGACTGTCGAGGATGTGCTCGCGGAGCTCCAGGCACCTGATCTCACCCCGGCGCCACCGCCGGCCGCTGCGGCACCGCCTGTGCCGCCCGAGCCTCCAACGGCCGAGCCTCCCGTGGCAGCATCGGCCGCGCCGGAGCCAGTTGCGCCGGAGCCGCAGTTGCCTCAGGAGGCGACCACGCCACCACCAACGGCGTTGCGCAGCCCGGCGTCCGATGTTGGCGCCCCGACACCATCGCAGCCACCCGAACCGCCGCGCTCCGCACGACGCGCGCCCGAGCAACTCAGCCGGCGCTCCGACTTTTCACGCCTGCAGCTCAGGCCTTCGCGTCCCGATGCTTCGCCGGAAGCGCCCTCGGACCCGACAGAGGCGGCGCCTGCGACTGAAACCGAACGTCCGGCGAGGCGGATCGGTGATCGAGGGAGCCGCCTTGCGCCACGGCCGGCCGGCCGGGTACGCGCCGAACCGTCCCGACAACTTGCCAATCGCGGCGAGGCCCGTGATGTCGCTCGGCCGATGCCCGACATGCCGCCGCCTGGCGACGCGGACTTCCTCGAGGACTTCTCTCTGGACGATCTCGACACGGCGAGCTTCACGCCGGAGGACGAGTTGCCTCCGTTTCCCGAGGAGGAACTCGCCAATCTCAAGCGGCGCCGGTCGGGCCGGGCCGTGGCGATCATCGCGGTCATCCTTGTCGTCGCGGCCGCCGGCGCGGCGGGTGCCTATCTGATGAGCGGGGGTACGAGCAGCGACGCGCCTCCGCCGGTGATCACCGCCGATACGTCGCCAGCCAAGGTGTTCCCCGAAGAGACCGGCGCCACCGATGAGGAGCAGCAGGGCAAGCTGATCTACGATCGCGTCGATGAGGGTGACTCCGGGGCCGAGACGACCCTTGTCACGCGGGACGATCCAATTGCCGAGGTTCCCTCCGAGGATCCGGCGCTTGCCGACAATCCGATCGCGCGGGTCATCGTCCCTGGCGGGCCGGGCGTCGATGGCCCGATCACCGATGCAGGTGATGGCAGCGGCGGCGCGAACGAAGCGCCGGCTGTCGTTGCCGATGATGTGCACACTCCACGGAAGGTTCGGACGGTCGTGGTTCGACCGGACGGGACCATCGTCAGCAGCGAGGCGGTCGAGGAAGGCGCGGCCGACGCGACCGAAGCTACACCCGCTCCGCCGATCGAAGAAAGCCTCGACACGGTGGTCGCCGATGCGCGCACCGAGATGGACGCGGTGCTGGAGGGGCAGGACGTCGCGGTCGATCCCGATCCGCTCGGGGTCACCGATCCCGATCGGGCGCTGGCTTTGGCGCCCAGTGAAGTCGGGTCGGCGGCGGCCGAAACCGAGGCGGTTGTCGCGGAAACCACGGTGGTGACCGAGACGCCGGCGAACACGTTACCGGCCCCAGCGCCCGAGCCGGCGCCGCTGCCGACGCCACAGCCGGAGGCCTCGGCCCCGGCGCCAGCACCCGAACCGCCGGCAAACACTAATGGCGGCCCGATCGATCTTGCCGCAGGCACCGTGCCGGCTGGACCCGCGGCCGGCACCGGTGGCGTGCTGGTCCAGGTCTCGGCCCAGCGGACCGAGGAGGCGGCCCGGTCCACCTATCGCGAACTCCAGGCCCGGTACCCCGGGATCCTCGGGCCGTATCAGGCAGCGATCATTCGTGCCGATCTCGGCGACCGCGGCATTTATTACCGCGTCCGGATCGGACCGTTCTCCGATAGCGATGCCGCGCGGCTCTGCGACGATCTCAAGGCTGCCGGCGGTGACTGTTTGCTGGCGCGCTGATCCGACGCACGGGGGCCATGGCGGCGAAAGCCTTCATATCCGGCTGCAGCGGTCTTCGACTCACGGCCGAGGAACGAGCGTTCTTTGCGGCCGAACAGCCCTGGGGGCTGATCCTCTTTCAGCGTAACTGCGAGGCGCCTGAGCAGGTCGCTGCGCTCGTCGAAGGGTTTCGGGCGGCCGTTCAGCGAGCTGATGCACCGGTCCTGATCGATCAGGAGGGCGGCCGGGTACGCCGCCTGAAGCCGCCCTATTGGCCGGACTATCCCGCCTGCCGATCGATCGGACGGGTTGCGGAGGACGATGCAGAACGCGGCATTCGCGCCGCCTGGCTGCAGGGGCGGCTGATCGCCGGCGATCTCGCACCGCTCGGGATCACCATCGACTGCGCCCCAGTGCTCGACGTGATCGCGGCCGGTGCCAGCGAGGCGATCGGCGATCGGTCTTTCGGTAGCGATCCGGGCCTTGTCACCAGCCTCGGTCGCGCCATGGCTGACGGGCTGATCGCCGGCGGTGTCTGTCCGGTGGTGAAGCACAGTCCTGGCCAGGGCCGCGCGGTGTCCGACAGCCACATCGGCCTGCCGATTGTCGATGCCCCGCTCGACCGACTCGTCGACACCGACTTCCCGCCGTTCGTCGCGCTGGCCGACCTGCCGGCGGCGATGACCGCGCATATCGTCTACACCGCAGTCGATCCGACACAACCGGCAACCACCTCTTCGGTGATGATCCGCGATATTATTCGCCAGCGAATCGGTTTCGACGGATTGCTGATGAGTGACGACATTTCGATGAACGCGCTGGCGGGAAGCTACAGCGAACGCGCAACAGCGATCCACGACGCGGGCTGCGACATAGTGCTCCACTGCAACGGGCGGATGGACGAGGTGCGGGCGGTCGCCGAGGTTGCCCCCGAACTCGGCGGTCGATCTGCCGAGCGCGCGACGCGGTTGCTGGCGTCGATCCGTCCACCGACGGATTTCGACCCCGATGCCGGGCGGGAGGAACTTTTGGCGCTCGTCGCGTCGGTCGGCTGGGCGGAGGCATCCTGACCATGGCCACCGACCAGTCCGAGATGTGGGAGACTTTTCAGCCGATCGAGCGCTCGGGCGCCGAGCCGGCTCTGGTGGTCGATGTCGACGGTTTCGAGGGGCCGCTCGACCTTCTGCTGGCGCTGGCCCGCACCCAGAAAGTCGACATCACCCGGATTTCGATCCTGGCGCTGGCCGAGCAGTATCTGGCGTTCATCGAAGAAGTGCGCAAACTGCGGCTGGAGGTCGCCGCCGATTACCTGGTGATGGCGGCGTGGCTCGCCTACCTCAAATCGCGACTGCTGCTCCCCGAACCCGAGACCGACGAGCCGAGCGGCGAGGAGATGGCAGCGGAGCTGGCATTTCGCCTGCAGCGGCTCGAGGCGATGCGCGACGCCGCGGCGCGGCTCGCCAATCGCGATCGCCTCGGCCGCGACGTGTTCGCCCGCGGCGCGCCGGAACCGGTGTCGGTCGTCAAGTACAGCGAGTATTCGGCGACGCTATATGATCTCTTGTCCGCCTATGCCGCGCGCCGGCAGGAGCAGGCGATTGCGGTGGTCCATGTCCGGCGCCGCAAAGTCTGGTCGTTGCAGGAAGCCAAGGACATCCTCAGTGGGATGATCGGGTCGCTCGCCGATTGGGCGCCGCTCGACACGTTTCTGTCGCCCTATCTCAACCCTGAGGATCGCGCGACGGTCACCGCGAGCTCATTCGGGGCGAGCCTTGAGCTTGTCCGCGAAGGGCGCATCGAGATGCGCCAGACCGAGCCGTTCGCACCGCTCTACATCCGCGATCACAAGCCGATCGCACCCGTACCTACGGAGGCCGACCATGGCTAATCCCAATCCCGTCGTCACCATCGCCGTCGACAACGACGCCTTCGCGGAGGGCCAATCGCCCGAGGAGCGCCGCCAGGCGCGGCGCATGGCCGAGGCTCTCCTGTTCGCTTCGGCCGAGCCTCTGTCCGCCGACGAGATCGCGGGCCGGCTGCCCGCGGGCGCGGACATTGCGGGGCTGTTGGATGAACTAAAACAGGTTTATGCCGACCGCGGCGTCAATCTGGTTCAGGTTGCCGGCAAGTGGTCGATGCGGACCGCCGCCGACCTCTCGTTTCTCCTCTCGCGCCACGCGGTCGAGCAGAAGAAACTGTCGCGGGCAGCGATGGAGACGCTGGCGATCATTGCCTATCACCAGCCGGTGACCCGCGCCGAGATCGAGGCGATCCGGGGTGTCGCGACATCGAAGGGGACCCTCGACCTGCTGCTGGAGACCGGCTGGATTCGCCTGCGCGGCCGTCGCCGGTCGCCCGGGCGTCCGGTGACCTACGGCACCAGCGACGCTTTCCTCTCCCATTTCGGTCTCGAAGGCGTCGGCGACCTGCCGGGGGTCGACGAACTGAAGGCCGCCGGGCTGCTCGACAGTCGGGTGCCGTCGGATTTCGAGATGCCGGAGCCGCACTCGGATGACGCGCTGACCGAGGACGAAGACCCGCTGGACGAGGCCGAGTTGGCCACAAACGACGGGCCAGTATAAGGCTTCGGCGCCGTTTTCGGGTCTCCGTGGGCCCTCGGTCAGGCGGCAAAGTTTGCTTTGGGCCCCCACTCAACCTAAATCGGAGTGGGGATTGATTGCGGGCGGGCCGCCGGTCTGCGATAGTCGGCGGAGAGAACAGGTGGAGTGAACCAATGGGTGGTTTGAGTCTCTGGCAACTTCTGATTGTTGCCGCTGTGGTGATTCTTCTCTTCGGTCGCGGCAAGATCTCCGATCTGATGGGTGATGTCGCCAAAGGCGTGAAGAGCTTCAAGAAGGGCCTCGCCGATGACGACGAGCCTGAGAAGATCGAGGATAAGCCCGCGATGACGGTCGACGCCCAGGCGTCGGAGAAGACCAAGACGACCTGACCGCGATAACGCGATCGGGTCGGCGGCAGGATCGGCTGCCGCAGCGGTACTATGCTGGATATCAGTTGGGCAGAGCTTCTGTTTATCGCGGTCGTCGCGATCATCGTGATCGGACCGAAGGATTTGCCGCGCGCGCTTCGGGCGGTCGGTCAATGGACCGGCAAGGCGCGGCGGATGGCCGGCGACTTCCAGCGCCAGTTCAACGAAGCAATCCGCGAGGCCGAGCTCGATACGGTCAAGGACCAGGTCACCAACATCGGCAAGATCGATCCGGTCGGCAGCGTGCGCAAGGAGATCGGGAAGGTCGAGGCCGGCATCAAGGGCGATCTGAAGGCGATCGGCGAAACAGCCAAGCCGACCGAACCTGAATCCGCCACTGCATCAGAGTCGGCACCGGTGAAAACGGAAGCCGCGCCGCCCGCGCCGGAGACCAAGGCTGATGCTGCGGCCAAGCCGGAGCCCGCGACCGCGCCCAGTGTCGCTTCCGGGAACGCAAAAGCGTGAGCGAAGAGACGGCCAAGCCGGACAAGGCCGAAGAGCCGGCCGATGAGGTCGAGGCCAGCCGTGCCCCACTGATCGAGCACATCATCGAGCTGCGCGGCCGGCTCATCCACGCGATGCTTGCCGTGCTCGCGGCGTTCGTTGTCTGCTTCATCTTCGCCCAGGACATCTACAACGTGCTGGTCATCCCTTACGAATGGGCGGCGGGGCCGACCCGTGAGGTGCGCCTGATCTACACGGCGCCACAGGAATTCTTCATCACTCAGATCAAGGTGGCGCTGTTCGGCGCGATCTTCTTCGCCTTCCCGGTCATCGCCGTTCAGATCTACAAATTCGTGGCGCCGGGCCTCTACAAGCATGAGCGCGGCGCCTTCGTTCCCTATCTCGTGGCGACCCCGCTGCTGTTTATCCTCGGCGCCGCGGTCGTCTATTTCATCATCATGCCGCTGGCGCTTGGTTTCTTCCTCGGCCTCGAGCAGGAAGGCGGCGACGGCCAGGCGGCGATCGAGCTCTTACCCAAGGTCAACGAATATCTCAGCCTGATCATGACGCTGATCCTGGCGTTCGGCTTCGTGTTTCAGCTTCCGGTGGTTCTGACGCTGTTGGCGCGGATCGGGGTAGTAACCGTCGAGTCGCTGAAGAAGTTCCGTCGCTACGCGATCGTCGCCGCGTTTGCCGCGGCCGCGATCCTGACGCCGCCCGACATCATCTCGCAGTTCGGTCTCGCGATCCCAACGATCCTGCTCTACGAGGGATCGATCTTCGCCGTGCGCATCGTCCAGCGCCGCCGCGAGGAGGCGGACGCCGCGCGCGCAGCCGCGGAGGCGGCCGAGTAAGGGGCGGGGGGCTTGGCCAAGGGCACTCTTCCCTCCTGAGTCCCAGCCCGCTAAGACAGCGCCGTTCCTGCTGCGGCAGCAGAGTCGGTTGAACGAGCCTGCTAGCGGCCCTCTTCTCGTCCGGCGATACCCCCATGCACGACATTCGATGGATTAGCGAAAACCCGGAAGCATTCGACCGGGCGATGGTCGACCGCGGCGCTGCGCCGGCGGCCGCGGAACTGGTCGCACTCGACGAGGAGCGACGCGCCCATATCGTCGCGCTGGAGGAGGTACAGGCGCGGCGCAATACCGCGTCAAAGGCGATCGGCAAGGCGAAGGGCAGCGGCGACGAGGAGACCGCCCAGCGGTTGATGGCCGAGGTCGCGGACCTCAAAACGTTCCTTCAGGAGGCTGAAGCAAAGGGTAAGGCGCTGGACCAGACCCTGGACGATGCGCTGGCGGTGCTGCCGAACGTTCCCGCCGAGGGCGTGCCGGTCGGGCCCGACGAAGCCGCCAATGTCGAGTACCGGCGGTGGGGAACTCGGCCGGGCCTGAACGACGCCAAGGAGCATTTCGCCCTCGGTGAGGCGCTCGGCCAAATGGACTTCGAGACCGCCGCCAAACTCTCCGGTTCGCGCTTTGTCGTTCTCCGCCGCGATCTGGCGCGGCTCGAACGGGCGCTCGGCCAGTTCATGCTCGACCTGCATGTGGACGAGCACGGCTACGAGGAAACGCAGCCGCCGCTGTTGGTCAGGGACGAGGTGCCGTTTGGCACCGGCCAGTTGCCCAAGGCGGCGGAGGATATGTTTCATGTCAGCCGCGGGGCCGATGGCGGGCAGAACGATCTCTGGCTGATCCCGACCGCCGAGGTGCCGCTCACCAATCTGGTGCGCGAGTCGATCCTGACCGAGGACGAACTGCCGCTGCGCTTTGCGGCGCTGACGCCGTGTTTCCGGTCCGAGGCGGGCGCGGCAGGCAAGGACACCCGCGGGATGCTGCGCCAGCATCAGTTCGACAAGGTCGAACTCGTGTCGATCACCGCGCCCGAACAATCGGCCGACGAGCACGAACGCATGCTCGCCTGTGCCGAGGCTGTTATGCAACGGCTCGACCTGCACTACCGGGTGATGACGCTCTCCACGGGTGACATGGGGTTCGCCGCCCGTAAGACCTACGACATCGAGGTGTGGCTACCGGGCCAGGCGACATACCGCGAGATTTCGTCCTGCTCGGTCTGCGGCGACTTTCAGGCGCGGCGGATGAGGGCGCGCTATCGGCCGAACGAAGGAAAGGGGACTCGGCTGGTCCACACCCTCAACGGGTCCGGTGTCGCCGTCGGCCGGGCGCTGATCGCGGTGATGGAGAACTACCAGAATCCGGATGGGTCGATTACGGTACCGGATGCCCTTCGGCCTTACATGGGCGGCCGGGAAAGGATCGGCTGAGGCCATGCGCATTCTTGTCACCAACGACGACGGCATCTACGCTCCGGGACTGGAGGTGCTGGAGCGGATCGCCGCCGAGCTGTCCGACGATGTGTGGGTGGTGGCGCCCGAGACGGATCAAAGCGGCCTATCGCACTCGCTATCGCTGAACGATCCGTTGCGACTGCGCCAGGTGTCGGAGCAGAAATATGCGCTCCGCGGCACACCGACCGACTGTGTGATCATGGGGGTGCGGCGGCTGCTCGGCGGATCGCCGCCCGATCTGGTTTTGTCCGGCGTCAACTCCGGCCAGAACATCGCTGACGACGTGACTTATTCCGGGACCGTAGCCGGGGCGATGGAGGGAACGCTGCTGGGGGCCAGGTCGATCGCGCTCAGCCAAGCCTATACGTTCGAAGATGGTGTTCGTAACACACCGTGGGAGACCTCGGAGGCGCATGCACCGGACATCATTCGCCGATTGGTCGAGTTCGGTTTTCCCGCGGCCGTGCTCTACAACATCAACTTCCCCAACCGGACGCCGGAACTGGTCACCGGGCTGATGATCACGGCGCAGGGCCGGCTGACCCACGGGCTCCACATCGACGAGCGGACCGACGGCCGGGGCAATCCGTATTACTGGCTCGCCTATCGCCGCGCCAGTCCGGACATCAAGCCGGGGACCGATCTGGAAGCGCTCAAGGAGGGCGCGATTTCGGTGACCCCATTGCGCCTAGACATGACCGCCTACGACCTGGCCGATCCGTTGCGTAAGCACTTCAACGGAGACGACTGATCGATGCCCGAGATGGACACCGAGGAGCGCCGGATTCAAATCGCCGAACTGCTCCTGCGGCTCCGGCAGGTCGGCATCACTGATCAGAAAGTCCTTTCGGCGATCGAAGCGGTGCCGCGCGACGTCTTCGTCGAGGCCGAAACCCGGGGCGAGGCCTATGCCGAACGAGCGCTGCCGATCGACTGCGGCCAGACGATCTCCGCGCCGGTGGTCGTCGGCATGATGACCGCCGCGCTCGATCTGGAGCCGGAGGACCGGGTGCTCGAGGTGGGCACGGGAAGCGGATATCAAGCCGCGGTGCTCGCCAAGCTCTGCAGCCGTGTCTACACCATCGACCGGTTCAGGACCCTGGTGGGGACTGCGGAATCGCGGTTCAAGACGCTGCGGCTCGACAACATCAGCACCCTGGTCGGCGATGGCATGGAGGGCTGGGCCGAGCACGCGCCGTTCGACAAGATCATCATCACCGCCGCGGGCGACGCGGTGCCGGAGGTGTTGTTCGAGCAACTGCGCACCAACGGCATCCTGGTCGCGCCGATCGGTCCGCCTGAGGGCATCCAGGAGCTCAAGCGATACGTCCGTACCGAGGCGGGAATCGACGAATCGACACTCGCCGACGTGCGCTTCGTTCCGTTGATCCGGGGCGTCGCCGAGCGCTTATAACGGTAGTAAATTTAAAAAAATCAATGACGTACGATTGATTGCTGAGGTCTCGTGCCAGCACCGGGGCCACGGCGTCTCGCTGTCAGTCGACCCGCAGCCAGCCGCGGGCCATCAGATGTTCCTGGGGCCGGAAGCGGCGCTTGTAGTCCATCTTCGGCGATCCCTCGACCCAGTAGCCTAGATACACATACGGCAGTCCCATCTTCCGGGCGCGGCCGATATGGTCGAGGATCATGTAGGTGCCGAGGCTCCGGTCCGAATAGTCCGGATCGTAGAACGAGTAGACCATCGACAGGCCGTCAGCGAGAACGTCGGTCAGCGCGGTAGCGATCAACGGGCCTTCGCCATGACCGGTGATGGCGGTATCCGGTCCGCGGAAGCGATACTCGACTACCTCGGTGTCGACGTAGGATTCGCCGACCATCATGGCGTAGTCGAGCACGCTCATGTCGGACATGCCGCCCTCGGCATGGCGCGAATCGAGATAGCGGCGGAAGAGATTGTACTGGTCCGATGATGGGCTGGCGGTGACGCCGGCGCCGATCAGATCGCGATTGCGGCGCATCACCCGTGCCATGCTTCGGGTTGGGGTGAAGGCATCGACGATGCAGCGAATCGACACGCATGCGCGGCAGCCCTCGCACGCGGGCCGGTAGGCGATGTTCTGGCTGCGCCGGAATCCGCCCTGGGTGAGCAGGTCGTTCAGTGCACCCGCCCGTTCGCCCACCAGATGGGTGAACACCTTGCGCTCGGACCGGCCGGCCAGATACGGACAGGGCGCCGGGGCGGTCAGGTAAAACTGGGGCGTTTCGGTCGGCTGGTGGGTCATGCCGGATTCAGGTCGCGTCGGTTGGGTCACCACAGCCCATAATACCAAGGGCCGACGAAGGTGTAGACCACCCACATCAACAGAACGAGCGGCGATCCGCCAATCACATAATCACGAAAACGATAGTGACCAGGACCCATCACCAGGAGATTGGTCTGATATCCGATGGGCGAGGCGAAGGCGCAACTCGCCGCCAAGATCACCGCGACCACGAACGGCATCGGATCGTTGCCGGTCCTCAGCGCAAGCTGCAGCGCTATCGGCGTGAACAGCACAGCAGTGGCGTTGTTGCTGAGGACGTTGGTGAGTACCGCCACCACCAGGAATAGGACCGACAGGGTCACGCTCACCGGATAGTCGAGCACCGCATCTAGCGCTGCGTTGGCGATGAAGATTGCGCCGCCGGTCGCCTCCAGGGCCGCGGCGGCGGCAAGGGATGCGCCGACCATCAGGAAAATGCGGTGGTCGAAGGCGCGCATCGCCTGGCGGATGTTGAGACAGCCGAAGGCGATCATCGCGAAGGCGCCGGCAAGAGCACCGATAACGATGGGGCCAATACCACTCGCCGCATAGACGACCATCGCGGCGAAGATGATCAAGGCGCGTCTGGCATAGCGCCGGGTCGGCAGATCCGCGGCTGACCACTCGAGAAGCAGCAGATCGCGATTGAGCCGGAGACCCTCGATCGCCTCCCGCGTGCCGCCGACCAGCAGCACGTCGCCGGCTTCGAGGCGGATATCGGACAGCGGCATGCGCGGCATGCGGCTCCGGCGCTCCACGCCGAGCACCACGGTGCCGGTCTCCAGGTGGATCGCCGCCTGCTCGATCGTCCGGCCGATCAGGCGCGAGCCGGGGGCGACGACCGCTTCCGCCAGAGTGACGTCCTTGGTCGGCATTACCGGCGGGGTCTCACCCTCAAAATCGCCGGATTCGCGCGATGCCGGCGTGGCCGCCGCTTCCGAGATTGCACGGGTCAGCGCATGGCGCGTGGCGGCGACGATCACCGTGTCACCTGGCCGGAGCATCAGGTTTTCGAACGGCGGGAGGAAAGGATGTTCGCCACGCTGGACCAGACGCACGGTCATGTCCTTCAACGCCGGGAACATGCCCGAGACCGACTCCATGCCGGCGAGGGGATGGCCGTAGGTCACGTCGATCTGGGCGATGAACTGCTTGCCGCTGCCGCCGGTCATCTGGTCGGCCATGCCGGCCCGGGCCGGCAGGATGCGCGGCAGGACCAGGGCTACATAAGCGAAGCCGAAGACGGCCATAATCGCCGCCGGAATGGTGAACTCGAAGAAGCTCACCATCAGGCCGCCGGCCTGTTCGGCGACACCCGCGGCCAACAGGTTGGTCGACGTGCCGATCAGGGTGGTCTTGCCGCCAAGTAACGCGGCGAAGCTGAGCGGCATCAGTACCTTCGATGTCGCGATGCCGCGGGCGGCGGCAATCGCCGAGATGATCGGCAGGAACATCACCACGACCGGCGTGTCGTTGACCACGGCGCTGGTCACCATGACCACGAACAGGATGAGGATGACGGCGCCCATGCCGGTCTTGGAACCGTAGCGGGCGAGGATGGCCGTGGGCCGCTCGAGCGCGTCGGTCTGGAACAGTCCCTGGCCGATCACCAGCATGGCCAGCACCGTGATCAGAGCCTGATTGGAGAATCCGGCAAGCAACGCATCGGGCCGCAGCGGGCTGTCGATGTCGAGCATCATCGGCGCGAGCCAGAACAGAACCAGCCATGCGACCAACGAAGCGATGGAGACCAGTTCGATCGACCATCGCTCCATAGCAAAGGCGACGACCATCGCGACGATCATCGCGAAGGTCAGCCACATCATGACGTCAATCGCCGTCATCGGTCTTGTCGGCTCATGATCAAGCAGACCTCCGCAGGCCCAACCCGGGATCGCATTGCCGACCGGTATTGCAAGGCGCCAAGCGTCACGTTTCCAGCGTGTCAAGCGGCCCGGCATTCAGGACCAAGGTGCCGAGCAGGACATCATGCAGCAATTGCCGCCGCCGGGTGAAGAGGCCGAGAAGGAGGATCAGCGGTGTGAGGAGTCCAATGGAGAACCAGAAAATCAGGGCGTGCATGATGGCCAGCAAGGGAAACGGCCGTCCGCCGTTCCAGGTTCGCATTTCGGTGGCGGTCAACTGCATGCCGATCGTCGCGGCCTTCGGCCCCCCGAGGGTCAATCCGATGTAGGTCAGCGCGACGATCGCGAATAGCGCGCCGTACAAGACCCATCCAATTCCAAGCGTGATGAAGCCGACGATAAAAACCACCAGTGCCGCGGGGATCATGAGAGCGAAGACGACAATGGCGTCGATGAAGAACGCCACGACCCGTTTGGACAGCACCCCGTCGTAGAGCTCAGGGTGCTCGTCAGGATCGAACGCGGCATATCGCATCGACGACGTGTCGTCGTTCATCCCTTGTCTCCCCCGGATCGTCGTTCCCCAGCCGGCGCAAGAATGATCATCTCGGCGACGATGCGCAAGCGCTGGAACATGCCGTTGTCGGTTTCTCGATAAGCCGGCGGGTTACGTGCCGCGCGCGAGACGTTCCGCCGCCGCCGGCGCAAAATAGGTGAGGATACCGTCGGCGCCAGCGCGTTTGAATGCGACCAGGCTTTCCAGCATCGTGCGCTCGAGGTCGGTCCAGCCGTTGGCCGCCGCAGCGTGGATCATCGAAAACTCGCCAGACACCTGATACGCGAAGGTCGGGACGCTGAAGCTCTGCTTCACCCGATGGACAACATCGAGATAGGGCATCCCAGGCTTGACCATCACCATGTCGGCCCCCTCGGCCACGTCAAGCGCCACTTCGCGCAACGCTTCATCCCCGTTGGCCGGATCCATCTGATAGGTGCGCTTGTCGCCCTTCAGCGTGGCGGAAGAGCCGACGGCGTCGCGGAACGGCCCGTAGAAGGCCGAGGCATATTTCGCCGCATAGGCCATGATCTGAGTGTTGGTGTAGCCCTTGGCGTCCAACGCTTGCCGGAGCGCGCCGACGCGGCCATCCATCATGTCGGACGGCGCGATAACGTCGGCACCGGCTTCCGCGTGGAGGATCGCCTGGACGGTCATATGGGCAACCGATGGGTCGTTGACGATCTCGTCGCCGACCATCAGCCCGTCCTGGCCGTGGCTGGTGTAGGGGTCAAGGGCGACATCGGTGATGACCCCGACGTCGGTTGTCGCCTCCTTGATCGCCCGACACGCGGCGCAGACAAGATTGCCCGGGTTCAGAGCCTCGGTTGCGCCTTCGTCGCGCAGGCTCGGATCGGTGTAGGGGAACAGCGCGATTGCGGGGATGCCGAGATCAGCGGCGTGTTTGGCGGCGATCGCTGCTTCGTCGACGGAAAGCCGATCGACGCCCGGCATCGACTCCACGGGTTGGCGGACGCCCTGGCCATCCACAAGAAATATCGGCCAGATCAGATCGTCCACCGACAGGCGGGTCTCCCGCACCAACCGGCGCGACCAATCCGCCTGCCGGGGCCGGCGCAGGCGGCGCCCCTGAAGGATGGTCGCCATATCCAGTTCATCGACAGATGGCGGCGTGCCTATCTTGGTCATGACGAAGTCCTCTTCGCGCGTATCAGCGACCGTCCGACGCGGCGCGGGATCACTGGTCACCCTGCGGTGGCCGTAGTAAGCCTCAGACCCAGCCGGCGCGATATCCGGTGCCGTTTGTCGATTTCACAATGACGCTTAGAGAAAATCAGACGGAAAGTCAGCAGCCCGAGAGCCGGCTTGCGTTGGCGCTGACCATCTACGGTCGGGTTATGGCCCTGATCCTGATGGGACTCGGATTGCGCCATTGGGCGGTGATCGTCGGCGTCCTCGATGGGCCGTTCGGCAGCTTTGATGCCATGCCGACCGATTGGAAAGTTGCGACCATGCATCTGGCCGTGGTCGATCTGGTCGCGGCCGTCGGCCTATGGCAGCGGGTCGCCTGGGGCAACGTCGTTTGGATCTACGCCGCGCTGGCCGAAGTCGCCATGCATACGGTTTTTGCGGACACTTTCGGGAACGACCTTCCGATCATCATGTTTCACCTAGTCACCCTCGGCGGCTACCTCGTGCTGTACGTTTTGGAGCGCCGGGAAGCGGCTCACTGATCCGGAATCTGGTCCTAATCCATTGAGATATATCGAGATTCAGGATTCGTTGATCATTCGAATCCAAATCTTCTCGGTAAGCCCCCATTAAGTTTGATGTTTAAGCGGTTTTTCAGCGCCGCCTCGTAACCTCGCCGATAACCCAGGAGGGCTGAACCCACCGGGACAAAAGCGAGGCGTACGAAATGGCAAACCTGAAGAAGGTGTCGGAGGCCGCGTCGACACCGGTGGACAACACCGACATCAAGCCGCTTTACCTTGAGGCTCTGACCCTGGTCGAACGGCTGCATCGCCGCCTACTTGACGTCATCAAGGACGAATTCGAACGATCCGATCGATCGGACGTCAATGCGGTCCAAGCTCTGCTTCTCTTCAATATCGGTGAGTCGGAATTGACTGCCGGTGAACTGCGGACCCGCGGCTATTATCTCGGCTCGAACGTGTCCTACAATCTGAAGAAGCTGGTCGAGATGGGCTATATCCACCACCGCCGCTCGCGGATGGATCGGCGCTCGGTGCGGGTGAGCCTGACTGAGAAGGGGCAGGAGGTGGCCGATATCGTCAACGATCTCTACGATCGACACATCCGGTCGATCCACCAGATCGGCGGCATCGCGCCAGAGGACTTCCGCTCCCTGAACCAGTCGCTGCAGCGCCTGGAGCGGTTCTGGACCGACCAAATTCTCTATCGCCTCTGATCGACATGGCTGCCGCGCGTTGTGGCGGCGCTGGCGGCACTCTCGCACTGTTCCCCGCCGGCCAAGTGGCAGGATGGCAACGGTCGACGTCGACGCATGTTCGCAGTCGACTCCAGACACGAAAGTGCCATATTAACCCGCAGAAAAGTCTATAGCGGCTAGATTGGACGCCGGAAGTGGCGGCAACGCTCGCGAAACGAGGCGAAACCTCGGTTTCGGTGGCGGTGCCAGCGTCGGGCCAGGCTGCTGGATAGCGGCGTCTGAGCCACCGGATGACGGTGTTGGGTGGGTGAAAGCGATCAATGCGACTTAACAAACGCGTTACCAGGTCTGTCGGCACAACGGCGTGCGCTGTTGTTTTTGGGTTCGGTGTGTTCTCGGAAGCCGCCGCGGCGCAGGATCCGATCCAGCAGGTTCTGCAGCAACGGGCGGCCGAGTGGTCGGACGGTTTCGATTCCGGTGTGGTCAGTGCACCGGAGGTGCGGACTAACGCGCCGATCCTTTCCGCGGCCACTGTCGACGCCGTCGGACGCGCGATCGAACAATACTCCGAGATCGTTGCCAGGGGCGGGTGGCCAATGGTGCCGGCCGAGCAGGTGCTTCGCATCGGCGCCAGCGGTCCGGCCGTGGCGGCGCTACGGCAGCGACTGATCGTTTCCGGCGACCTTGACGCATCGCTCGGCGTGTCCAATGCCTTCGACTCCTATGTCGACGCGGCGGTCAAGCGGTTCCAGGCCCGGCACGGCATTCCGGCCGACGGCATCGTCGGCAACTCGACCTTCGCGGCGCTCAACGTGCCGGCGACCGTCCGGCTCAATCAACTCGCCACGAACCTCACTCGCATCAAGATGCTGACCAGCAAGCTCAGCGAGAAGTTCGTGATGGTGAATATCCCCGCCGCGCAGATCGAGGCGGTGGAGAATGGGTTTGTCGCCCAGCGTCACACAGCGGTGGTCGGCAAGGTCGATCGGCCGTCGCCGATCCTGTCGAGCGCTATCCACGAGGTGAATTTCAACCCGTTCTGGACGGTTCCGGCGAGCATCATCCGCCGCGACCTGATCCCAAAGATGCAGAGCGATCCGGATTACCTCGACGAGTACCGGATCCGCATCTACGACCCCGGTGGAAACGAGCTGCACTCAAGCCAGGTCAACTGGTATTCGGACGAAGCGACCAACTACATGTTTCGGCAGGATCCGGGTGACTTCAATTCGCTCGGCCAAGTGCGGATCAATTTCCACAACAAGGACGGCGTCTACATGCACGATACGCCGGCCAAGGGGCTGTTCAACGAGGAGTACCGATTCGACTCTTCAGGCTGTGTTCGGGTCCAGAACGTTCGGGAGCTGATCACTTGGCTCCTGCGCGACAACGAGGGCTGGGGCCGCGGGCAGATCGACGAAATGTACCGGAACGGCGAGCGTCTCGACCTGCGATTGAAGAGATCGGTCCCGGTCCACTGGACCTATTTCACCGCTTGGTCGATGACCGACGGCGTCGTGCACTTCCGTAATGACATCTACGGTCTCGACGGTTTGGAGCAGTACGCTTCACAAGCCGGCACTCAGCTCTAAGTTTCCTTTTCGTACGCAGCGGCCGGCGCGCCAGGGGCGGTCCTTGGCGCGCTGCCGGTGTTTGTGATACGTCCGGCCGTCGATTGCCGGATATCGCCGCGATTCCGACACCGCTACCCACAGGAACGAAGCTGACATGTCCGTGATGAATTCCGCCGTTGAGCCGGCAGCCGAGTGGGGCTTCTTCACCGAGAGCCTCGCCGACAGCGATCCCGAACTCGCCGACGTGATCGCCGGCGAACTGAAACGCCAGCAGGACGATATCGAGCTGATCGCATCCGAAAACATCGTTTCGCGCGCGGTGCTCGAAGCACAGGGTTCGGTGCTCACCAACAAATACGCGGAGGGTTATCCGGGTCGCCGGTACTATGGCGGCTGCGAGTTCGTCGACATCGCGGAGACGCTAGCGATCGAACGCGCCAAGCAGTTGTTCGGCTGCGGCTTCGCCAACGTCCAGCCCAACTCCGGCAGCCAGATGAACCAGGCGGTGTTCCTGGCGCTGCTGCAGCCCGGCGATACGTTCATGGGCTTCGACCTCGCCGCGGGCGGGCATCTCACCCACGGGTCGCCGGTCAATCTGTCGGGCAAATGGTTCAACGTTGCGCCGTATGGCGTGCGCCGCGACGATCATCTCATCGACTATGACGAAGTCGAGCGCATTGCCCACGAGGCCAAGCCGAAGCTGATCATCGCCGGTGGAACCGCCTATTCGCGCATCTGGGACTTCGAGCGGTTTCGGGAGATCGCCGATGCGGTCGGCGCGTACCTGATGGTCGACATGGCGCACTTCGCCGGCCTCGTCGCCGGCGGCGTCCATCCATCGCCGTTCCCGCATGCGCACATCGCCACCTCGACCACTCACAAATCCCTCCGCGGTCCGCGCGGCGGCCTGATCCTCACCAACGACGAGGCACTCGCCAAGAAGATCAACTCAGCGGTGTTTCCCGGACTACAGGGCGGGCCGCTTATGCACGTCATCGCAGCGAAGGCAGTCGCCTTTGGCGAAGCGTTGCGGCCCGACTTCAAGATCTACGCCAAAGCCATTGTAGACAATGCCCGGGCACTCGCGGAAACGCTGCGCGAGTCGGGTTTCGACATCGTCTCGGGCGGGACCGACAACCACCTGATGCTCGCCGACCTGCGGCCGAAGGGATTGACCGGCAAGGTCTCGGAGAAGGCTCTGGTTCGCGCCGGGCTTACCTGCAACAAGAACGCCGTACCGTTCGATCCCGAGAAACCGTTTGTCACTTCAGGCGTCCGTCTCGGTACGCCAGCCTGCACCACCCGCGGTTTCGGGATCGCCGAGTTCCGGGAGGTCGGTCTTATGATCTCGGAAGTTCTGGACGCGGTCGCGCAATCGGAGGACGGGGCGGCGCCGCTCACCGAAGTCGCGGTCAAGGAAAGAGTTCACGCTCTGACGGCGCGCTTCCCGATCTATCCGGGCTGACCGCCGCGACCGAGGACGGCTCACCTTATGCGCTGCCCGTTTTGTGGAAATCTCGACACGCAGGTCAAGGATTCACGCCCTTCCGAGGACAACACCGCCATCCGGCGTCGCCGGGTGTGCACCGACTGTGGTGGGCGCTTCACCACTTTCGAGCGGGTTCAGTTGCGCGAATTGATGGTGGTGAAGAAGAACAACCGACGGGTTCCGTTCGATCGCGATAAGCTGGCGCGCTCGGTGCAAGTCGCGCTGCGCAAGCGCCAGGTCGATCCGGACCGGGTTGAGCGGATGGTCAACGGCATCGTCCGGCAGCTCGAAAGCTCAGGCGAATCGGACATTCCGTCGGAGAAGATCGGGCACATGGTCATGGAAGGGTTGCGCGGCCTCGATACGGTCGCCTTCGTCCGCTTTGCTTCGGTCTACAAGAATTTTCGTGAAGCCCGCGATTTCGAGGTGTTCGTGGGCGAATTGTCGGAAGAGGCCGTCGTCGGCAACGGCGACGACTAGCTGGACCGATGCACGACACGGGGCATAACGACGTTTCACCGGAGCTTGACCGGCGGCTGATGGCCGCGGGATTGCGGCTCGGTCGACGGAACCTCGGTCAGACGCATCCAAATCCGGCGGTTGGCGCGTTGGTCGTGCGCCACGACTCGGACGGACCGATCGTCGTCGGCCGCGGCTGGACCGCACCCGGCGGGCGCCCGCATGCCGAAACGATGGCACTGGAACAAGCCGGTGATGCCGCCCGCGGCGCAACGATCTATACGACGCTGGAGCCATGCGCCCACGACGGCAAGACCCCGCCCTGTACGGATGCCCTGATCGCTGCCGGTCCGGAGCGGGTGGTGATGGCCATCGACGACCCGGACCCCCGGGTGTCGGGGAAGGGCAGGGCGGCGCTCGAGGCGGCCGGTATCGTCGTCACCGATGGTGTCCTCGCCAAGGAGGCGGCACGGGACCATGCCGGCCATTTCTCGTTAGTCCAGAAGGGGCGGCCGCACGTCACGCTCAAACTCGCCGTCTCGGCCGACGGCATGATCGGTCGCCGCGAGGGCGAGCGGATGATGATCACCAGCAAGCCGGCACTCACCGCGGTGCAGGCGATGCGAAGCACGTCCGATGCGGTGGTTATCGGCATCGGTACGGTGTTGATCGACGATCCCCGCCTGACGGTGCGTTTGCCGGGCCTGGCCGGGCTATCGCCGCTTCGGGTTGTGCTCGATCCTTCGGGACGTTTGCCGCTCGATTCCCGGCTGGTGACCACCGCCGACAAGGTGCCGGTCATGGCCGTGGTCGGGCCGGCGGCGCCCGCTAACGCCAAGGCCGCGCTCATCGAGTCCGGAGTTCAGGTTGTCGAAACCTCGGACGGTCCGAACGGTCTCAACCTCCACGAAGCACTGGCGGCCCTCGGCGAAGCCGGCATGACCCGAGTCCTCGTCGAAGGCGGCGCCCGCGTAGCAGCGTCCCTCCTCAGCGAGGACCTGCTCGACGAGATCGTCTTGTTCCGAGCGCCGGTGGTCGTGGGTCCGGACGGTGTTCGGGCGCTCGAAGGGTACGCCCTTTCGGCGATCGAACGGAGCCCGCGTTACCGTCAAATCGACGCCGCAATCGTTGGGGACGACCTGATGCGGCGATACTGGAGAGACTGACGGGAAAGATGTTCACGGGGATCGTTTCGGAAGTGGGATCGGTCGTTGCCAACGCGCAGCGAAACGACATCCAACGCATCGCAATCGCGTGTCGGTGGAAGCCGGACGATCTGTCGATCGGCGGCGCCATCGCTTGCAACGGGATCGGACTCACCGTGGTTGGCCGCGATGGCGCGGAAGGCAGCGAGACCGTCTTTGAAGTCGATGCGGCGCCTGAAACACTCGCGGCGACCACGGCATCGGACTGGGACGTGGGCCGCCGCCTCAATCTGGAGCGCCCAATGCGGCTCGGCGACGAACTACCCGGCCACATGGTGACCGGCCACGTCGATGCGGTGGCGAACGTGACGGAACGAGAGGACCTTGGCGAGACGACCCGGTTCCGGTTCGAGGCGCCGGAATCGGTCTCGCACATGATCGCGCCGCAAGGGTCGATTGCGCTCGATGGGATATCGTTAACGGTCAACGCGGTGGAGAGCCATCGCTTCGACTGTCTATTGATCCCGCAGGTTCTCCAGTCGACGACCTGGAACGAGCGCAAGCAGGGCGACGCGGTGAACCTCGAAGTCGATCTTGTTGCGCGGTATGTTGCGCGGCTCACGGAAACCGCCTAAATCGCGGCGTCCAGCGGGACGTTGAACGATCATGCCGACACGCCCTTTTCACTCCTTTGGCCGCGGCCGATGAACGATGACCGGAAGGCGGCCGCGAAGCCCGCCAATCGGCGCGGGGCGGCCCGGCTCGCCGCCGTTCAGGCGCTGTACCAGATGGACATCGCCGAGGCGACACTGCCGATGGTGATCGCCGAGTTCGAAGCGCACCGCCTCGGTCGTGAGGTCGACGGTGACCAGTACCGCCAGGCCGATCCGGTTTTCTTCCGCGACATTGTTTCCGGCGTGGTCCGCGACCAGCGCGACCTCGACCCGCAGATCCACAAGGCGCTGACGCCGGGCTGGCCGCTGACGCGCATCGACGCGACGCTGCGCGCGGTCCTGCGCTCCGGCGCGTATGAGCTTGCCAGTCGCCCCGATATCCCGGCCCGGGTGATCATCACCGAGTATGTCGATGTCGCCCGCGCATTCTTCGATGCCGACGCGGCGGGAATGGTCAATGCCGTGCTCGACACCCTCGCCCGTGATCGCCGGTCGGCGGAGTTCCTTGCCTCCGAGCCGACCTGATGACGGACCGACCCGGCGAGTTCACGCTAATCGAGCGCTATTTCCGTCCGCTGGCGCAGGATCCCGGTGCGTTCGGCCTCACCGATGACGTGGCCGTCTATGCGCCGGAGCATGGAACCGACCTCGTCTTTCAGACCGATCTGATCACCGCCGGCGTTCATTTCTTCGTCGACGACCCCGCCGACGCGATCGCCGCCAAGGCTCTGCGGGTGAACTTGTCCGATCTCGCCGCGAAGGGCGCCAAACCGGTCGGCTATCTCCTGTCGCTTGCCCTCGGGCCGGACTGGACCGAATCCTGGGTTCGGGACTTCGCTGCCGGATTGGCGAAGGATCAGGAAAGCTTCGGGATCACCCTGCTCGGCGGCGACACCAACCGCATCGCCAATGGTGTGACGGTGTCGATCACCGCCTTCGGTACGGTTCCGGCCGGGCGCATCGTCCGACGATCGGGCGCGGCGCCCGGGGATATCGTTTTTGTTTCGGGAACCATTGGTGATGCCGCGCTTGGCCTGCGCATCCGCCTCGGCACGATTGATGCACTCCCGGCCGGGAAGGCGGCGGATCATCTCCTTGACCGCTACCTTTACCCGCAACCCCGGATGGAGCTGGCGCCTGTCGTTAGTCAGTTGGCGACCGCCGCGCTCGACGTTTCCGACGGCCTGGTCGGCGACTTCGCCCACTTGTGCCGCGCCTCCGGGGTAGGCGGCGAAATCGATGCCACCGCGTTGCCGCTGTCGGCCGGAGCCCAGCGCCTCGTCGAACAGGACGCAACGGCGCTGGCCACGGTTTTGACGGGCGGCGACGACTACGAGGTTCTCGCTGCGGTGCCCGAGCCGGACGCGGACCGATTCGCTGAGGAAGCAGGGCACGCCGGTGTCGCGGTCACGCGAGTAGGACGTATTGTCGCGGGCGAGGGCCCCCCGGTGGTGCTTGGCGAAGCCGGCGCTCCTTTGCCGCTCGACCGGCTGAGCCACACACATTTCTAACGACGCCAACGGGCCGGCGCAGTATAGTCCGCCCCGGAGACACATCGTGACAGACCGGACATTCGATACCGCCGCGGTTGGGGACGATCCCTACGCGCGCCACAACGCCGGCGTTCTGACCGCCGCCGCGGCGATCAACGGCTCGCCGCCGGCAATCTGCATCACGCTCGGTGGTCTAGCCGGCATCTATTTGCTCGGGCCGGATAAGTCACTTGCGACCTTGCCGGTCAGCGGCTTCAACCTCGGCGTCGCTCTCGGCACGATTCCCGCCGCACTGCTGATGCGCCAGATCGGCCGGCGCTACGGCTTCATGAGCGGGACGGTATTCGGTGCCCTCGGTGGCATCGTCGCCGGTTTTGCGGTTCTCGGCGATCGTTTCGCAGTGCTGGTCGCCGGGTTGTTCCTGGTCGGGTTCGCCACCGCTTTCGCACAGCAATATCGTTTCGCCGCCGCAGACAGCGGCGACGACCGTTTTCGGGCCAAGGCGATCTCGCTGGTCATGATGGGGGGAATCGCTTCGGCGGTGATCGGCCCCCAGACGGTGATCTTCACTCGCGACCTGCTGGCGCCTATTCCCTTCGCAGGTTCATTCTTTGCGATAACCGTATTGTGCCTGATCGGTTTTTCGGTTCTGGCGTTGCTACGCGGCGGCGCCCGCGAGGCGCCGAAACAAACGACCGAGTCCGGGGGGCGGCCGCTCTCCGAGATCGCCCGTCAGCCACGCTTCATCGTTGCCGTCCTGTGCGGCATGGGCTCGTTCGCGCTGATGGCGCTGGTGATGACCGCCGCGCCGTTGGCGATGGTCGCCTGCGGCCTCGGCGAGGACAACGCCGCCCTTGGGATTCAGTGGCATGTGCTGGCGATGTTCGGGCCGAGCTTCATCACCGGGGCTCTGATCGCACGCTTCGGTGTCGAGGTGATCATCACGATCGGTATGGCGCTGCTCGCCGGGTGCAGTCTCGTCGCGCTTTCGGGAATCGATCTCGCCCATTTCTGGATCGCTCTGGTTCTCCTTGGCGTCGGCTGGAACTTCGGCTTCATCGGCGCGACCGCGATGCTCACCCAGACCTACCGGCCGGAGGAGCGCGGCAAGGTCCAGGGCTTCAACGACTTCCTGATCTTCGGCATGGTCGCCGTCGCGTCATTCGCGTCGGGCTCGCTGTTCACCAATTTCGGCTGGGAGTGGATCAACATGGTCGTCTTCCCGGTGGTGGCGCTCTGCTGCATCGGACTGATTGTCGCGGTCATTGCCAAACGGCGGGCAGCGGCCTGACTCGCGGCGTGCGAACCTTGACGGCCGCTGTGTGACAGGTCATACCCACGCCGGCTCAGTCTTCAGTCGCGGCGGCGACCGAATTTTCCCCCTGTTTCCAAGCCTTCGCTGGCCAGTCTTCCGGGTCCAATCGACCGAGGATTAAGAGGAATCCCAGTGCTCTACATCATCATTCTTTGCGGTCTACTGTCAGTCGCGTACGCGATCTGGGCAATTCAATCAGTTCTAGCTGCGGACGCCGGAACGGCGCGGATGCAGGAGATCGCGGGGGCGATCCAGGAAGGCGCGACGGCTTATCTCCGGCGGCAATACACGACCATCGCCGTCGTCGGCGTGGTGGTTTTCATCGTCGTCGCCTGGCTCCTGTCGATCCCGGTCGCGATCGGGTTCCTGATCGGGGCGATCCTGTCGGGTGCCGCCGGTTTCATCGGCATGATGGTGTCGGTTCGCGCCAATGTCCGCACCGCCCAGGCTGCCAGCCAGAGCCTCAGCGCCGGCCTCAACATCGCGTTCCGGTCAGGCGCAATCACCGGGCTGCTGGTCGCCGGCCTCGCGCTCCTCGGCGTATCGGTTTACTACCTCGTCCTCATCCAGTTCCTCGGCTACAACACCGGCGACCGCGTGGTCATCGATGCACTGGTGGCGCTCGGCTTTGGCGCGTCGCTGATTTCCATCTTCGCCCGTCTCGGTGGCGGTATCTTCACCAAGGGCGCCGACGTCGGTGGCGACCTCGTCGGCAAGGTCGAGGCCGGGATTCCCGAGGACGATCCGCGCAACCCGGCCACCATTGCCGACAATGTCGGCGACAATGTCGGTGACTGCGCCGGCATGGCCGCGGACCTGTTCGAGACCTACGCGGTGACCGTGGTGGCCACGATGGTGCTGGCCTCGATCTTCTTCGTCGGTACCGAGTTCGGCCTCGCGGCGATGATGTATCCCCTGGCGATCGGCGCCGCCTGCGTGGTCACCTCGATCATCGGCACGTTCTTTGTCCGCCTCGGCTCCAACGGGTCGATCATGGGAGCGCTCTACAAGGGCTTCGTCGCCACGGCGGTGCTGTCACTGATTGTGCTCTACCCGGTCACTTGGGTGGTGTTCGGCGATATGTCGATGGTGATGACGGTCGGGGATACGGCGTTCACGCCGCTCGACCTCTATCTCTGCGGGCTTGCCGGCCTGATCGTCACCGGCCTGATCATCTGGATCACCGAGTATTACACCGGCACCAACTTCCGCCCGGTACAGTCGATCGCCAAGGCATCTGAGACGGGCCACGGAACGAACGTGATCCAGGGTTTGGCGATCTCGCTTGAGTCGACCGCGCTGCCGGCGATCGTCATCATCGCCGGTATCCTGGTGACCTATCTGCTCGCCGGCCTGTTCGGCATTGCGATAGCCGTGACGACCATGCTGGCGCTTGCTGGTGTCGTGGTCGCGCTCGACGCGTTCGGTCCGGTTACCGACAACGCGGGCGGCATCGCGGAAATGGCCGGCCTGCCGGAGGAAGTGCGCAAGTCCACCGACGCGCTCGATGCGGTGGGCAACACCACCAAGGCGGTGACCAAGGGCTATGCCATCGGGTCCGCCGGCCTCGGTGCCCTTGTGTTGTTCGCGGCTTACACTGAAGACCTGCAGCACTTCATCGCGGACCCTGAGGCGTTCCCCTATTTCGAAGGAGTGGTCGCCAACTTCTCGCTGGCGAACCCCTACGTCGTGGTCGGCCTCCTGTTCGGCGGGCTGCTCCCATACCTGTTCGGCGGGATCGCCATGACCGCGGTTGGTCGTGCCGGTGGCGCGATCGTCGAGGAGGTCCGGCGCCAGTTCAAGGCGAAGCCAGGGATCATGCAGGGCACCGACAAGCCCGACTATACCGCCGCGGTCGACCTGCTGACCCGCTCGGCGATCAAGGAGATGATCATTCCATCGCTCCTGCCGGTGCTGTCACCGATTGTCATCTTCGTGGTGATCAACTGGATCGGCGGTCCGTCGGCCGCGTTCTCTGCGCTTGGCGCGATGCTCCTCGGTGTCATCGTCACCGGCCTGTTCGTCGCGATCTCGATGACCGCTGGCGGTGGCGCATGGGACAACGCCAAGAAGTACATCGAAGACGGCAACTACGGCGGCAAGGGCTCCGAAGCCCACAAGGCAGCGGTCACCGGCGACACCGTCGGCGATCCTTACAAGGACACCGCCGGCCCAGCCGTGAACCCGATGATCAAGATCACCAACATCGTGGCGCTGCTGCTCCTCGCCGTGTTGGCGCACTGATCGTCCGGACCCGTCATCCCACTACGCAAAAACCCGCCGGTGACGGCGGGTTTTTCGTTCCGATGACCAGATCGATGATGGCTTAGCGGACGCCCTGCGGCCCACCGCGGCCAAGGATCCCGCTGAAGACCTGCTGGAGGAAGCTCTCGTCGGTTCCCGCCGTCGGCGTGGTCCGGCTGACGAAGTCGAACACCTTGCCGTCCTTCAGGCCGTAATTGGCGATCCGCGTGACTTCGTCATCCTCGTTGAAATAGACCGCGACGACGCGCTGGTCGACAACCCGCTCGGGCATGAACGCCACGCTCTGCTTGCGGGTCTGGCTGACGTAGTAGAAGGCTTCGCTGCCGAAGTTGCCGGTGGTCGACGGCGATCCAAGGGCGATCAGGACCTGATCCTTGCTCGAACCAACCGGTACCTGCTCCAGCGCGACCTCCGGAACAACAAAGCCGTGTTGGCTGGTGTTGCTGATGCCGCCGGCACATCCGGCCGCGATGGTTGTCGCGCACAGCGCTGCAATCAACGCGACGCGGCGCGTCGAAATGGCAATATGGGGCAGTCGTCTCAGCATTCTGTGTCTCCCCTACCGCGCGACCTTGCGGCTTGCAATACTCGGCAGATATGTGCCCGAACAGTTTCGAATTCGCTTACACGGAGAGCCGACAGGTGTTTGGCCGCCTATTCCGACGGAGTCGGAACGAAGATATTTCAGCCGCGATTTACGGCGCGATCGTGGCGCAATCGCGCAATCCTGTGTTCTATCGGGACCTCGGGGTCGCGGACACGGTGGATGGCCGATTCGAGTCCGTCGTTCTGCATCTGGTCATCGTGCTCCGCCGCCTGCGCGCTGGCGACCAGGCAGCGCGTGAAGCCGGGCAGGCGGTGTTCGACCGCTTCTGCCTCGATATGGACCGTTCCATGCGTGAAGCCGGTGTGGGCGACCTCTCGGTCGGCAAGCGGATGCGCAAGGTCGGTGAGGTCTTCTACGGACGCTCGGAGGCCTACGATCGCGCGCTCGACGCAGGCGATTCGGCGGCACTGGCCGGGTCGTTGGAGCGGGCGGTTCCCGCTGCCGAAGGCGCTGAACTGGCAACGAACACGCTGGCCGCTTATATGATCGCGACTGACCGGGCGATGAGCGATGCCTCCGATTCGGTGCTTTTCGGCGGCGAACTTCCCTTCATCCGACCCGAGCGGTTTGTGTCCGCGGAGACCGAGAAATGAAGCCGATTCCCACTATTGCCGCACCGATCCTGATCGATACGGTTCCGGCAACCGGTCATCATCTGCGGATAACTCCAGCCAACGCCGAGCGTCGTGCGATCGCTGAGGCTTATGGCTTGAAGGACGTCAAGGCCTTTGTCGCCGACGTCGATCTGATCCGCGAAGACCGTGATACCGTCCTGCTTGAGGGACATGTCGTCGCCACCATCGTTCAGGCTTGCGTCGTGAGTCTGGAGCCGGTCGAGCAGATCATCGACGAGCAGTTCACAGTCCGCATTGCAGCGGCGGATTCGCCGAAAGCGCCCAAACCCGATCGCCCCGGCGCCGAAGTTCATGTCGACCCAGACGTTGAAGTTCCAGAGATCTCGGAAGACGGCCGTATTAATGTCGGCGCCCTGGTTCTGGAATATTTTGCACTAGCCATTGATCCCTATCCGCGCGCGGCCGGTGCGGAGGTACCGGACTCGTTCCGCGATGCCGCGAAGGACGAGAGTGATTCGCCATTCGCCGCACTATCGAAGATCCTGGAGACTGATCGGTGACCGCGAAGGCACGGTTTGACCGGGAATCGGCGCTTTTGTTTGTGTCATGCCGCCAAATCGGTATGTTCGCGGTTCGTCAGCGGCGCCGGAAGTCCCGGATTCCGTTGCGAATCGTGGGGCCAACGACGCGTGGATGAATGGCGGCGGGCGTAACCGTATCTCTTGACGCAATGGGTGGAGACGAAGGTCCCGACCTCGTCATCCCAGGCGCGTTGAGGGCGCTGACACGGCGCCCGGACCTGCGCTTTCGCCTGTTCGGCGATGAGGCGCTCGTCAAGCCGATGCTTGACGAGCATCCGAAGCTCCGCGAGGCATCGGAGTTCGAGCATTGCGAGATCGCCGTCCGCATGGACGACAAGCCGAGCCAGGCGCTGCGTCGCGGCCGCCGCCGCTCAAGCATGTGGCGGGCGATAGAGGCGGTGAAGACCGGAGATGCGGACCTTGCGGTGTCCGCCGGTAACACCGGCGCGCTGATGGCCATGGCCAAGCTGTGCCTGCGGACCACCGCCGGGATCGACCGGCCGGCGATAGCAGCGCTGTGGCCGACGGTCCGCGGCGAGAGCGTGGTGCTCGACGTCGGTGCCACCATCGGAGCCGATGCCCAGCAATTGTTCGACTTCGCGGTTATGGGCGGCGCGATGGCGCGGGCGGTATTCGACGTCGACCGGCCTACGGTCGGTTTGCTGAACATCGGCGTTGAAGAGGTCAAAGGCCTCGAACCGGTTCGCGAGGCCGGCCAGCGGCTCAAGGACGCCGACCTCTCCAACATCGACTATGCCGGCTTTGTCGAGGGCGACGACCTCGGGGCCGGGACGGTCGATGTGGTGGTGACCGAGGGGTTCGCCGGCAATATCGCACTCAAGACCGCCGAAGGAACGGCGCGGCAGATCGCGACCTATCTGCGCAACGCCATGAGCCGGACGCTAATGGCGCGGATCGGCTACTACCTTGCCCGTGACGCCTTCGATCGCCTGCGGGTCAAGATGGACCCGCGGCGGGGGAACGGCGGGGTGTTCCTTGGGCTGAACGGGATTGTCATCAAGAGCCATGGCGGAACCGACGCGGAAGGGTTCGCGACCGCTGTCGAGCTCGGCTATGGCATGGTGCGCAACGGCCTACTCGATAAGATAAACAACGACTTGACCGCATATTCTCAGTCGCGGCCTGAGCCGGAGACCGACGTCGTGGCATCCGCGGGGGCCGCGTGAGCGCGATTCGTTCCGTGGTTCTGGGCAGCGGCGGATATCTCCCGGAAAGGGTGATGACCAACGGCGAACTGTCCGGAATGGTCGACACCTCCGACGAGTGGATCACCCAGCGCACCGGCATCCGCGAGCGGCGGATCGCTGCCGATGGCGAACTCACCTCCGATCTCGGGATTGAGGCTGCACGGTCAGCGCTCGCCAAGGCGAACATGACCGCCGACGACATCGACCTCATCGTGCTTGCCACAGCGACACCCGATAACACCTTTCCGGCGGCCGCTGTGAGCATCCAGGAAGCGCTCGGGATGCGCCACGGTGCCGCCTTCGACCTTCAGGCGGTTTGCTCCGGCTTTCTGTTCGCGTTGTCGACGGCCGACTCATTGATCCGTTCCGGCCAGGCCCGGCGTGCCCTGGTTATCGGAGCCGAGACGTTTTCACGGATCCTCGACTGGACCGACCGAGGGACCTGTGTGTTGTTCGGCGACGGGGCTGGCGCGGTCGTGCTTAGCGGCGAGTCGCAGCCGGGGTGGCGAACCGACCGCGGCATCCTCAGCGCCCACCTGCGCTCGGACGGTCGGTTCAAGGAGAAGCTCTACGTTGACGGTGGGCCATCAGCGACGGGTACCGTGGGCCACCTTCGGATGGAAGGCCGGGAGGTGTTCAAGCACGCCGTCTCGATGGTTTCTGACGTCATCGAAGATGCGTTCGAGGCAACGGGCTTCACGGCCGCGGACATCGATTGGTTCGTGCCGCATCAGGCGAACGTCCGGATCATCGACGCCACAGCCAAGAAACTCGGCATCCCGCTCGAAAAAGTAGTGCGCACCGTCGACCGCCACGGCAACACGTCCGCGGCGTCGATCCCGTTGGCGCTTTGGGAAGCCAGTAAGGACGGTCGCATCAAGCGTGGCGACCTGCTCCTGCTGGAGTCGATGGGCGGCGGCTTCACCTGGGGTGCGGTGCTGTTGCGCTGGTAGCGCGAAAATTCGCCGATGTCTTTGCAAGATCAGTTGATTCCGGCGTAGCGAGGCAATACGCTAGTGCGGTTGATTGCTGGATAACAAGTCACTCAAAACGACACTTTCCAGTGGGGCGTGGAGGCCATGGGCGGCAAGACGGTGACGCGCGCCGATCTGAGCGAAGCGGTTTACCGAAAAGTGGGACTGTCGCGGACGGAGTCCGCCCAACTCGTCGAGGTTGTTCTCAACGAGATTCGTGACTCCGTCGTTCGTGGCGAATCAGTCAAGCTGTCGTCGTTCGGTTCGTTCATCGTCCGTGACAAAAGCGAACGGATCGGCCGCAATCCCAAGACCGGCGAAGAGGTGCCGATCTCACCGCGCCGGGTCATGGTGTTCAAGCCGAGCAATGTCCTGAAGGACAAGATTAATGCCGCTCTGATCGCCCTGCGTGGCGACGGTGCCGACGACGACGACGACACATAGCGCGCAATCACAGTGAGGTCTGTGCGGTGGCCAAAAGCCCTGACGCCTTTCGAACCATCAGCGAGGTCGCGGACGATCTCGATCTTCCGCAGCATGTGTTGCGCTTTTGGGAAACGCGGTTCTCCCAGATCAAGCCGATGAAACGCGGCGGCGGTCGTCGCTACTATCGACCGGATGATGTCGACCTGCTGCGCGGAATCAAGCTGCTCCTCTACGGAGAAGGTTACACGATCCGCGGTGTGCAACGCATCCTGCGCGAGCAAAGCCCACGTGCCGTCATCGAAGCCGGTCGCCAGGGCGAGGCCGGCGGGATCAGCGGCGGCGGACAAGCAGAGGCAGGCGACGATCGCGAGCCAGCGGCAAAGCCCGAGCCACGCGCCAAGGTGCGAGGGCGATCCCGGAAGACGAAGCGGCAACCCGAAGCGATGCCTTCACCGGATGAAGGGCCGGAATCGGCGGGGTTGTCGTCAGCCGACATCGAGCAACTGAATGCGGCGCTGACGGAGCTCCTCGAGTGCAAGCGCCTGCTTGATCAGGCGCGGTAGCGAGCGGTCGAAAAGCCGCTGTACTTTCCGCCCGATCCATTATACTGCCGGCCGGTCGGAGCGTGGCGCAGTCTGGTAGCGCACTACACTGGGGGTGTAGGGGTCGTAGGTTCAAATCCTATCGCTCCGACCAATCTGTCTTCCCATGCCCGGTCCAGTTGTATGATCCGCCGCGTCCAGCCGGTCGATCGCGCGCCAGTAGGTGACCGAGCGCGTGATGGCGTCGCTGATCGCGGCAACGTCAAGCGGCGGCCTTTCGCGTATCGGGTCTCGACGGCCAGGGCGCCTGAGGCGAAGTGGCAGCTCAAGACTGACCGGCAATTCCGGGGCCAGACGTGCGAGTTGCGGCGCGATTAGGTCGTATCGGATCGACCCGTCGCCGACGGGCGTGAACGTCCAGCCGTCCTCGGTCGCGCGAACGTCCTTGAGGTGGCCGTGTGCCATCCAGGGAAGGGCGGCCGCGAAATCCTTCTCGGGCAAGACGGCCTCGTGCGAGTAAGTGAAGATGTTGCCGAAGTCGTAGTTCAGACGGACCCAGTCCGATCCGATTGCCTGAACAAGCGTCACGCCTTCCACGCCGTTGCCGATCAAGTCGTTCCGGCCGTGACCGGGGTTCTCCAGCGCCAGCACGATGCCGGACCGCTCGCAGTCCGGTAACACCGCGTCGAGATTCCTGCGAAAAGCGTCAGCACGATCACGCGTCGTCGTGTTGGTAATCAGGAAACGGGCGCCGATCGTTGCCGCATAGGCCACCCGACGCCGGACCATCTCCACGGCAATTTCCGCGCCGAAGTCCACATGCGCGGACATGGCAATGACCGACAGGCCATGGCGGCGTATCTCGTGGGCGGCCGCCTTGGCGGCCTCGGGTGCAAAAGCACTTTCGTCGAAGTCGACATAGCCCTTGATGAAGGCCGGCTCGACGTAGGTGAAGCCAGCTTGCGTAATCGCCGCGAGTGCGTCGGCCATCGGGTAGCCGTCAAACAGCGCCGTTGAGATGGAGAGGGGGCGCATTGGGCCTACTGGCACCCTTGCCTAGCTGCGGACGATCAACTGGGAGGCCTCCTTCACCTTCTGCGGGTTGAGGGCATCGCGCCAAGTGTCCTTAACCACCACACCCTTGGCGAACCGCATGAGGTTCAGGGCCGCGTCGGACGGAACCTTCGGCGCGAAGCCGAACCACATGGCGATCTCGACGTTGAGGTGACCGATGAGGAAATCGAACGCGGCCTGGCGGTCGATGCCGTACGTGTTTGCGCACTCGTCGACGGCCTCGACCATGGTGTCGACGAAGGGCATGGCGATCATCTCCGACAGTCCCGGCTCAAGGATCGCGAGCTGTTCAACGGATACGCGGTGAGAGCGGGTCACCGGCGACCACATCACCTTGCAGATCTCCTCGCCGATCGCGAAGTCGTCTTCGCTGCCCTGCATCAGGGCACAGACGATCGCCTGTTTGGCGATGCCGCCATGATAGTCGGTGCGCGCAGCCGGGTCGGTCTCGTCGTTGAACAGCGGCGGGTGGCAGGGATGACCGACGAAATAGGCGATGTCGGCCCGTTCAGGCAGAACGCCGGCGTAGGGCGCGGCGGCGTCGAGGATGATCACCAGCGTCCCCGACGGTAGCTTGGGCACCAAGTCAGCGGCGACTGCGCCAATGATGTTGTCGGGAAGGGCGAGGACCACCGCCCGCGTGTCCGCGATCCAGTCTTCGCCATCCTCCGCCACCATGCCAGCTTCGCTCAGCCGCTGCTTGCCCGCATCGCTAACCTCGATCGCCCGCAGATCGTAGCCGGCGTCAAACAGCTTCCTGGCGACGCGAAATCCCATCTTTCCGCCGGCGCCCAGCACCGCCACAGAGCGAGTCATTGTTTTCCTCACCTAATGTAATGGACTACTGATTATACCAGTATTAGGCCGACGGCTGGTATTGTCAACGGCGGCGATCGAGGGCGTTACCGCGGTGGGCGGGCAGCAGTCGCCGGCCACATAAATCGCGATCGCCGGCCGACATTTTGTGAGTTTTCTGGTCAGCGATCCCGAAGAACGGCAGCAATTTCGTCGAGGGCAGCCGGATCGTCGATTGTCGCCGGCATACGATAGCTCTCGCCGTCGGCGATCTGGCGCATCGTGCCGCGTAAGATTTTGCCGGAGCGGGTTTTCGGCAACCGGGTGACGACCAACACCGTCTTGAATGCCGCGACTGGTCCGATTTGTTCGCGCACCAGCGCAACGATGTCGCGTTGGATCGTTTCCGGCTCCTCGGAAACGCCCGCCTTGAGCACGACGAAACCGAGGGGAAGTTGTCCCTTAAGGCCGTCTGCGGCACCAACGACGGCGCACTCGGCAACGGCCGCATGACTGGCGACGACTTCCTCCATCCCCCCGGTGGACAGCCGGTGTCCAGCGACGTTGATGATGTCATCGGTGCGGCCCATGATGAAAAGGTATCCGTCGCTGTCGATGTAGCCGGCGTCGGCGCTCTGGTAGTAGCCGGGGAACTCTGACAGGTAGTTGGTCTGAAACCGCTCGTCGTTGCGCCACAGCGTGGGAAGCGCGCCGGGCGGCAGCGGCAGCTTGATGACGATGTTGCCGAGGGTTCCGTGTCCGACCTGATGGCCGGCATCGTCGAGAATCCGCACGTCGTAGCCGGGCATCGCGACGGTCGGTGAGCCACGCTTCACCGGTAGCGGCTCAAGCCCGAGTGGATTGGCGCCGATCGCCCAGCCGGTTTCTGTCTGCCACCAGTGATCGATCACCGGGACCGACAGTTGATCTTCCGCCCACTTCACCGACTCCGGGTCCGCGCGCTCGCCGGCGAGGAAAAGCGCCCGCAGGCTGGACAGATCGTAGTCGTCGACCAACTGGCCTTCGGGATCGTCCTTCTTGATAGCGCGCAGCGCCGTCGGGGCGGTGAACAGCACCGAGACCCCGTGTTCCTCGACCACACGCCAGAAAGCGCCGGCGTCTGGCGTGCCGACCGGCTTGCCTTCATAGAGCACCGTCGTGCAGCCATGGATGAGTGGGGCGTAGACAATGTACGAATGGCCGACCACCCAGCCGATATCCGACGCCGCCCAATACACCTCGCCGGGTTCGACCCCGTAGATATTGGTCATCGACCAATCGAGCGCGATCATATGGCCGCCGTGATCGCGGACGACGCCCTTCGGACGGCCGGTCGTACCAGAGGTGTAGAGGATGTAGAGCGGATCGGTGGCGTCGACCCAGACACAGTCTTCGGACCGGTTGGCCTTGCGTGCGGCCTCCATCAGCGCGGCGTAGTCGTGGTCGCGACCGGCGGTGAGTTCCGCGGGCTGCTGGTCCCGCTGAACGACGATGATGGCCTCCGGCTTGTGGTGCGCCTGCTCGATCGCATCTGCCGCCAGGGGCAGGTAGGGGACGATCCGGGCGGGTTCGATGCCGCACGATGCGGTGACGATCAGCGCTGGTTCGGCATCGTCGATGCGGGTCGCGAGTTCGTGGGCAGCGAAACCGCCGAAGACGACGGAGTGAATCGCGCCGAGACGCGCTGTCGCCAGCATGGCGACCAGAGCTTCCGGGATCATCGGCATGTAGATGATCACCCGGTCTCCGCGGCTGACACCTTTGTCGGCGAGCACAGCAGCGAACGTTGCCACGTCGTCGAGCAGTTCGATGTAACTGATGCGCTGCTTGGCCCCGGTGACGGGGCTGTCGTAGATGACTGCCGGCTGATCCCCGCGCCCTTCGGCAACGTGCCGATCGAGCGCGTTGTGGCAGGTGTTGCATTGTGCACCAGGGAACCAGCGACCGTAGACCCCCATGTCGGGATTGAACGGGGTGCGCCACTTCGTTTCCCAATCGAGGGTGTTCGCCGCCTCGGCCCAGAAGCCAATCGGGTCGTCGCGCCAGCGATTGTAGGTGTCCGCGTACTCACCCATCGTCATGTGCTCCGATTGAACATGCTCGGCATGTTATCGCCGGTCCGGCCAGGTTACTTGATCCCGCGCAACTAGCTGCGGGAGGGTTCATTTCGCGGCCTCGGTGGCCAGGGCTGGCGTCGCTGGAATGTCCTTGCCGTCCGCCGACGGGAGGTACACGCAGAAACGAGCACCGCCGGCTTTCGGCGTTTCGGTCCAGATGCGACCGTGATGGTGCTCCACGATGTGCCGCGAAATCGTCAGGCCGAGGCCGCTGCCCGATGGTCGCCCGGTATTGCGGATTCGGGCCTTGGCGAATTTCTCGAAGATCAATTCGCGGTCCTCCGGACTGACGCCTTCGCCGTTATCGGTCACTTCGACTAGGTAGCCGTCCCGATCGGGCCGTCCGGCGACCGACACCTGCCCGTCGCTGGTGTCAGCGAACTTCGCGGCGTTGGAGAGCAGGTTGATGAACACCTGCATCAGGCGATCCCTGTCGGCGTGGACCGGCGCCCGTGCCGGCTGGATCGATACCGACATCGATCGGTCGCGGAAAAGGCCACCGGTCGCGGCCACCGCGTCCTCAAGAATGGCGCTTGGATCGACGTCGTTGGCCATCCGCCACTCGGCCTGACCCTGTTCCAGCCGCGTGAGGTCGAGGATGGTGTCGAGCAGCCGGGTCAGCCGCTTCGTCTCGCTGCCGATGATGGCCAGGAAGCGTTCGCTCTCGTCATCGGAGACGTCGTGGTCGCTGAGGATCTCCGAGTAGGTGCGGATCGAGGTCAGCGGTGTCCGCAACTCGTGACTGACGGTGGAGAGGAAATCGTCCTTCAGCCGGTCGAGTTCCTTGAGTTGGGCGTTTGCCCGCGTCAGCTCCTGTGCCGTCGCTTCCAGTTCGCGCGACTTCTGCTCCAGTTCGCGGCTGTGGACAATGGCCTGGTGGGTCTCCTCCAGGATCGCCATCACTTCTTCAAAGCCGAGAAGGTCGCCCTTGGCGATCGACGCGACCATGCCGCGTGCCGAAGCGGCGCCGACGCTGCCGGCAATCAGCCGCTCGACAAAAGCGATCAGTTCGGCGTCAGCCTCGGGCATGTCACCGATCCGACGGCCGTGCTCCGCTGCGTAGGCGCGAAAGGCCTGTTCGGCCCGCTCGGACCCGACGAAACGCTCCAGCAGCGCATGCAGTTCCTCAACGGCTGCCGAGCGGCGCCAGACTAACGCCTCGGCGGGCGGGCGGCGAAACACGTCGACGAAGATGGCGGCCTGGATCCGCTCGAGCGTGTCCTGGCGCGAGAACAGCGACACGACGACGTAGCCACCGATATTGGCCGCCATGCTCCAGAACAGGGCATGGGTGAGGGGGTCCCAGCCGGTCAGGCCGAACAATGCCTCCGGTCGCAGGGCGGCGATCCCCCATGGTCCGGTCTCAAGAATGGCCTGGTTCAATAATCCGCTCCGCGCCAGCAGCGGCAGCAACATGGTGTAGGCCCATGTCAGGAAGCCGAGGGAGAGGCCGGTCAGGGCGCCGATGCGGGTGGCGTTCTTCCAGAACAATCCGCCGACGATGGCGGGCAAAAACTGGGCCGCCACCGCAAAGGACACGAGACCGATCTGGGCGAGCGGTCCGCTCTCGCCGGTCAGGCGGTAGTAGGCGAAACCGAGAAGCAGAATGGCAAAGATCGCGATCCTGCGGATCGTCAGCAGCAGCCGGGAGAGGTTGCCCCGTTCGTCGAGGCGCAGCCAACGAATACGCAGCAGAACCGGCATCACCAGGTCGTTGCAGATCATAGTCGACAGCGCGATCGCCGCGACGATGACCATCGCGGTCGCGGATGAGAGTCCGCCGATGAACGCCAGCAATGCCAATCCGTTCTGCCCTTGGGTCATCGGCACCGTGAGCACGTAGAAATCCGGGTTGGCCGCTGCCGGCAGAAGGCCGAGCCCGGCCGCCGCGATCGGCAGCACGAACAGGCTCATCAGGAACAGGTAGGCCGGAAACAGCCAGGACGCCGTCGCCAGGTGTCGCTCGTCGACATTCTCGACGATGGTGATGTGGAACTGGCGGGGGAGGCAGACGATGGCTGCCATCGACAGAAATGTCATGGTCAGGAAACGCGCTGCCCCGTCTTCCGGCAGGCCGGTTAGCGTGTCCCAGCCCGCGGCCGCCGCCGCGCTGCCGGCAGTTGCGGACAGGCCGCCGCCGATCGTGAACACGGCGAAGAAACCCACGGCCAGGAACGCAAAGAGCTTGACGCAGGACTCGAACGCGATTGCGGCAACCATTCCTTCGTGATGTTCATTGGCGTCGAGGTGGCGGGTGCCGAACAGAATCGCGAACACAGCCATACCGATGGCAGTGAGGAAGGCGACATCAGTCAGGATCACCGAGGGCGGGCTGGCGAGCGTGAGCGCGGCTTCCGGATCGACGTCGTAGGTGACCAGCACGGCGAAGCTGGTGGACACCGCTTTGAGCTGAAGGGCGATGTACGGCATCGTGCCGATCATCGCGATCACCGTCACCAGCATGGCGAGGCTGCCGCTCTTGCCGTAACGCGAGGCGATGAAATCGGCGATCGATATGATCCGCTGCGACTTGCTGATGCGCGCGATCTTGCGGATCAGGAACCACCATCCGAGGAAGACGATGGTCGGGCCGGTATAGATCGTGACGAACTCGAGACCACGGCGGGCTGCGGTGCCGACCGCGCCGTAGAATGTCCAGGACGTGCAATAAACCGCCAGTGAGAGGGTGTAGACCGCCGGCGAGCGGATCAAGCTTCGGCCGCGGTCCGCGCTACGGTCGCTGTACCAGGCGATGGCGAAAAGCACGCCGAGATATGCGAGCGAGACGGTAACGATCGTTGCCGTGCTCAACATGACCTAAGTCGGCGGTGGCCGGACGCGGTCGTCGGATGGCCGCTCAGCGGGGTCAAGCCGGGTCGACAGATATGCGCCGGCGACAATCGCTATCAGCCAGACGCCAAAGCAATACACGTGCAGTAGGGGAACACCGAGAACGAGAACCGGCGTGCTGAAGACGAGGATGATCGGCGGCGTCAGCAAGACAAACGCGGCAAGAGCCAGAACGAGGCTGCGATCGGTCCACCGGTTTTCCGGATTGCTGGTGAGGGAGGACCGGGGACTCATTGCGACAACAGCGCCTGAACGCGCTCGACGACGTCGCGATTGGAGAATGGCTTGGTAACGTAATCGTCGACTCCAAGCTCCAGTGCCTTGCGCTTGTCCTTCTCATGACCTTTGGCCGTCAGCATAATGATGCGTGGGGTGTGTCCGTCGGCCTGGGCGCGGAGCGTCGAAACGACTTCGAACCCGTCGAAGCCCGGGAGCATGATGTCGAGCACGATCACGTCCGGCCTGATCCGCTGAGCGGTCGCCACTGTCGACGGCCCGTCGCGCGCAATCGTCACCTCAAGCCCGGCGCGCTGCATCAGGAATGACAACGCGTCTGCGAGGTTGCGCTCGTCTTCGGCAACGAGGACCGTTCCCCTGGCCACGTTTTCCCCATTCCGGCCGCTGTGCTTGTCGCGGCGACCACTTCGGTTGGCGCTCTGCCGGCGCCTCCTGGATAATCCTACTGTCCTTTGAGCCAGTTGTCATTTGGGGGAGGGCGCGTGGATTCGGTGTTCCGGCGGAAAACGCGCAGCTGCCGCCGGCGAGGGAAACCTCACTGGGCCGCGGCTTCAAGCCCGGGCATCGCCAGCTTTTCGAATGCCCTGTAGGTGCAGTCGTCCCGAGGGCACTGCCGGCAAGTGACGCCAACCGGAGTCGCGTGCCCCAGATCGTCGAGATCGTAGCTGTCGGCGTAAACAAACTTTCGGGCGTCTGCGATATTGGCGCCGATCATCACCGCGTGATGGCTGTCCATGTCGACATCTGACGGCATGCAGGTGGAGGCGATGAAGAGATAGGCTTCACCGTCGGGCAGGGCCGCTACCTGACTGATGATCCGTCCGGGCGTTGCGAAAGCGCGGTGGATGATCCAGCGGGGACAGGCACTGCCGTAGCGCGGCAACCGCAATCCGGACGCGCTGAACCGCTTGGAAATGTTCCCAGCGATGTCGGACCGCAGGAAGTGAATCGGAACACCCTCCGTGCCGGGGCGTCGCAAGGTTGCGAGACGATGACAGACTTGCTCGAAGCTGGAATCGAAACGGGCCACTAGCAACCGAATGTCGTGCCGGGTGCTGTTTGCGGTTTCGATGAACAGCTCGTACGGCATGATCAGCGCTGCGGCGAAGTAATTCGCCAATGCTCTGCGCAGCGTCGCGGCTGACGCTGGCGCTGCGGCGGCTGCGTCCTGCGCGAGATCGTCGATGATGTCTCCGTGCTCCAATTCGCCGATCAATCGTGCCAGACGGAAGCGTACACTCGCCCGGCCAAGAGTCTTCGGTAGCTGAAACCGCCCCTCTTCCAGATGGAGGTGCTCCCGCTCGTCGTCGGCGGATCGCTCGACATCGAGCCCGTGCTGTTCATCCAGATAGCGTGTGAGGCGCTCCGCGGACGGGTCACCTCCTGAGCCGAGTGCCCTGCCAACCGCCTCGGCTGCGTCCTCGAGCGCTGGAAAATAGTTGGCGTGATCGAAGATGAAGTCTTCGATCGCCTCGCGCGGTGACGGCTGTGGCCGGCGGGCGCCACGGCCACTCAGGAAATCGAACAGATCGCCCGCCTGACCGGTCAGCCGTTCGCTCTCGCCAACCAGTGTGTCGACGAACTTGCTGCGCTCGGCATCGCTCAGATCGCCATAGTCCTTGAGGATCTCGGAGTAGGACCGGATCGTTGTGATTAGCGCCAGGATCTCTTGGCTCGCTTCGGCCAGAAAGGACTCCTCGCCGAGGCGCTCGCCGATCAGATCCGAGCGAAGCCGCGCTTCCGTATAGGCGCGAAACAACGCGAGGATTGCGCGCGCTGCCTTGGGCGATGTTCCGACAACGTCGCTGACATCGCTCCCGTCGATCTCCAGTTCAGCAAGTGTCGAGTCGGCGACCACTTCGCCGAGTTCCGCGATGAGCCGGGCTTCCTCGGTGCCTGCGAGGGCGCTGGCGTTGAGATCGAGGGCAGTTGCTATGCGGTTGAGGATCGCTCCGCCGATCGATCTTTTGTTGTGCTCAATAAGATTGAGGTAGCTCGGCGAAATGCCGACCCGGGCGGCAAGGGCAACCTGAGAGAGCGACAGCTCGCGGCGTCGCTTTCGGATTCTGTGGCCAATAGGTGCCCGTGCCATTCATCTACCTCCGAGTCACATTTTTACAATGTTAGAAAATTTACAACAAGAATTTTACAAAATAATCCTTATAAATCAATGAGTTGTTGACTGATTAACAGATAGGTGGAACCATATCGAACGTGGGAAAGCAAGAGAAAAAGAATCGACCCGCGTCCGAATCAAGTTGGAAACGCTCGGAGAAATTGCATGACAGACCGCAAGACACGGCGCCCCAGGGACTTCTCTCGACGCGCTCTGCTGAAAGGCTCGCTCGCCTCTACCGGTGCGCTTGGCGCGTTGAGCCTGACCGGCGTCGGCCCGCTGCACTTCGTCAGCAACGCCTGGGCGGAGGAACAGCCGATCGGGAACTTCCCGGCTTACACGTCCGGCCCGACGATCACCCTTGGCTTCAACGTGCCGCAGACCGGCCCCTATGCCGACGAGGGCGCGGACGAACTCCGCGCCTACGAGTTGGCCGTCAAACACCTCAACGGTGAGGGCGATGGCGGCATGATGAATACGATGAAGCCGTCGAACCTCAAGGGCAACGGCATTCTCGGCAAGCGCGTCGAGTTCGTGACCGGTGATACACAGACCAAGTCGGACGCCGCTCGCGCATCCGCCAAGCGGATGATCGAGAAGGACGGTGCAATCATGATCACCGGCGGCTCGTCGTCCGGTGTGGCCGTCGCGGTGCAGTCGCTCTGCCAGGAGATGGGCATCATCTTCATGTCGGGCCTGACCCACTCCAACGACACCACCGGTAAGGACAAACGGCGCTACGGCTTCCGGCACTTCTTTAATGCCTACATGTCGGGCGAGGCGCTGGGACCGATCCTCGCCGAAGAGTACGGCAAGGAGCGGATCGCCTACCATCTGACAGCCGACTATAACTGGGGATGGACCCAGGAAGAGTCGATCAAGAACGCCACGGAGTCGCTTGGTTGGCAGACGGCGGCCGCGGTGCGCACACCGCTCGGCGCCGGCGACTTCTCGCAGTACATCACTCCGGTGCTGAATGCCGGCGCGGATGTGCTGATCCTTAATCACTACGGCAAGGACATGGTCAACTCTTTGACCCAGGCCGTGCAGTTCGGCCTCCGTGATCGTCAGGCCAACGGCAAGAACTTCGAAGTCGTGGTGCCGCTGTTCTCGCGGCTCATGGCCCAAGGCGCCGGTGACGCGATCAGTGGCATTCTCGGTACAACCAACTGGAACTGGTCGCTCACCGACGAGGCGAGCCAGACCTTCGTCAAGTCGTTCGGCGGCGAATACGGCTTCCCGCCATCCCAGGCGGCGCATACCTGCTACGTCCAGGCGCTGCTTTATGCCAACGCCGTCGAGACCGCCGGCACCTTCTATCCGCCGGAGGTTATCAAAGCGCTCGAGGGCTTCGAGTTTGACGGCATGGGCAACGGCCCGACGCTTTATCGCGCCGCCGACCATCAGTGCTTCAAGGACGTGCTGGTTGTGCGCGGCAAGGCGGAGCCGTCGAGCCAGTTCGATCTGCTGGAGGTCGTCCAGATCGCGCCGCGCGATCAGGTCACCTACGACCCGGCGATCTTCGGCGGCGAACTCGGGCCCTACGTTCCGACGGCCTGACGACTACCGGCCCGGTCGTTCGTTCGACCGGGCCATATTTGATGGCGCGGTGATCAGCGCCGACCAGACCAACGCCAACGCGGGGCTGCGGCTATGTTGGACTCACTGGTTCTTCAGTTCCTGAACGGTTTGGACAAGGGCGGGGCCTATGCGCTGATTGCGCTCGGCCTCACTCTGGTTTTCGGCACGCTGGGTGTCGTTAACTTTGCCCACGGGGCGCTGTTCATGCTCGGCGCTTTCTGCGCCGTCGCCATGCAGCAGATTCTCACCTTGTCCGCGCAGGTCAAGGACGAGAGCGTCACGTTCTTCGACGCGTTCAAGGAAGTTCCTTACCTGGAGATCTGGTTCGGCGATGTCGGCGCGACGATCATCGAATGGTCGCTGCCCATATCGATCCTGCTGGCGATACCGGTGATGCTGCTGGTTGGCGTGGTTATGGAGCGAGGCCTCATCCGCTTCTTCTACCAGCGCTCTCACGCCGAGCAGATCCTGGTGACCTTCGGGCTGGCGATCGTGCTCCAGGAGATCATCCGCATCCTGTTCGGCGCCAATCCGATTCCTGTGGAAGCGCCGCCGCCGGTCGCCGGCAGTGCCGATATCGGCGTCTGGCTCGGACTCGGTAGCGGCGTTGTCTATCCGTGGTGGCGGCTCATTTATCTTGCGTTCGCCGGTATCATTCTTGCCGCCGTTTTCGGTTTCCTCCAGTTCACCACCTACGGCATGGTGGTCCGTGCTGGCATGCGGGATCGCGATACGGTCGGATTGCTGGGCATCAACATCCAGCGACGCTTCACGGTCGTGTTCGGCATTGCAGCCATCGTCGCGGGCCTCGCCGGAGTCATGTACTCGCCGATCGTCCCGCCCAACTACACGATCGGCATGGACTTCCTCGTCCTGTCATTCGTCGTCGTCGTGGTCGGTGGTATGGGCTCGCTGGGCGGTGCGGTCGTTGCCGGCTTCCTGCTCGGCATCCTCCAATCATTCGCCTCGATGAACGAGATCAAGGCGATCTTCCCGGGCATCGATCAGATCATCATCTATCTGGTCGCGGTCGTCATTCTGCTCGTCCGGCCGCGTGGGCTCATGGGCCGCGCCGGCGTGATGGAGTCGTGAGCCATGGATAGATCCTCTCGCCAGGGCGACCTGATCCTGATGGCGATATTCACCGTCGTCGTTCTCGCCATGCCGTTGTGGCTCGCGCCGATCGGTGCCGGCTACCCGGACCTGCTCCAAAAGTTCGCGATTTTCGGCATCTTCGCGATCGGCTTCAACATCCTGTTCGGGTTGACCGGCTACCTGTCCTTTGGTCACGCCGCGTTTCTCGGGGTCGGTTCATACGCCGCCGTCTGGTCGTTCAAGCTGTTGTCGATGAATGTGCTGCCGGCGGTTATTCTTGCAATCCTGATCTCCGGTGTGTTCGCGCTCGCCATCGGATATGTCAGCCTGCGGCGCTCCGGCATCTACTTCTCGATCCTGACGCTTGCCTTTGCTCAGATGGCCTACAAACTGGCCTACTCGGTGCTGACGCCGATCACCAATGGCGAGACCGGCCTGAGGGTCTTGAGCGACGATCCGCGCGTCCTCGATGCCGCCTTCGGAGACAGCGACGCCGGTGCCGTCCCGCTGCCTGATCTGTTCGGGATCGACACGATCGGTTTTGACGGCTTCTACATCTGCGCCGTCTTCCTGATCATCGCGTTCTATCTTTCGCTGAAGATCACCCGCTCGCCGTTCGGCCTGGCGCTGAGGGCGATCAAGTCAAACCAGAACCGCATGAACTACGCCGGCTACAACACCCGGCCGTACACGCTCGCTGCGTTCGTGATCTCCGGCATGTATGCCGGCCTCGCCGGTGGGCTGCTGGCAGTGACAGATCCGCTCGCTGGTGCAGAGCGGATGCAATGGACCGCGTCCGGCGAGGTCGTGCTGATGACCATTCTCGGCGGCGCCGGGACGCTGATCGGACCGCTGCTCGGCGCAGGCATCATCAAGTACGCCGAAAACATCTTCTCCGCGTTCAACGAGAATTCGCTCGGTCAGGTGTTTTCGTTCCTGCCCGAGCCGCTTCAGCATCTGGCGGTGGAGATCAGCCTGATGTTCGTCGGCGAAGGCTGGCATCTCACCCTCGGCATCCTGTTCATGCTGATCGTCATCTTCCTGCCCGGCGGGGTGATGGAAGGTGTCCAACGAATCGGCAAGTGGATTCGAAAGCCGTCTCAGCCGCGCACCGCCCGCAAAGTGCAGACGGCGGGGTAGGAGGTTGTCATGGAAAACATCGTTCTTCACGTCGACGACGTCGACAAACATTTCGGTGGCCTTCACGCGCTCAGCGACATCGACCTGCAGGTCGCTGAGGGGAAGACCCACGCGATCATCGGCCCGAACGGTGCTGGGAAATCGACATTGCTCAATGTCTGCGTCGGCCGGCTGAAGCCGGACTCCGGCGCGGTGGTGTTTGACGGCACGATCCTCACCGGGCAGACGCCCTACGACATTAACCAGCTCGGCGTGGCGCGGGTCTTCCAGACCCCTGAAATCTTCCCCGACCTCTCGGTGCTCGACAATGTCGTTATCCCCGCGCTGTCGAAGCGCGACGGCGCCTTCGCGATCGACGCCTGGAAGGCGATGTACGCGGAGGACGATCTCAAGGAGGCCGCGGACGAGGCACTCGAGGACGTCGGTCTTCTCGATCACCGCGACCAGGAGGCGGGGAGCCTGTCGCGGGGGGACAAGCGGCGGCTGGAGCTTGCCATGTGCCTGGTCCAGAAGCCGCGCCTTCTGCTGCTCGACGAGCCGACCGCCGGCATGTCTCGCCTCGACACCAATCGCACCATCGATCTTCTCAAGAAGTTCAAGGCACGCGGCATGACCAAGGTGATCATCGAGCACGACATGCATGTGGTGTTCAGCCTCGCTGACACCGTGACGGTGCTGGCCCAGGGGCGGGTGATCGCCGAAGGGTCGCCGGAAGAAGTGCGCGGCGATCCGGTCGTTCAGGAAGCCTATCTCGGAGGAGTGCACGAGTGACCCTCACGGCAGACACCACGGCTCCCTTCGGAATGGCCGCGACCGACGGAACGGACATCGCAGCGGTGGACGCGGCGGCGGACAAGGCCGGCGCGTTCTTCTCCTGCTCGAACCTCCAGGCGTATTACGGCGAGAGCTACATCGTCCAGGGCGTGTCCTTCGAGATCAAGGAAGGCGAAATTCTCGCGCTCCTCGGCCGCAACGGCGCCGGCAAGACCTCGACCCTGCGCACGATTGCCCGAATGGACGATCCGGCGCTGAAGGAAGGCGAGATCTTCCTGGACGGCAAGGCGATCCACCCGCTGCAGTCGTATCAGGCGGCGCAGTCTGGCATTCAACTGGTGCCGGAGGACCGGCGGATCATTGGCGGCCTGACCGTCGAGGAGAACCTCGTACTGTCGCAGGTGGCGCCGCCGATCGGCTGGTCGCTGGAACGGATTTACAACCATTTCCCGCGGCTGGCGGAACGCCGCAAGCAGGAAGCGACGACACTCTCAGGCGGCGAGCAGCAAATGCTGGCCGTGGCACGGGCGCTGGCGCGCGATATCAAGCTGCTGTTGCTCGACGAGCCTTACGAGGGGCTCGCACCGGTGATCGTTCAGGAGATCGAGAAGATCGTCGCCGAAATCAAGGAGCACGGCATCACCACGGTGATCGTCGAGCAGAACGCCATTGCTGCGTTACACCTCGCCGACCGGGCGGTCATCCTCGATATGGGCGAAGTGGTCTTCTCCGGCGGCGCCGACCACGTCCTGGACAACGCGGAACTCAGAGCGAACTACCTGGCGGTTTAGGCGGGTGGTACTGTCGAGCGGACACTAGCCCGATTATCCAGGCCGATAGAGGGAACGTCGGGCCGTCGGTTTTGGCATCAGCCGCCGCATGGGTTTTCGAGCTGTTCCGGTAACACCCGGACACTCGTCCCCGCGGAAGCGGGGACCCAGTCCGGCCAAACAATCCCAGTGTTGTCTGGATTCCCGCCTTCGCGGGAACGAGCGGAGGAGGCACAGGTTAGCCACTGACCCAGGCTCCCCAACATCCCCAACACCCATGCAGAGGAGCTTCGCGAAACGAAGCCTCGAAGCACGCAGGGACCTGCTCCGCCAAGCCTCGATCGCGTCCTTCTAAGCTCGGGCTCCTGCCTCCGCCCATCAGGATGAGGACGAAGGAGCACCCATCGAGCGCGGCCTTCCACCACCGCGTAGGGCGATGTAGATCGCCGGGATGACCAGGATGGTCAGCGCCGTCGATGAGGCGAGGCCGAAGAGCAGCGAGATCGCGAGGCCCTGGAAGATCGGGTCGGCAAGGATCACGGCCGCGCCGATCATCGCCGCCAGCGCTGTCAGCAGGATCGGCTTGAAGCGGATAGCGCCTGCCTCGAGCAACACGTCACGGAGCGGGCGGTCGGGTGTGCGCGCATGGCGGACGAAGTCCACCAGCAGGATCGAGTTCCGCACGATGATGCCGGCAAGCGCGATGAAGCCGATCATCGAGGTCGCGGTGAACGGCGCGTCGAACAACCAGTGCCCGAGCATGATGCCGATGAAGGTGAGCGGGATCGGGGTCAGGATCACCAGCGGCAGCTTGAACGAGCCGAATTGGGCGACCACCAGGATATAGATGCCGAGGATGGCGATCATGAAAGCGGCGCCCATGTCGCGGAAGGTCACCCAGGTGACCTCCCATTCGCCATCCCACAACAACGTAGACTGGCTCTCGTCGTCCGGTTGGCCATGGAGCGCGATTTCGGGCTTGGGCAGATCGCCCCAGTCGGCTTCCTCGATGGCGCGGGCGACGGCGATCATGCCGTAGACCGGTGCTTCGAACGTGCCGGCCAGCTCTGCCGTAACCATCTCCGCCGCCCGTCCGTTGTGGCGGAAGATCGGATAAGAGGCGGGTGCGCTGGTCACATGGACGACGTCACCGAGCTCGACAATGCCGCGACCGCCGGGAATCGCATTGGCGGGGACCGGCGTCGCCAGGGCCCGCTGGTCGAGGATCCGGTCGGCCTTGTCGAGGCCCACGGTGATGGGGATCGGCTGGCGCTCGCCGCCGCGGTGCGAATAGCCCACCGTGGCGCCACCGTAGTAGGCGCTGATTGTCTGGTAGACGTCACCCTGCTCGACGTTGTGGTACTCGAGGCTGTCCTGGTCGATGACGACACGGAGTCGCTCCGGCGGGGTGCCATAGGAGTCGTCGACATCGACGATGAACGGCACGCTCTCGAACGCCTCGCGGACCTTGGCGGCGATCGTTCGCCGTGTCTCCGCATCGGGGCCGTAGATTTCAGCGAGGAGCGTTGCGAGAACGGGCGGCCCCGGCGGCGGCTCGACGACCTTGATCGCGGTTCCTTCGGGCATGGCAAGCCCGTCAAGCCGCTCGCGCATGTCAAGGGCGATCGTGTGGCTGGTGCGATCGCGGTGTTCCTTCGACGCCAGATTGACCTGCACGTCGCCCTGATGGGGGAGGGCGCGCAGATAGTAGTGGCGGACCAGCCCGTTGAAGTTGAACGGCGCGGCAGTACCAGAATAGGTCTGGAAGGAGACCACCTCCGGCATATCGGCGAGCCGTGCGACGGCGGCTTGCAGCACCCGGTCGGTGTCCTCGACCGATGATCCTTCCGGCAGATCGACGACCACCTGCAACTCGGTCTTGTTGTCGAACGGCAGCAGCTTGACCGTGACGTCCTGGGTGTAGAACAGGCCCAGGGATCCAATCGTCGCGACTCCGACGACCAACAGAAACGTCCAGGACCGAAACCGCGTTTTCAGGATCGGGCTGGCAACGACGACGAACATTCGGCCGAGCAAGCCCGGGCCTTCGTGATGGCCACCGCCACTGCCGCCGAAGCGCACCATCAGCCACGGGGTCAGCATCACCGCAACGAAGAACGAAAATAGCATCGCCGCCGATGCGATCGCCGGGATCGGGCTCATATACGGTCCCATCAGCCCCGAGACGAACAGCATCGGCAACAGCGCCGCGATAACGGTGAGGGTGGCGACGATCGTCGGGTTGCCGACCTCAGCCACCGCCTCGATCGCGGCTTTGGTCCGACTGCGCCCATCGTTCATCGCCCAATGACGGGCGATGTTCTCGATGACAACAATGGCGTCATCGACCAGGATTCCGATGGAGAAGATTAGCGCGAACAGGCTGACCCGATTGAGGGTGTAGCCCATGATCCACGCCGCGAAGAGCGTCAGCAGGATCGTGGTCGGGATGACGATCGCCACGACCAGCGCCGCGCGCCAGCCGATCGACACCGCGACGAGGATGACGATCGAAATTGTTGCCAGCCCGAGATGGAAGAGCAGCTCGTTGGCTTTCTCGTCGGCGGATTCCCCGTAGTTACGGGTGATCGTCATCGCGATGTCTTCGGGGAAGATCGCTCCGCTGACCGCGTCGAGCCGGTGGACGATTTCCTCGGCGATCACCACTGCGTTGGTACCGGGGCGCTTGGCAATCGCCAGCGAAACCGCCGGTACCCGCTCCAGGGTGTCGCCTACCTTGGTGATGCCGGCGACCCGGGTTTCCTCCGGATCGGTGACGAGGCGCACGTCGGCGACGTCGCGGACGTAGACCGGACGGCCGTCGCGGGCGGTGAGCAGCAAGTTGCCGATTTCGGGCAAGGTCTGCAGCGTCTCGCCGGCGATCAGCGCGAGTTGCCGACTGTCCTCGCGAACATTGCCGGCGAGGAAGGACCGATTGGCGCCCTCGATCTTGGCGGCGAGTTGCTGCAGCGTGATCCCATAGAGGGAGAGCCGCTCCGGATCGGGCTCGACCCGAAATTCCTCCGGCTGGGCGCCGACGATGTAGGTGAGGCCGATGTCCGGCAGCTTGGCCACCTCGACCTGCAGCTCGCGGGCGAGGCGGGTGAGGCCATTGGCGCCCCACCGTGCCGCGGCTTCCGGCTTTGGGGTCAGTGTGACGACAACGATGGCGACATCGTCGATACCGCGGCCGACGATTAGGGGCTCCGGCACGCCAACGGGGATGCGGTCGAAGTTGGCGCGAACCTTTTCATGGACGCGCAGGATCGCGGCGTCGGCGCTGGTACCGACCAGGAAGCGGGCGGTGACGACGGCGCGATCGTCCTCGGTTTGCGAGTAGACGTGCTCGACGCCGTCGATGCTCTTGATGATGGTTTCCAGTGGCTCGGTCACCAGCTTCACCGCATCCTCCGCACGCAGGCCATCGGCGCGCACGTGGATGTCGACCATCGGTACCGAGATCTGCGGCTCCTCCTCGCGCGGCAGCGTGATCAGCGCGACAAGGCCGAGGGCCAGCGACGCCAGCAGGAGGAGGGGCGTCAGCGGTGAATTGATGAAAGCGGCGGTCAGGCGGCCGGCAATGCCGAGATTCATTGAAGCTGAACCCGATCGCCCGCCATCAAACCAGTCAGGACCTCGACGCGCGGCTTGCCTTCGGTCTCAAATGACGGTCCGAGAATGACCGGGATCTGGCGATCGTCGTCGGCAAGACGAACGTAGTCGATGCCGTGGCGGGTGACGATTGCTTCGGGCGGCACGGCCAACACCGAGCGGCGGCCGACCGGAATCCAGACGCGCGTGCGCTCACCAACGAAGTAGCCGCCGAGCCCGTCGATCTCGACATCGGCGAGCACGCGGCCGTCCTCGATCTGGGGATAGACCTTGACGAGCTTGCCGGCGTCAGCGGTTTCGACCGCGCTTGGCGCGAGCGGATCGCGCCGGTCGCCAACGAGAACGGTTGCGCCCTCGACGATCTCGGCCGCATGACGTTCGGGCAGGGCGAGGCGCAGGAACATGCCGCCACCGGCGATCAGGGCGATCTCCTCGCCGGGCAGCACGACCGAGCCTTGAGTCACCGGTACGCGGAGAACGCGGCCAGCGGCTGGTGCGGCGACTTCGCCTTCCGTCGACTGGACGGCAATCACCGCCCGTTCGGCTTCGGCGGCGGCCAACTGATTGGTCAGCACCTCGACCTGGGTGCGGGCCTGATCCACGCGCGTCTGCGTCGCGGTGCCGCGATCGAGCAGTTGCTCGGACCGGGCGAGCTCGGTCTCGGCGTTGCGAAGTTGCGAGGTGAGGGCCTGGATGGTCGCCTCGGCTGCCTGCCGCTGAAGCGCGATCTTCTCGTCGACGATCACGGCGATGACATCGCCTTCCGCAACCTCGCTGCCCTCATCGACGCGGATTTCGCGAACGGTCCCGCCGATCCGGGCCCGGGCGGGAACCGGATCGCGACTTTCAACCTGGCCGAACACGGCCTTGGTTTCGTCGACCACGATCGGGGTTACCTCGAACTCCGCGGCAACACCCGCGGTGGCGAACGGAACGACGAGAAGGGTTGCGATGATCGCGCGCCGGATAGTCATCAACATTTTGCTCCAGAGCCGAATGCGATCCGACCTTCAGCCGAACGCCCGCCCAGGCTTCAGTCCGAGCCGACGAAAGAACATGGCAACCGGGCAAAAGCCGGTGAAGGACGCTTGTATGAGATTGAGCCCAGCAAACACCGCCAAGCCATACGAATACTGCGAAACCGTGTAGCCGAGCGCCATCGAAACGAGAATGACGAGGCCAGCGAAGGCCATTACGGCACGGTCGATGTTCATGCTGTGAACTCCATCACATGGCGACTAGAAATTATTGTGCAGGCTCGATCTGAAGCTCCTTGAGCTTCTTGATACCAAGCACGTCGAGAACGAGGTTCTCGTAGAAGGTATCCGGCTTGCCTTGACGGACCTTGCGCAAGAAGTACCTCTCGAAGCCGACCTTGGCGGCATGAACCCACTTGCCGGACGACGACCAGTTGACGTTGCGCGGCGGGATCTGCGGCTGCGCGACGAAGGCGATCCCTTCGTCGCCGAAATCGGCGAGACACACCGCGTTCCACGTCGCGACCGCACTCGGCGCCTCATCGCGCATCAGGCTGGCTATGTTGTTCGCTGTTGCGGTGACCATCGATTCGATCATGAAGCCGGTCTTCGGCACGCCGACCGGGAGCGGGGTCTTGCCGACCGGCGGGATGGCGACGCAGACGCCGATACCGAAGACGTTCTGATAGGTGGGATTGCGCTGATGCTTATCGATGACGATGAAGCCGCGCGGATTGGTCAGCGCCTCGATGCCGTGCACGGCGGGTATGCCGCGGAAAGCGGGGAGCAGCATCGAATAAGCGAAGGGCAGTGTGTGTTCTTGCTTGGTGTCTCCGTCGGCGGTCAACTCGGTCACCGCCATGGAGTCGGTTGCGATGGAGTCGACCTTGGCGTTGGTGATCCATTTGATGTGCCGCTCGCGCATGGCACTCTCGAGCAAGCCCTTCGTGTCGCCGACCCCGTCGAGGCCGAGATGACCGATGTAAGGTTCGGGGGTAACGAAGGTGATCGGAACTTGGTCGCGGACCTTGGCGCGTCGCAGGGCGGTGTCGAGAATGAAGGCGAATTCGTACGCCGGGCCGAAACACGATGCGCCCTGGACGGCGCCGACGATCACCGGGCCGGGGTTCCGGACCAGTTTGTCGAAGGCGAGTTTGGCCGTCTCGGCGTGGTCGATATGGCAGATCGATTGAGTGTTGGCATCGGGGCCGAGTCCCTCCACTTCGTCGAAGGCGAGGTCAGGGCCGGTCGCGATAATCAAATAGTCATAGTCGACACTGGTGCCGTCGGTGAGCTCGATCCGGTTCTCTTCGGGGTGCACGCGTTTGGCCCCTTCAGGCCGCAGGGCGATACCCTTCCTGGCAAACGTCGCCGCCAAGTCGACCGAGACGGCTCCGCGGTCACGCCAGCCGACCGCAACCCATGGATTGGATGGGACAAACGAATAGGTCGAACCGAGATTGACGACCGTGAGATCGTCGTCGGCGCTCATCTTGTCCTTGATCTCATAGGCCATGATAACGCCGCCCAAACCGGCTCCGAGGACCACGATGCGTGCCATGCCAGCCTCCCTGTGGTTTTATTGTTTAGCCACGCCATCATCGACGGCGCGCTTGCACATAACATTCAAAGGATATAATTTCAAGATTATGAATGTAGCAGAGATGATCCCCGCGGCGGAGCAGGCCGCCCACCTCATGCGAAGCCTGTCGCACCCGCAGCGGCTGCTGGCGCTGTGCGCGCTCGGCATGGAGGAAAAGACGGTCGCGGAGTTGCGCTGCGATCTTGGTGGCGTCGAACAGGTGCCGATGTCGCAACAACTCATGCGCCTGCGTGCTGACGGGCTGGTCGAGTCCCGGCGGGTCGGCACCAGCGTCTACTACCGGATTACCCGACCTGAAGTGCTACTGGTGATCGAGGCACTGAGGGAGGCCTATTGTCCGCCCGAGGGTGTCAAACCAGTCGCGCGGCCGCAATAGGCGAAGCGCTCAAGCGGCCGTCCTGTTGGCTTGGCGCCGAGTCGATAAGGGAGCGGGCAACGCGGTTACCAAATACCCGCAAGAACGTGCCGGCCAAAATGCGGCGGGCGCGTCGCCAAGGACGTCGCACCACCGCAAGCCGGAAACCTGAGGCAAGCGACTGATCAAGAAATCGCGTCACGGTCGAGCGTTGCGCCGAGGAGAGCGGAGCCGGGTCCACGCCGCGACGATCACCACTACCGGCGAAATTGTGTTGCCGGCTGGCCGTCGAGCGGTCGGACGGCAATAGCCGATACTCATGGCGCGGGGGACGTCGACGAATGTCATGCTCTGCTCGGTGCTGACTGACCGAAGGTCGCGCGAACTATCGGCCCACCATGGTTAATGTGCGGTAAAGCGCTATCGCCTTACCGTTAACCATGCGCTTACGGCAGGTGCCGATGATCGGTGCCTCACCGTATGGCGAGTCTCTGGATGACCGGTTCCCCGCCGCCGCCCGCACCTGACGCTGGGATCGGGACGCCCTCGTTGCCGCGAGCGCTGGCCCGGTCGGTTCCTCTTGTTCTGGTGATTGTTGCCGCGGTCGCCGCGGTGATGTGGCTTGTCTTGTCGTCGCTCCCGCTCACTTATGTCGGCCAGGCGCGCGTGCTGGTCGCCGCAAACGATGCCGACCCCAATGCCGACCCGCGGACTGCGGCGGTGCTTGATCGCCAGGTGGCGTTACGGGAGGCCGCCTTCATCCGCTCACCCGCCTTCGCGCGGATCGTGACGACTGAGACCCTACCGCCGCTTGCGACGGATGCCGCCCCGGTGGACTCGTTTCGCACGTTTCTTTCGTGGCTTGGGTTTGTTGACGAGCCAACCATGGCCTTTGCTAACCGTCTGGACGTTCACCCGGTCGATGAATCTCGTGTCGTCGCTGTCGACTTCGCATCGTCGGATCCGGCCGAGGCCGCTCGCGGCGCCGACGCGGTTGCCGAGACCTATGTCGCCGAGCGGCAAGCCAGTGCCTCCGCACCGACCGCCGATGCGATTGCGCTGGTACGATCGGCAATCGCTGATCTCCAAGCGAAACTGGATCGCACCGACACGATGATCGCTCGTTTGCGATCGGACGGCTTGAGCACTGCAGCGCCGGAGCCGCTTGTCGCGCTCGAACGGGAGTCAGCGGACCTGCGCACACGGCTCGACATCCACCGCGCGCGCCTCGCGCAGCTGGCGGGCGGCTCGGATCGCGGGGAGACCATACCCGGCGCTCCACGGATCGTTGCCTTCGCGGCGGTTCCGGTGGCGCCGGTGTTTCCTAGGGTCGTCCCGATGACGCTTTTTGCCGCCGCGATCGCGGCGTTGCTGTCGCTGGTGGTCGTGGCCGCTCGGCACCGCACCCGCAGTCGCTCGGACCGAAAGTCGGCGTGGGAAGCACCGCGAACCGGGACTGACGCCGCACCAGCGGCCGGCTCCCCGATTGTGGCCAATGGTCGATCGGATCGACGCCGCTCTCCGGATTTTCCGACGTTCGCGCCGCGCGCCGCCGGTGAGGACGCAGAAGACACGCTGAGCCGTATGGTCGAGGACGTGATGGCAAACAGCCATCGCCGTATCCTTGTCGTAACTGCAGGACCGGCAGCTGGCGAGCGGGCGTCGATCGCGGCGGCGCTTGCACGACTGCTGGCACGGACCGACCGTCGCACCATGCTAGTCGATCTTCATCCGGAGGATCGCGCCGCCTCGGTTGTGGCAGGAGAGCAGGGCGCGGAGCCGGGATTTGCCGACCTGATCGCTGGCGATGCGTCGTTTGCCGGGGTCATCACCCGCGACCGGCTCTCGCGGGCTCACATCATCCGGGCAGGTCGTCGTCGCGCGGCGCGGGAGGACTTCGCCGCGCCATCCGCTGCGTCGGTCTTCGCCGCACTAGTGCAAACCTACGACTATTTGGTTCTCGACGTGCCGGAGGGGCTCATGGAAGCCCTGCTGCCCGAGGCCGACATGGCCGTGGTGGTGAGCGTTGACGGCCCGTTCGATTCCAGTGCGGACAAAGTCGTAGACGGGATCACGGCGGTTTCCTCGGTGCCTGTATCGTTGCTGAGCGCCGATGCGTTCCCGTCCGCGGCAGAGGTCGCCAACGAACCAGACACTCGATCTGGTGAGGCGGCGTAGGCGATCGATCAGCGCCGGTCGCCCGATCCGCCACCGGCCGGACGTTGCATCCACCAGATCACCGCGCCGGCGGGAACGATCCAGGCGAGGCCGGTGATGGCGAAGAAAACAGTCTGGACCAGGGTCGATGAATCTTGCAGACGGACAGCGGCAACAGTCATCACGACCAGCGCATAAACCGGCACGAAGATCATGAGCATAACGGTACCGATCAGTTTTCGGGTGCGTTGCTGCATAGCGGAAGCGCCGTGACGCGCGTCGTCGTGTCCCTGGTTGCCGGTCGCCGCGATGGCCTATATCGATGCCGAGCGGAGCACAAGCATGACCACCGCGGTGAACACGCACGATATTGACGCAGGGCAGGAGCTAAGCCGGGGGCCAGTCTACTGGTGGCTGATCTGCGTTGCCCTCCTGATCGTCGTGATGGTCGTCGTTGGCGGCGCCACCCGACTGACCGACTCCGGTCTGTCGATCACCGAATGGCAGCCAATCCATGGTGTGATCCCGCCACTGAGCGAAGCCGAGTGGCAGGAGGAGTTCGACAAGTACAAGCAGATCCCCGAGTACCAGCTCATCAACAAAGGGATGAGTCTCGAAGCGTTCAAGACCATCTTCTGGTGGGAATGGGGACACCGCTTCCTTGGTCGCTTTATTGGTTTGGTCTTCATCGTCCCGCTGGTCTGGTTCTGGGTCACGGGTCGGCTCAGCCGGCAGCTTGCGCCGAAGCTGTTGGCGATATTCATCCTCGGTGGGCTGCAGGGCGTCGTCGGCTGGTGGATGGTGGCGAGCGGTCTGACCGAACGCACCGACGTGAGCCAGTATCGGCTTGCCGTCCACCTGACGCTCGCCTGCGCGATCTTTGCTTATGTCCTGTGGGTGGCCGGCGGATTGCGGCGGATCGAGCCGGGAACGCAGCGCGGGCTCAAGGTCGGTGCCGCTCTGGTGCTAGCTCTGGTCTTCGTTCAGATTTTCCTCGGCGGCCTGGTCGCCGGTCTCGATGCCGGGCTGGTGTCGGACACCTGGCCGCTGATGAACGGCCACCTGGTGCCGCCTGGGCTCCTGATCATGGAACCGGTGTGGCTGAACCTTTTCGAGAACGCAGCCACCGTTCATTTCAACCATCGGGTGGTCGGTTACCTGCTGCTGGTCGCGGCGCTCGTCCACGTCTGGCAGGTCCGCGGCACCGCGCATGCCGCGCTCGCCGGCTGGCTGGCGGTCGCGGTTCTTGCCCAGGCGGCGATCGGCGTCGCCAACGTGCTTGCCGCCGTGCCGATCTCCCTGGCGATCGTTCATCAACTCGGCGCCGTGGTGGTGCTTGCCTTAGCTGTTGCCAATCTGAGGGCGATGGTGCCGACGCGAGCGCCGGCTGCGGAGTCCGTGCCGGCTGCCGCGGCGTGACCGACCGGATCGCTTCGGCCGCCGACCGGATCGCCGCGGCTCGCCGGTTGGCCGAACCGCTGGCCGTTCTGCCGGCCGCCATTCGCCCTCGTAACGAGGCGGAGGCCTATGCGGTCCAGGACGCGGTCCACGAGCGGCTGCCGGAACTGGGGCGGCGGGTTGGCACCAAGATCGGCTGCACCACGCCGGTGATGCAGACCTATCTCGGCATCCCCAATCCCTGCGCGGCCGGTGTCTTTGCCAACAGTGCGTTTGCCAGTGGCGTGACCCTCAACGCTGGCGACTATCGGCGTATCGGGGTCGAATGCGAGATCGCGGTGCGCCTCGGCCGTGATCTGGGCGCGGCGGAGGCGCCGTTCTCGGCCGCCACAGTTGCGGATGCCGTTTCCGAGTACATGGCGGCGGTCGAGATCGTCGACGACCGCTATGCCGATTGGCGGACGACCGACACACCGACCCTGATCGCCGGCGATTTCTTCGCCGCCGGCTGCGTGCTGGGGCGTCCGGTGCCGGCGCCGCTCGACGTCCGCGACCTGGTCGGAGTCACCACCATCAACGACGCCGAGGTGGGGCGCGGGGTGGGTCGCGACGTTATGGGCGACCCGCTGAACGCCCTCGCCTGGCTCGCAGACAATTTCGCCGCGCGGGGCGAGTTGCTCCGGGCGGGCGACATCGTGCTCACCGGCAGCCTGGTCGAGACCCGCTGGCTTGCTGCTGGCGATCGGGTGACAATCGCGATTGACGGCTTGGGGGATGTGTCGCTGAGCGTCGTGTGACGTCTCGTCGGAGAGGACGTCGACAGCGTGATTGTTATCGTGCCGCCCGGGGTCCGAGGGCAGCACCTTCCTCAGCGACCTAAAGCAGGTCGAGTAGCTTGTTCCCGGCCTGGATGTAGGGGAGTGGGTTGGTGGCCTTGCTGCCCTTTCGGACCTCGTAGTGGAGATGCGGTCCGGTAGAGCGGCCGGTGCTGCCGACCTGCCCGATCACCGTGCCCGCCGAAACATAGGCGCCGCGCTTCACCAGCATCTTGTTGAGATGGGCGTAGCGGGTCTTGATGCCGCGGCCGTGGTCGATCTCGATCATGTAGCCGTAGCCGCCGTTGCGGGCGGCCTTGGTGACACGGCCAGAGGCCGTGGCAAGGACCGGATGACCGCGGACTGCCTTGAAGTCGATGCCGGAATGCATCGCTGGACGGCGGGTGAAGGGATCCCGACGCATACCGAAGCGGCTGGTGGTGCGCGCCCCCGGGACCGGATTGGCGATCGGCAACTGCACCGCCCGCTGGCGCAGCACGCCATAGTCCTCGACCATCTCGGCCACTGTCTCGGCACTAACGGCGAAGGTGTCGGGGTCGATGTTGACGGGGAGCGGCTCGAGCGGCCCACCCATTGCCGACTCGTCGACATCAACTGCCGGCATATGACCAAGGTCCTCGAGAACCTCGGCGATCTTGACGTTCCGCTCGCTCACGTCGACGGCCATGTTGACGACGTAAGCGACCTGGTTGCGGGCCATCGAATCAAGTGATGATTCGACCCCATCCACCTGATCAGGGGTCAGTGGCTTCGGCGGCAATATGTCGGTCGAGCGGGGACCACGCAGCACCGTAGCGAGGCGCACCTCGCCGTTGGGAACGATACTGCCGGTGGTGATCGGATCGGTCTCCAGCGTCGGGCGCGGGCGCGGCAGCGGCGTCGCGGCGCCGGGTAGGAGACCGGCTTTGCTGGCCGCTTCGCGCAGGCCGGCGACAACATCCTGCCGCGCGTCGAGTACGTCCTGACGACCGATCAGCTGGCTGAGCTGAACCTCGAACGCCTCCTGGTTGAGCATCTGGCGGCTGGTCAGCCGGTCGATGTCGGCCCGTAGGCTGGCGATGCGATCCTCATATGCCTGCTGGAGACGGACCTGACGCGCGACCGATGCCGCCAACAGATCGTCGCGGAACACCAGATACCCGGTTGCCACGAAATATCCGGCCCCAAGCACAACGGCGACGAAGCCAGTGAGCGCAAACGCCCAGGGCCGGATTTGGAAGGTCGTGACGCGATGACCGCGATCTATGTAAATCCGGCACCGCCGCGCGGATTTGGATCGGGTTGGAAGGAAACGACGAAATCCAGCCCCCAGGGTCGACATACGCATTCACCAGTATCGAGAAACGAGACCGGCGAATTAGAAGGGGGTAGGGTTAATATTTCCTTGGGGGAAAGGGGTTTAGGCTGCCTCGACCGCTTCCAGGACCTTGTCGACATGGCCCTTGACTCGCACCTTCGGCCAGTGGCGCACGATCTTGCCATCTGGGCCGATCAGCACAGTCGAACGGATCAGCCCGATCGAAGTGCGGCCATACATCATCTTCTCGCCCCAGGCGCCGTAGGCCTCGATCACTTTCTTGTCCGGGTCCGCGGCGAGGATGACACCGAGGTCGTGCTTGGCCTTGAACTTGTCGTGGGAGTCGACCGAGTCCGGCGAAACGCCGATAACCACGGCGTTTGCCGCTTCGAATTGCGGAAGCGCCGCCGTGAAATCGATGGCTTCGGTGGTGCATCCGGGCGTATCATCCGCCGGATAAAAGTAAAGGACGACCGATTTCCCCTTGAAGTCCGACAGTTTCACCGTTCCTCCGCCGTCCGTCTCAAGCTCGAACGCCGGCGCGACGTCTCCTTCCGCAATGGCCATGGTGGCTTACCCTCCGTTGGTAGTGAGCCCTGAAGATCGATGCGAAATCGACTCGTTTCAAGCCCCCGACACCGCCTTTCACCACGCTCGTGCACAAGCCGCTTGACGAGATAGAGGCGCCGGCCGGTAGCGCCTCGCGGATAACACAACCGCCGGCGCGTCGCAGTCGTCGGCGGGCGCTGCGAACGGTGGCCTTCGCCGCGTCTGCTTTGGCCATCACCGGTTTTGTTGCGATTGCGGTGACACTCGTGGTGCTGCTGTCCGGGCCGGTCGAGGTCGGTTTCATCCGCGACCGGGTCGTCGGAGTGCTCGCCCACGAGTTGGGTCACCGGGTCGATATCGGGCGAGCGACCGTCAGGCTCGTTCCGGGGGAGGGCCTGATCGTTTCGCTTGATGACGTGACGGTCGTCGGCGTCGCCGGCGGTTCGGTCGGACGAGTGCCCAACATCGAGGCGGTCGCCGATCCGGTTAGCGTTGCGACCGGAGGTGCAGGCGTGCGGTCGGTCACGCTCACCGGTGCCGAGCTATTGGTTTCCGGCGCGAGGATGATGGGTCCCCCAAGCGCCGAAATGGCGTCGTATCCGCATGGCGGATTTCCGGGACTGGCCGACGCGCTGCATCGGCTGGACGCGGTGCTAGCGGATGTCGCGGCAAAGGCACGTGGCCTCGAGCTCGAAGTGCTGACGGTCGAGGGCGCGACGATTGTCATCGCGGATACCGGTGGCAGTGCGATCCGCCGGTTTGATGATCTCGATGCATCGCTAACCATCGACCAAACGACCGCTGATGTGGCTTTGACGGTCTCGGCGGCCGCACAGGCGGGACGATGGAGCGCATCGCTGGATTACGGCGCCGATCCGGACGGGGATCGGGTGCTGGCGGCAGCGTTCTCGCAGGTCGGTCTGGCGGATCTGGTCCCGGTCCTGGCCCGTAAGGACAACCTGGCGAGCAGCGACATTCCGCTGTTCGGGCGCGGGTCGGTTCGTTTTGATGCGAACGGCGGTCCGGCTGCGGCCGAACTGCGACTCGACGTTGGGGCCGGCGTTTTCACCGCGGGGGAGAGCGGGGAGAGCATCCTGCTTGACGAGGCGACGGTGAATCTCCGCTGGGATGTCGCCGGCGAAGCGATTCTGCTCGACCGTTCGCCACTCCATTTCGGTGCGACCCGCGGATCGGTAGTCGGTTGGGTTCGCGCGGGCGGTGATCCGGGGTCCGGCCGCTATGCCGTTTCGCTCGAATCCGAGCATGCGGTGCTGGCCGCGCCGGACGCGGAGGCACCGCCGCTGACAGTCGAGCGATTGGCTCTTTCCGGCGCGATCGACCTTGCGGCGGAGACGCTGGCCATCGACGCGTTGGCGATTGAATCGGCGGAGGGCAGCCTCGACCTCTCGGGCACGATTGGCTTCGGTGGCGTCACGCCATCGCTGGCGCTTTCGGCGCGGCTGTCGCAAATGCCGGTCGCAGTCTTCAAGCAGATGTGGGTGCCGTTCCTCGCGCCGGGCGCGCGCCGCTGGGTGAATAGCCATATCGTCGACGGCCAGATCGCCGCGGGCAGCTTCGCGGCGGCGGTGCCGGCCGGGATGCTGTGGGTCGAGCCGCGGCCACCAGTGCCTGACGATGCCCTGCGGCTCGACCTTCGACTTGAGGACGTCGCCTTCCGCACAATGGGCGACCTGCCGCCGGTCGTCGACGCTTCAGGCAATGTCGTTCTCGCTGGTGCGGTGCTCGGCGTTGACGTTGAATCGGCGCGCCTCGACACGCGGTTCGGTCCGGTGACGATCGACGCTGGCGCCTTCGCCATCGATGATGTGTTCGATCCCGTGGCGACCGGAGTAGTGGAGGTGGAGGCATCAGCGCAGGCCGCTGCGCTGGGCGCGCTGGCCGATGCCGAACCGCTCAACGCGCTGCGGCGCCAGGATATCGCACCGTCCGATCTTTCCGGCGACGCGGCCGCTTCGATCTCGCTGCGTCTACCGCTCGACAAGGAGGACGACGAACTCGGGGAGGCGATGGACTGGCGAGTGGTGGTGGCGGGGACGGGTCTCGGCAGCGCCCAGCCGATTGACGGCCGCCTCTTCAACGATGCCGACCTGGCGATCGCGGTGGCAAGGGACTCTGTCACGGTTGAGGGAACCGCCGTGATCGACGGAATCGCCGCGAACGTTTCAATGGCGCTGGCACTGGACGCCGACGGCAATGCGGTGGCCGGGGGCGCACAAAGCGCACGGCTGTTGCTGGACCAGGCCGCCCGCGAGCGGTTGGGGCTCGGGGTGGAGGACTTGATCGAAGGGGTCATCGACGCGCGGATCTCCGCCCGCGAGTCCGGCGAGGGGCAGCACGTCGATCTTGATCTGACGCCGGCCAGGTTGACGATTCCCGGCACCGGCTGGACCAAGGGGGTCGGTGTCCCAGCGACGCTGTCGTTCGACCTCGTGCCAACCGATGGCGGCCAGTTGGCGGAAGACATCGTGCTTGCCGGCGATGGGTTCGCTATGGCCGGGTGGGCGCGGTTCTCGTCCGAGGACGGACTGGTCGACGCACGGATCGATCACCTGGCGCTGCGCCCGGACGACGATCTGAGCGTCGACCTGACGGCGACACCAACCGGTTATGTGGTCGACATACGCGGTGCGCAGTTCGATGCGCGCGGGTTGATCTCCGATATCACCACCGCCGGCGACGATGATCTTCCGGATTTGTCGATCACCGCCGATATCGACGTGGTGACCGGCTTCAACGGCGAGGCACTCACGGGGCTCCGCGGGCGGTTTGTCACCGCCGATGGCGCTCCGATGGCGATCGCCCTGAACGCCACGCTTGGCGGCGCTGTCGCGCTCGACTTCGACGATGCCGGGCAGGCAGCCGCCCTCCAGATGACGGCGCCAGACGCCGGTGACCTTCTGCGGTTCCTCGATCTCTACACCCGCGTTGCGGGCGGACAACTCACGCTCGAGGCAAGCCGGTTCGGTCCGACCGGACCGCTCGACGGCCAAATCCTTATCGATGACTTCGTCATCCTCGAGGAGCCGGCGGTCGAACGCGCTATCGCCAGCGCGCCGACACCGCAGGACATCGATACGTCGCGCCTTCACTTCGACCGGATGGCCGTGCAGTTCGGGGCGACCAGTGAGGCGATCGTCATCGACGAGGCGCTGCTTCGCGGTCAGTCGGTTGGGGCAACCTTCAGCGGGCGGTTCGACCTGGAGCGTTCCGAGGTCGCGGTGAACGGCACCTACCTGCCGCTGTTCGCACTCAACAACGCCTTCGGCCGTGTGCCGGTAATCGGACGTGTCCTCGGCGGCAACCGCGAAGGACTGATCGGCGTGACCTTTAGAATCGAAGGTCCGCTGGATGGACCGACGGTCTACTTCAACCCGCTGTCCGCGGTAACGCCGGGCATATTCCGCAAGATCTTCGAATTCAGATGATGGTTGAACTGTTTGGCACGAAGCTGTCGCTGGCTTGCTCGGTACCCGTGATAGCCGATCGTGGGCGGCGGAGAACGACCGAAAGCAAACGAGCGCCATGACGTTTGCCAACGCATCTACAAACCAAGGCGAGGAGCGGCCATCGCTCCTGCTGCAGTACGTCCTTCTGATTGCGGTGGCGGTCCTGTTGCGGACCATTTTCACCGCTCCCGTCGAAACCGGCGGCGATGCCGTGAGGAAGTGGAACCTGGTCGGGCGGTTGCTCGACGGCGAGGCGTTCTCGGCGCTGCTTCAGAATCATCAGACCGCCCGTTGGGCCATCAATTTGCCTGCCCTCGGGTTTGCTGAGTTGTTCGGGTGGAACCTGACAACGTATTTTGCGATCGGGATTGTGCTATTCGCCGTATTTTTGTGTTTATCGGCTTTCTATCTTCGCAAGAGCGGATATGGCTTCATCTATTTTGCCTTTTTTGTAATTGTTTTGTTCGCCGATCCGATGTTTTTCCGCTCTACCGGTCAACTGCAACCCTTCATTTTTGTTGCGGTGTTCATGTTGGCCCATGCTTATTTTGTCGAGCGCGGTGTTCAATCGCAATCGCAAGTCTCCTACGCCTCAGCGGCCTTGTTTATCTTCCTTGCGTACGGCGCCAAGGAAACCGCAGTCTTTTTCGTTCCGGCTTCATGTGCGTACGTCCTGATCGCGATGGGCTTCCGGCGCGGGGTGAACACGCTGCTGTGGATCGGCTTGTACGGTGTTTTGCTCGTCCTCATTGAGTACGCTGTGATCAACATCCTTGCCGGCCGGTGGGTGCCTCTGGGGCGGCTGGACCTGCTCGACAGGCACTGGGGGAACATGCAGAGGCATGCCGACGGCTTTGCGTTTGGCGAGTTGTTCAATTCGTGGCGTCAGCTACCTTTCTACACAGCGGTTCTCTTCGTGGCCGCATCGGCGAGCACGGCTTATGTCGCGTGCCGCTCTTGGATGGCGCGGACGATGAATCCGCTCATGCTTCCGATCTTTTTCTTCCTCTCTTTTGCGTTCTTCCAGACATTTGCAATCAGATCGCTGGACCCGCTCGTAACGTTTTCTCCGCCTCAGGCAAAGTACCTCGCGGACCTGGTGCCGTGGGCATGTTTCGCTATAGTGGCCGCCGCCGCATTGCTGATCTCCGATATTTCGGATCGGCAGATGGCGCGACGGGTCTGGCAAGCGCTCATCGGATCGGCATTGGCGATTTGTGTCGCCGCGCTGCTCTTCCCCAACCAGTATTGGGGTCATCCCAAAGCCCGGGCATGGATATGGCATGGGGACGACACAATGGCGTTCGTTCGCGACCTGGTCGACTCCGGCGTGCCGATCACCGATCTAGGCGGGCACCGTGGTCCGCGGGTGTCACGCACCGTTCTCGGGGGTATTCTGGGACGCGACCTTAAAACGATTCAAGCCGAAGGCAGGAAGCGGTTTCTGCTGGTGCCGAACGAAGCTGGCAAGACCCCGGACATTGTGGACGGATTTTGCATTGACGGGACCGCCATGAAGTACGGCCTTTACGTGACTAAGTGTCGGCTGAGGGAATCGGAACAATCGACTCGTAACGATGCTGAATAAGCTGATCATCCAGATCCCGTGTCTGAACGAGGCCGAAACGCTACCGACGACGCTGGCCGACCTGCCCCGCCAGGTCGAGGGATTTCGTGAGGTCGAGTGGCTGGTCATCGACGATGGGAGCACCGACGACACGGTTGCGGTCGCTCACCAACACGGGGTCGATCACGTGGTCGCGCTTGGTCACAATCAGGGGCTGGCGCGAGCATTTATGGCGGGCCTCGAGGCGAGCCTCAAACTCGGGGCTGATGTGATCGTCAACACCGATGCTGACAACCAGTATGCTGCCGGTTCCATCCCCGACCTTGTACGCCCAATCATCGCAGGCGAGGCGCTGATGGTCCTCGGCGCGCGGCCGATTGCCACGATCGAGCACTTCTCACCGGCCAAGAAGATACTGCAGAGGCTCGGGAGCCGGGTCGTTCGCCTGGCCAGCGGCATCGATGTTGTCGATGCGCCCAGTGGTTTCCGCGCGATCCACCGGGACGCTGCGCTCAGGCTCAACGTCTTCAGTGCGTATACCTACACGTTGGAAACACTGATCCAGGCCGGTCGCAAGAACATCCCCCTCGCGGTCGTTCCGATAGAGGTGAACGGATATCTGCGCCCGTCGCGGCTTGTTCGGAACATCCCGTCTTACATTTGGCGGTCGATCATCACGATCATACGCATCTTTGTTATCTACAAGCCGCTGCGATTCTTTGGATTGTTGGCTCTGATCATTTCGGTTCCAGGTTTCCTAGTGATCCTGCGATTCCTCTACTTCTTTGCTATCGGCGAAGGCGGCGGACACATCCAGTCGTTGGTGCTAGCGGTCGCTCTGCTCACTCTTGGTGGCCTTCTGGCGGTGAGTGGCCTGATCGGTGAGCTCATTGGCACCAACCGAAAGATCCTTGAAGAAGTTCGCACGCGCGTTCTGCGCCAAGAAGTTGAGCGAGCCCGAATCGATGTTGGCGAATGAGTCCGAGTTGAATGCCGGATGATCCGCAGATCGCCGGCGGCTTCGACGGTAATCAGGTGACGGACAACGGCGATCCCAGGTCGGCCAGCATCGCGGGGCGGTTCGGCGCTTACTTCCGAAGACCGGCGACGCGACGCGCGGTCATTGTGGTCGGACGAGTCGTCACGATCATAGCGGTCCTATTCGTTGCCTATCAGGTTTGGCTGCAACTCGCCGCGCTCGGAGAATTTCTTCAGCCTTCCTTCCTCATCGGTCTTTTGGCCGCTGCGATCGCATATGGAGGCTGCGCGGCACTTCTTGCCATTGCCTGGAATCAAACACTGATGATGTCAGGACATCGGCTCTCGCTCGAGGATGCGGTCTCGATCTACGGACGATCCCACGTCTTGAAATACCTGCCGAGTAATGTCCTGCATCTTGTCGGGCGGTATGCCATGCTCCGCGATCGGGATGTCGAACACCGTACAATCCTGAGTTCAACCGCGGCGGAAATTGGTCTTTCGGTGGCTGTCGCTGTTTCGATTGCCGCAGTACTGGGCGGCACGGTTCTCGTCGAGAACCTTGACATCGCCGGACTGAGCGAGGGGATGATGACCGCGGCGATTGTCGCCGTGGTGCTGATCACCTGCGGCGCCGTCTGGGCGCTTGTCGTGCTTGGCTCGCGGGGGCGTTTCCGCTTGCTAGGCGATGGCGGGCCGCGAGCGGTCGCGACGATCGCCACCTACGTCGTTTACTTTTTGCTGTTCGGCGGTGTCACCGCGGTGATTGCCGTGGCGGGGGGCGTTTCGGTCGACGGCAACAGTTACCTGGCGCTGGTCGGCATCGCGGCGGCGGCATGGGTGGTGGGGTTGGTCACGCCCGGTGCGCCGGCGGGTTTTGGCGTCCGCGAGGCGGTGATGATCGTCGCGCTGGAGGAAACATCGTTCGCCGACGAGGCGCTCCTCATCGCATTGGGGCTCAGGGTGGCAACACTGGCCGGCGACGCCCTGTTGTGGGCGGTCGCGGTCCTCGTCGAGCGACGACAGCCGCGGGCCTAAATACGTCGGATCGGATGATCGATCCGTCGCCTCAGACTCCTATCCGGAGGCGATGGCCTGATCAGCGGCCGCGCCAGTCATCCTGTAAGCGGCAACCGCAACTTATTGTGGCTTCACCAGCACATGCTTCTTGCGGCCGTGCGAGAGCTTGATTACGCCGTCGCGCAGCAGATCGGCGGTAACCGTCGCCGTCTCGTCGGTGATGACGTCGTCATTCAGCCTTAGGCCACCACCGCGGATCGCCCGTCGAGCCTCGCCGTTGGACGACATCAGTCCGGCTCTGACGAATAGCGCGAGGACGCCGAGCCCGGTATCGAGATCGCCCGCCGGCACGGTGATCGTCGGCAGGGCATCGGCGAGCGCGCCCTCCTCGAAGGTGCGTCGCGCCGCCTCGCTCGCTTCCTCCGCCGCCTTCCGGCCATGAAGGAGGGCAGTTGCCTCGTCGGCAAGCGCTTTCTTGGCGTCGTTGATCTCCGCCCCTTCGAGCGCCGCCAGACGGGCGATCTCGTCGAGCGGCAGCTCGGTGAACAACTTCAGGAATCGCTCAACGTCGGCGTCCTCGGTGTTCCGCCAGAACTGCCAGTATTCGTAGGGCGAGACCTGCTCGGCGTTCAGCCAGACGGCGCCGGCGGCGGTCTTGCCCATCTTGGCCCCCGAGGCCAGCGTGACCAGCGGGGAGGTGAAGGCGAACAGCTCGACGCTGTCCATCTTCCGGCCAAGGTCGATACCGGCGACGATATTGCCCCACTGGTCGGAGCCGCCTAGCTGCAGCCGGCAGCCGAACCGGCGGTTCAGCTCGACGAAATCGTAGGCCTGCAGCACCATGTAGTTGAATTCGAGGAACGACAGGTGCTGCTCCCGGTCCAGCCGAAGCTTGACCGAATCCCGCTGGATCATCTGATTCACCGAGACGTGGCGGCCGACCTCGCGCAGAAAGTCGATGTAGTTCAGGCGCGTCAGCCATTCGGCGTTGTCGACCATCAGCGCGTCAGTCGGGCCCGACCCGAAGGTGAGAAACCGGTCGAACACCTGGCGGATGCCGTTCTTGTTGGCTTCGATCTCCGTCTCCGACAGGACCTTGCGGCTTTCGTCCTTACCGGTCGGATCGCCGACACGAGTGGTGCCCGAGCCCATCAACGCAATCGGCTTGTGTCCGGTGCGCTGCATCCAGCGCAGCATCATGATCTGCAGGAGGCTGCCGACATGCAGGCTCGGAGCGGTGCAGTCGAAGCCGATATAACCGGTGACCGGTCCCTTGACCGCCAGGGCGTCGAGCCCCGCCAAATCGGAACACTGATGGAGGAAGCCGCGCTCTTCGAAAACGCGCATGAGGTCGGAGGTCGGCACCGGATATCGTCCCTGGAGTTTCGATAAGCCATGGCCGGCGCGGTGGCCGGCGATGCGCGAAGGCGTATAACAGGGGCGAACGCAAAGTGCACCTCAGGAGTCACGCGCTTGGCAGATGGATCGATGCGCACCGTCCTCGGCATGATGAGCGGGACGTCGATGGACGGCGTCGACGTGGCTGTCCTCGTCACCGACGGCGAAACGGTAGGCGGGTTCGGACCCACCCACTTCCGTCCTTATGACGAGCGTGAACGCGCCATTCTCCGCCAGGCGCTTGCGACGGCGCGAGATGTCGACGACCGAACCGCGCGGCCGGCGGCCTTGGCGGAAGCCGAGCAGGTTGTCACCGACGCGCACGCCGAGGCGGCCGAGACGTTGACCGGTGCTGCGGCGGTCGATCTCGTTGGCTTCCACGGCCAGACCGTATTCCACGCGCCGGAACGGTATCTCACCATCCAGATCGGTGACGGCGCAGCGCTCGCCACGCGACTTGGGATGCCGGTGGTGCACGACTTCCGCGCGGCGGACGTAGCGGCCGGCGGGGAGGGAGCGCCGTTCGTGCCGGTGTACCATCAGGCGCTGGCGGCGAAGGCCGGACTCGCCGGCAACGTGGTGGTCGTCAACATCGGCGGGGTCGCCAACATCACCCGGATCGGCGCCGACGGGCGCCTGACCGCTGGGGACACCGGGCCGGGCAACGCCATGATCGACGACTTCGTCCGGGAACGGACAGGCGCACCGATGGACGCCGACGGTCGTTTGGCGGCGCGCGGCACGGTCGACCAGTTTGCATTGGACGCGCTAATGGACGAGCCGTGGTTCCTGGAACCATTGCCCAAATCCGTCGATCGCGACGCTTTCTCCGCTGGCCCGGTGCGGCTGCTGTCGACCGAGGATGGTGTGGCGACCCTGGCTGCGTTCACCGCCAGCACCATCGCCGGCGCGATCGCCGACGCGGGCGGGGCCGAAATCGTCGTTATCTCCGGCGGCGGCGCGCGCAACCCGGTGCTGGTCGCGATGATCGGCGCCGCTACCGGGGCGACGGTGAAACGCGCGGCGGAGCTCGGCTGGGACGGCGACTTCGTCGAAGCCCAGGCGTTCGCCTATCTCGCGGCGCGCAGTCTGCGCGACCTGCCGCTCAGTCTGCCCGAGACCACGGGCGTTGAGCGCCCAATGCTCGGAGGGGTGGTTACCGATCCGGCCTGACCGACGCTCGGGGCCGGCCGGCGGGCGCCGGTTGTTAGGTCGCCTGGGGGATCGGGCCCTTGCCCAGGAGGAATCGGTATTGATCCTGGTCGACCAAGTTTCGGCGATCCTGGTAGCGCGCGAACTATTGTTCCGCGGCACCGCCTTCTGGCCGAGTGACAAAGGTCACAGCGCCTTCGGCCACGAACATATACCAACGAAAACCCGAACGAACATGACAGTTCGGTGAAGGTGGAGATCGGCAATGTCTTTGGAAACAGAAAGACGCCTGATGGCGTTAGCGGCGGCCCGGCCCTCGACTGTCCGCGCCTTTTTCTTTAGCAGCTATACGCGGCGTGTCATCGGGAGCCTTCCCGAGCACCTGCTTCTCGATATCGGTTATAGCCGTAATACAGAGGGCGTCGTTCAGCCGGTTGCCGGCTGAAGGCACTAGCACAGGGCGAGCAGGAACACTGCTCGCCTTTCGTTTGAAACAGCCTCGATCCGCGCACGACGACGCGCTCGCCTGTCCGTTTCAATTCTGAAACGACCTTTCAATCCATAGCCTTCCGAGAGTCGTTCCCCTCCCGCATGCTTGCGAGAGAGCATGTCTGGACTCGGCGAACTCGGGAGAGCCTTGATGACAACGATTACCCTCTGGGATGGAGCCGCGATCCCGCGACTCGGCATGGGATGCTGGGCAATTGGCGGGCGATTCCACGCTGGCGGCCAGGAACTCGGATGGGGTGAAGTCGACGACGGCGAATCAATCGCTGCGATTCGCCGGGCGGTGGATCTGGGCGTCCGATACTTCGATACAGCCGATGCCTACGGAACCGGCCATTCCGAGGAGATTCTCGCCAAGGCCCTGGGCGGCGTCAGCGAGCCGATCGTCGTCTCGACCAAGTTTGGCAACACCTTCGATCGAGCCAACCGGGAGCTGACCGGCCCGTCGGCCGAGCCGGCGTATGTTCGTCAGGCGATCGACGGGTCTCTGGCGCGATTGAAGCGGGACCGGCTTGATCTCGTCTTCTTTCACCTCAACAGCTATCCGGTTGCTGATGCGCGACCGGTGTTCGACACGCTGGCGGAGCTTCGTGTGGCCGGCAAGATTGACGCGTTTGGCTGGAGCAACGACGAGGTCGACGGGGCCCGCGCGTTTGCCGATATGAACGGCTTCGTCAGCGTCCAGTACGATATGAACCTGTTCCGACCGGCGGAAGCGATGTCGCGGTTCATCGAGGAAGAGAACCTCATCGGTGTGGCCCGGCAACCGCTGGCGATGGGGCTCTTGTCAGGGCGCTTCGGACGGGGCGGCGGAGGGTTCTCAACGACCGACATTCGTGCGGCCGGGCCGGAGTGGCTGACCTACTTCGTCGACGGCCAACCAAGCCCAGCGCTTCTCGCAAAGATCGACGCGATCCGCGACCTGATCACCAGTGACGGCCGTACGGTGGTTCAAGGGGCGCTCGGTTGGATCTGGGCGAAGTCGCCTCGAGTCATCCCAATCCCGGGGTTCCGTACGGTTGCCCAGGTCGAGGAAAACGTAGCGGCGCTGGAGAAGGGGCCGCTGCCGGAATCGGTTGTGACCGAAATCGACGCGGTGTTGGCCCAACCGGCGGCCGCCTAAGCCGCGTCGATCATCTTCTGGCGCATGTCGATATAGTCCGCGCAGCGCTCGAGCAGTTCGTCGACATGATCCTCGAAGAAGTGGTTGGCGCCCGGAACGATCTGCTGATCGATGGTGATGCCCTTCTGGGTTTTCAGCTTGTCCACTAGCGCCTGCACGTCTTTCTGGGGGACGACACGGTCGGAGTCGCCGTGGATGATCAGTCCCGAAGACGGGCAGGGGGCGAGAAACGTGAAATCGTGCAGATTCGCCGGCGGGGCGATGGAGATGAAGCCTTCGACTTCCGGGCGGCGCATGAGCAGTTGCATGCCGATCCATGCGCCGAACGAGAAGCCGGCGACCCAACAGCCGCGCGCCTCTGTGTGAATCGATTGGATCCAGTCGAGGGCGGCAGCGGCATCGGAGAGTTCACCGGCGCCGTGATCGAATTCGCCCTGGCTGCGGCCGACGCCCCGGAAATTGAACCGCAGGACGGCGAAGCCCCGCTTCGCGAACATATAGAACAGCTGATAGGCGACCTGATTGTTCATCGTGCCGCCGAACTGGGGATGCGGGTGGAGGATGATGGCGATCGGGCCATTCTTCTGCTTGGCTGGCTGGAACCGGCCTTCCAGGCGGCCAGCCGGGCCGGTGAAGATAACCTCTGGCATTCAGCGTCTCTCTAGTCTGTCGGCGCGCCTTGAAAGGCGGAGGCCAGCCCGATCGACGACGATCACGGCGCGTTAGCCGGTGAAGTCGGACCGCGGCGGGTGAAGCGGAAGCGTGTCATATCACGACCCCAGGGGGCGATTTCAAGGAAAGCGTGACGTCGGTGGGGCTTTTGGAGTCAGGGTAGCGTTTGGAAGACGCGCCCGGTTGCGTCTAGGTTCGGCGTCTCGTCCATCCTTATGCCAAGCGCAAATACGAGACTTCGCCAATGTTTCAACCAAGCCATCACCGGGAAACCGATATCGGCCGCCAGCACGCCCTTATCCGCGACAATCCGCTCGGTCTGCTGGTGACGGTCGGGTCAGATGGGCCGGAGGCGAACCCGATTCCCTTCGTCCTTGACACCGATCGCGGGCCGTTCGGCCGGTTGCGCGGCCATCTCGCCCGGGCCAACGATCAATGGCGCTCATTCGACCCGAGCTTTGACGCACTGGTCGTCTTCCAGGGACCGGACGCATATGTGACGCCGTCCTGGTATGTGACCAAGGCCGAGACCGGGAAGGTCGTGCCGACCTGGAACTATGCCGTCGTGCAGGTCCGCGGTCCGCTGTGCGTCATCGACGACCGGGCATGGCTGAGCGATCAGATTGGTGCGCTGACCAGGCAACAGGAAGAAAGCCGGCGCGAACCGTGGCAAGTGTCGGATGCCCCGGAACGCTTCGTCGAGGCGATGAAGAACGGCATCGTTGGGGTGGAGATTGAGATCAGGCGGATCGAGGGTAAGTGGAAGGTGAGCCAAAACCGGCCGGCGGCGGATCGCGCCGGTGTCGTGAACGGGCTTCGCACCGAAGGCGGGTCGGATGATCTGGCGATGGCGGAGCTTGTCCAAGATGCGCGGATCGAGCCGCGTTAAGTACGCTTAGTTGGCACGCCTCCCGACTGCCGCGAAGTAACACGACGGCAATGAACGGGGGCTCTTAGTTGGACACGTCTGCCGTCAAGACCGGTCGTCGGCCGAGTGTCGATTCCGCAGTGGCCTTTGCGGTCATGTTCTGTGTCATCCCGTTCGCGATCTGGACGGTTTCGAACCATGTCTCCGGGTTTTTGGGGATTTCGTGGGGGACATTGAGCCTCGGTTTCCTGATCGCACTTCCGGTCGTCCTCATACTGTCGTATTTCGCCGCGACGGCGTTTGCCGATTGGCTTTGCCCGTCGCTCGTCGACACTGAGCGGCCGACCGGTGTCGAAAGCCCCAAAGTGATGGCGGTGCTCGTTGTCGCCGGCATCGCGATCATCCTGATCGAGGACTATGCGCTCCGATATGGGATTGCGATCGTTGGTCTCGCGGCAGTCTGGCTGACGTCTCGCGTAAAGATTGAGGAGCCAGCGGCCCGTCGGGACACCCTATCATCGCTCTCCGATCGCTGGGCGGCTGTCCTCCTTGCGGTCTTCGCCCTCGTTGCCGTCTGCGTCGTTCTGTTCGTCCACCGTCCTAACCGGGACGACACGAGCTTCCTGCAAATCCCCATCCAAACGCTGCTTCATCCCGACCGGCCGGCGATGTCGTTCGATATGGCGCTCGGTCCGATCACGGAGCCGTTCCGGTTTGCCGCGTATCGGATCGCGTCATATGAGACGGCGGTCGCCTTTGTCAGCGAGTGGACGGGTCTTTCGCTGCTTCCTGTCTACTACCTCCTCGTCCCGGCATTCACGGCGGTTGTTTCGATCGGCGTTACATTTCTGTTCGCACGTTGGTTTCTGCCACGCGGTCTAGCGGTCGCGGCCACGGCGGTTTTCCTCTTGATCATGCTCGCCTGGGGCGACTCCAGTATCACTTACGGCACGCGGGTCTTCGTCCGCCTCTTTCAGGGAAAGGGGCTGATCATCGCACTGACGGTCCCGTTGACTATCGTCACCGGTCTGTTGCTGCTGCGATCTCCGTCGATCGGGAAAGTAGTCATCCTGTCGATGGTCCAGGTCACCACGCTCGGTGTGTCATCCTCCGGATTGCCGATCGTCTTTGTCACGACGGCAATTGTCGGCGTTGCGGCTCTACAGCCAAGCATCGGTCGCGTGCTGCAGCTGTGGCTGACCCTCGGCGCGACGTTGATCTATCCAGCTCTAGCGCTGGCCTGGCTCACCCTCGGCAATGAGTCCAACGTGGCGTTGAGTGAGATCGGATCCCGCCGGCCAATCAACACGGCCCTGGGCTTTGGTTTACGCGAAGCTCTGGCTTTGATCACGCTTCTGATCGGAATGGCGGCCGTGGGAGAGCGACAAACAACACGTGAGTACCGGGCTCTGGTGGCCGGTACGCTGGCCTTTGCCCTCAATCCCTGGCTTGCCGAGTTCGCGGCTTCGATCGCATCGCGGAATATGAGCTGGCGCCTAGCCTGGGCTTCGCCAGTTCCGCTGCTCATGAGCGTTGCCCTCGTTGCTGCCGCCGGTGGCCTCATGTGGCGAACCACCTCGCGCCGATGGATCGGCCCCGCAGCAGCTGCGTGCGCTGCCGTAATCTTGATCGTTTTTATCGCGGCGGGGCGATGGACCATTGCGCCCGGTGGCCGCGTTGCATGGAAGGTGCATACCGCGAAGCTCGATGCGGAGTACTATGCGGTCGAGCGAGCCATGCGGAAGATCGAAAAGCTGGAGCTGGACGGGTCCATTCTTGCGCCAAGCGCGATCGCTGCGTGGATTCCTGTCACCGCGCCGGGAAAGCACCTCGTGATGCCGGGCCGAAGCTATCCGTCGATGTATCAAACGGTGATGGCGCCCGAGGAATTCGCGGAACGCAGGCAGCTGTACCGGGCAATCAACGCAGACCAGCCTGACCTCGAGAAGCAGGCGGTTCTATTGCGCAAGTACGATGTAGGGACGATCATCATTCCACGTGGCATCGAGGCGGCCGATCTCTTGCCGGGAGCTGAACTCGATGGGTTGCTAATGCGAACACACCCTTGGAAGGGCCCATTTGATATCGTCGAGATCGATTGGAAGGAACCTGAAGATCGATAAAGAGTTCCAAGGCGACTTCAATGGTCGGTATCCGCGACCGAAATCATAAAATAGCGGCAAACGGTCAAAGCCTAAAATGCAGCGCCTCTATCTCGACTACAACGCCACCGCACCCCTGCGGCCAGAAGCGCGTGAGGCGTTGGTTGCGGCGCTGGAAGAGGTCGGCAACGCGTCGTCGGTGCACGCAGAAGGGCGGGCAGCGCGCCAGCGGATCGAGACCGCACGGCAACAGGTGGCCGCTCTCGTCGGCGCCGATCCGAAACTGGTGACCTTCACCAGCGGCGGCACCGAAGCCAACACCACGGTGGTGGCGCCCGACTGGCGCTTCGGGGCGGAGCCGCATCGCGTTAACTTTCTGCTCGTCGGGGCAGCCGAGCATGTGTCGGTGCTCGCCGGTGGACGGTTCGCACCGGAGAAGGTGCAGGCAATCGCGGTCGACAGCGATGGGCTGATCCAGATGGACGGCTTGCGCCGGACGCTCGAAGCGCTTGCGGCGGAGGAGGCGAGGCCGATGGTTTCGGTGATGCTCGCCAACAATGAGACAGGCGTCATCCAGCCGATCGCCGAAATCGCCGACTTGGCCCATGGGGCCGGGGCGATCGTCCACACCGACGCCATTCAGGCCGTAGGCCGCATCCCGGTCGATATCGCCGCGCTCGGCGTCGACGTGCTCACGCTGTCGGCCCACAAGATCGGCGGACCGCAGGGGGCGGGTGCGATTATTCGCGCCAACGACGCTCTGACCTTTCCGCCGCTCCTGCTCGGCGGGGGACAGGAATCGCGATTGCGCGGGGGTACCGAGAACGTGGCGGCGATTGCCGGGTTCGGTGCCGCGGCTGAAGCGGCGTCCCAGGACTTGACGCTGGTCGATACCTGGTCCGCCTGGCGCGACCGGCTGGCAGCGGTCATCGGTGAAGGCGGGCCACCCGCCACGGTGTACGGTGCCGGCGCGCCACGTTTGCCTCAGACTTTGTGTGTCGGGGTCGACGGGATCGCTGCGGAAACATTGGTGATCGCACTCGATCTGGAAGGAGTCGCGGTGTCGTCCGGGTCGGCATGTTCGTCCGGCAAGGTCGCACCGAGCCACGTGCTGGCGGCGATGGGCGTCCCGCCCGAGGCGGCAAAAAGCGCAATTCGCCTGTCATTGGGCTGGGAATCCGACGAAAACATATTAGATTTGTTCCAGACGCGGTGGCGGCGTGTGCTAGAAACGATCACGCGAAAACCGCAGCGGGCGGCTCCGGCCGCCTGACCAGCTCGACCCGCGGCCCTTGAAACCGCAGTGGATGGAGTGAACGAGAGATGCCAGCCGTCAAGGAGACGGTCGATGCCGTGCGCGGCATCGACGTCGATCAATACAAATACGGATTCGTTACAGACATCGAAACGGAGAAGGCGCAGATCGGCCTCTCCGAGGAGACGATCCGTTTCATCTCGGCCAAGAAAAACGAGCCCGAATGGATGCTCGAATGGCGGCTCGGTGCTTATCGCCGCTGGCTGACCATGACCGAGCCGACCTGGGCGCGGGTGCATTATCCCAAGATCGACTTCCAGGATATCTACTACTATTCGGCGCCGAAAACCGCCGAGGGTCCGAAGAGCCTCGACGAAGTCGATCCTGAGCTGCTCGCCACATACGAGAAACTCGGCATTCCGCTGCGCGAGCGCGAAGTACTGGCCGGGGTTCAGGGTGCGAAGGTCGCGGTCGACGCGGTGTTCGACTCCGTGTCAGTGGTTACCACCTTCAAGGAAGAGCTGAAGAAAGCCGGCGTGATCTTTTCGTCGATTTCGGAAGCAGTCCGCGATCATCCGGAGCTTGTCCGGAAGTATCTCGGCTCCGTGGTGCCGGTGACCGACAACTTTTACGCGACCCTCAATTCGGCGGTGTTTTCCGACGGCTCGTTCGTTTACGTGCCGGAGGGCGTGCGCTGCCCGATGGAGCTCTCCACTTATTTCCGCATCAACGACCGGCAGACCGGCCAGTTCGAGCGGACCCTGATCATCGCCGAGAAGGGATCGTACGTCTCGTATCTGGAGGGCTGCACCGCGCCGATGCGCGACGAAAATCAACTCCATGCGGCGGTGGTCGAACTGGTCGCCCTCGACGATGCCGAGATCAAATACTCAACGGTCCAGAACTGGTATCCCGGCGATACCGAAGGCAAGGGCGGTGTCTACAACTTCGTCACCAAGCGCGGCGACTGCCGTGGCGACCGGTCGAAGATTTCGTGGACCCAGGTGGAGACCGGTTCCGCGATCACCTGGAAGTATCCGAGCTGTGTGCTCCGCGGCGACGACTCGATCGGCGAATTCTATTCGATCGCGGTGTCGAATGGCTATCAGCAGGTCGACTCCGGCACCAAGATGACCCACCTCGGCAAGAACACCAAGAGCCGCATCATCTCCAAAGGGATTGCCGCGGGTAAGTCGCAGAATACCTATCGCGGCCTGGTCACCAGCCATCGTAAGGCGACGGGCGCTCGCAACTACACCAACTGCGACTCGCTGCTGATCCGCAATCAGTGCGGCGCGCACACGGTGCCCTACATCGAAGCCAAGAACGCGACGGTGACGTTCGAGCACGAGGCGACCACGTCGAAGATCTCCGACGACCAGCTGTTCTACGCCCGCAGCCGCGGCCTCGACGACGAGGAGGCGGTGGCGCTCATCGTCAACGGCTTCGTCAAGGACGTGATCCAGCAGCTGCCAATGGAGTTTGCGGTTGAAGCGCAGAAGCTGATCGGTGTCAGCCTCGAGGGCAGTGTGGGATGACCGCGACTGAGGCCGACGCGATGGTCCCTTACCGGCCTGTCGGACCTAAGGAACTGAAGCTGATCGAGGAAAGCTGCTTCTCGGGGTTTCCGCCGCGGCTACCAGAACAGCCGATCTTCTATCCGGTTACCAACGAGGCGTATGCAACCCAGATCGCCCGGGATTGGAACACGCGCTTTGGCTCGAACGAAGGTTTCGTGACTCGCTTTACCGTGAAGCGGACGTTTCTGGACCAGTTCGATCGCAAGATCGTGGGTGGTCGTGAGCACGAGGAATACTGGATTCCGGCTGAGCGACTAAGGGAGTTCAACGATAACATCGTCGGAAAGATCGAGGTCATCGCACACTTTGTGCGGGAACCGACCGGCTAAGTGACGATGCTGAGGGTGTCCCATGGATGCTGAGAAACCCGTGATCAATCTTGCCGACGTTGCATTGCGCGAAAACGGTAATGGCGATGCATTCGTGGCGAAGATAGGCAGCTTTGCCCACCAGATCGGCTCGACCGGGATCGGCTGTATGCTGCACGAAGTGCCACCGGGCAAGAAGGCGTTTCCCTTCCACAATCATCACGCCCTCCACGAACTGTTCTACGTGCTCGAGGGCGAGGGGACGTATCGCTTTGGCGACAAGATCTATCCGATCCGCGCCGGCGACGTGCTCGCTGCACCCGCGGGCGGACCGGAAATGGCGCATCAGATCATCAACACCGGCGACAAGCCGTTGCGCTATCTCGGCATTTCGACGATGGCCGACACCGAGGTGATCGAATATCCCGACTCGGGCAAGTTCGCCGCGATATCACGCTCCGATTGGAACCATCCCGAGGCCGGCGGCATCCGCTTTGTCGGACGCGCGGAGAACGCGCTGGGTTACTGGGACGGCGAAACATGACGGCGGTAGCGGTGACCGGTCAGGTTCGTTTGGCGACCATGGGATTGGGGGGCGGCGACAGTGTTCGATTTTCTCGAGCGGTTCGTAGGCTTCCTGTTCCGACTCGTCGCCGACGCCTTGATGGATTGGTTGCTGCCGAGCCTGTGGCCGACCCGCGGGTTGTCGATATCGCAGTGGTGGCGCGAGAAGACGTTAGTCGGGCAAGCCGCGACCGTCATCCTCTGGGGCCTGATCCTCTACATCGTCGCGATCCTGGTGATCGGGCTCTCCGGGGGGTTTGGATAGGCCGACCGAGCCCGTCCCCGATCGCAGCGAACCACGTCACAAGGACACCGAACACCGATGCCGATGCTTGAAATCCGCAACCTGCATGTGACAGTCGAGGACCGTGAAATCCTGCGCGGTATCGACCTCGACCTCAACGCCGGCGAGGTGCACGCGATCATGGGGCCGAACGGCTCAGGCAAATCGACGCTTGCCTATGTACTCGCCGGACGCGACGGCTATGAGGTCACCGACGGGACCATCACCTTCGACGGCAAGGATCTGCTCCAGATGGAGCCGGACGAGCGGGCGGCGGCCGGCGTCTTCCTCGCCTTCCAATATCCGGTGGAGATCCCGGGCGTGGCGACGATGACGTTTCTGAAGGCGGCGCTGAATGCGCAGCGCAAGGCGCGCGGCGAGGACGAATTGTCGACGCCAGACTTCATGCGCAAGGTGCGTGAAGTGGCTGAAGCCCTTAACGTCACACAGGAAATGCTGCGCCGTCCGCTGAACGCCGGGTTCTCGGGTGGCGAAAAGAAGCGGAACGAGATCCTGCAGATGGCGCTCCTGCAGCCATCGCTCTGCGTGCTCGACGAGACCGATTCCGGTCTCGATATCGATGCGCTCCGCCTGGTCGCTGACGGGGTCAATCAGTTGCGATCACCGGACCGGGGCATGCTGGTGATTACCCACTATCAACGGCTGCTGAACTACATCGTGCCTGACTACGTCCACGTGCTTTCTGGCGGCAAGATCGCCCGCTCCGGCGGCAAGGAACTGGCGCTGGAGCTCGAGGAAAAAGGCTACGCCGAGTTCACGGCGGCAGCGTGAGGTTAGCAGCATGACAGCAGACACCCGCCCTCGCCGCACCGAAGCCGAAGAGGAAATCGCTTCTGCCTATGTTGCCTCGCGTAAGCGCTTTCCGGGCGATGGCCGTGTTCGCGCGGCGCGCGACGCGGCGTTTTCCCACTTTGAACACGCAGGCTTGCCGAACCGGCGGGTCGAGGCGTGGAAGTACACGGACCTCCGCGCGCAGATGCGGTCCTTCGCGCCACTGGCACCGGATACGGAGTCGCATGTCGGCACCGCCAGCGATCCGATCGGCGCGCTTGACCGGGCCCGTGCCATCATCGCCAATGGCCGCTACCGACCGGAGCAGTCCGACCTCGCCGGTCTCGATGGCGTGACGGTCGAGGCGTTGTCGGACGTGCTTGCCAGCGCACCAGAACGTGTTGGGCGCCTGTTCGACGATGGCGACGACGTGGTGATGGCGCTCAACACGGCGCTGATGCTCGGTGGTGTGGTGGTGACGGTGGCTCCCGATGCCAGGCCGTCACGGCCGCTGGAGCTGGTGTATCGTACGATCGGGGACACGCCGATCACCGTAGCGAGCCGTGCGGTCGTGTCGGTCGGAGCCAACGCGTCGGTGCGCATGGTCGAAAGCCATGCGGGTCCGGACGGCCTTGCTTATCAGGTCAATACGCTCACCGAACTCGACATGGATCACGGCGCCCGAGTGGCCTGGGCGCGGGTTCAGGTGGAGAGCGAGGCGGCTCAGCATCTGGGGAGTTTCGTCGCCCGCATGGGGCGAGATACGACGCTCAATCATCTCTCGGTCAATCGCGGTGCCGCTCTGGCCCGGTGGCAGGCCGCAGTGCATGTCGGTGGGAGCGGTGCGTCGGCGGGCTTCTCGGCGGCGACGATGCTGTCCGAGACCGAACACAGCGACAATTCGCTCGTTGTCCGTCACACGGCGCCGCATTCGGTCAGCAACGAACTGTTCAAGAACGTGGTCGACGACCAGGCGACCGGCGCCTTCCAGGGGATGATTGCCGTCGATCAGGAGGCCCAGAAGACCGACGCCAAGATGATGACACAAGCGCTGCTTCTGTCGAATGAGGCTCAGTTCGCGTCGAAGCCGGAGCTCGAGATCTTCGCCGACGACGTTCGCTGTGGCCATGGCGCGACCGCCGGTGAGATCGATCCGTCGATGCTGTTCTATCTGATGTCGCGTGGACTGCCGCCGGCAGAGGCGGAGCGGCTGCTGATCGAGGCGTTTCTCGACGACGCGATCGATGCACTCGGTGACGATGCGATCGGCGATGCGCTGAAGGGCATCGTCGCCGGCTGGCTGGCACGAAGGGGGGCCGTCGCGTGAACGCGCCCGCCCGCATCGATGCCGCGCCCTATGACGTCGAAGCGATCCGGCGCGACTTCCCGATCCTGTCGCGGACGGTCTACGACAAGTCGCTCGTCTATCTCGACAACGCCGCGTCGGCGCAGAAACCTCAAGCGATGATCGATGCGGTCGCTCAGGCCTATGGGGACGAATACTCCAACGTTCACCGTGGCTTGCACTATTTGTCTAACGTCGCGACCGAAAGGTACGAGGACGCCCGCGAGACCGTTCGCCGCTTCATCAATGCGGCGCGGATCGAGGAGGTCCTGTTCACCCGCAACGCCACCGAGGCGATCAATCTCGTGGCGTCGTCGTACGGCGGGGCGGAGATCGGCGAAGGCGACGAGATCGTGCTGTCGATCATGGAGCACCACTCCAACATCGTGCCGTGGCATTTTCTGCGCGAGCGAAAAGGGGCGGTGCTGAAATGGGCGCCGATCGCCGACGACGGTACCTTCCTGCTCGACTCGTTCGAGGACCTGCTGACCGACCGCACGCGGATCGTCGCGATCACCCACATGTCAAACGTCACCGGCACCGTGGTGCCGATCAAGGAGATCTGCCGGATCGCGCATGCCCGGGGAATCCCGGTGCTGGTCGACGGTAGTCAGGCGGCGGTGCACATGCCGGTCGATGTCCAGGACCTCGACTGCGACTTCTACTGCTTCACCGGGCACAAGCTCTACGGGCCGACTGGGATCGGCGTCCTTTACGGCAAGTACGACCGGCTAGCGACCATGCCGCCCTATATGGGGGGCGGCGAGATGATCGCCGAAGTCAGCGAGGACACAGTGACGTATGCCGCGCCGCCTCATCGCTTCGAGGCCGGTACGCCGCCGATCGCCCAGGCGATCGGGCTCGGTGCGGCGATCCGCTATGTCGAAGGGATCGGCCGCGACAACATCGCGTCCCACGAGGCGTCGCTGCGCGAATACGCCATGGAGCGCTTGTCGCAGATCAACAGCCTGACCATCTACGGGACGACCCGTGACAAGGGTGCGATCGTGGCGTTCAACATGGAAGGCGCGCACGCCCATGACGTGTCGACCATTATCGACCGGGAAGGTGTAGCGGTTCGCGCCGGGACCCATTGCACCCAGCCGCTGCTTGCTCGCTATGGTACGACGGCGACCTGCCGGGCATCGTTCGGCCTTTACAATACCCGCGCAGAAGTGGACGCTCTGGCCGAGGCGCTGCAGAAAGCACAGGCGTTTTTCACGTGAGTGAGACGATGGAAGATCAGCCGATGGACACCACCGCGACGGAAACGACGACTGTCGAGCCGCCGGCAACCGAGTCAGCGCTTCCCGCCGACGAGTTGAAGCGCCTGACCGAGGATATCGTCGCAGCGCTGAAGACGGTCTACGATCCCGAAATCCCGGTCGACATCTACGAGCTGGGCCTGATTTATCGCGTCGATATCGACGACGACCGCAACGCGACGATCGACATGACGTTGACCGCGCCCGGCTGTCCGGTGGCCGGCGAAATGCCGGGTTGGGTGGAGAACGCGGTGAGCCTGGCACCGGGTGTCGGCATGGTTACGGTCAACATGGTGTTTGACCCGCCGTGGACTCCGGAGCGGATGTCGGACGAAGCCAAGGTCGCCCTCGACTGGTATTGACAACTTGATAGACGTCGATGAGGCTAAACTCGGCTCTTTGTTTGCTCAGATTGCTGCAGCGGCTGCGCATCACGATCCTTTGCTGCATAAGCAGTGGATTGACGTTTCGTATCGGATGGCGGGTAGCTCTCCGCCCTCTCTCCTGCTCCCAAACGTACAAAGAACAGGCAGGCTAGACGGGATTCTGCGATGCCTGGAAGCAGGCTTTCACAGCGCAAATCAAGAAGACCCGAACAACTGGCATACCGAGATACTGAGTATGTTTTCAGCTTATTGGATATCGGGAGCCTATGAATGCGTTCGAGTGGTTCTGACATGCTCATCCTCTAGTGCGAGCGACCCTCTCAGGGAGCTATTCCGGGAACTTGAGCTAATTAGGGTACCACTGTGGAAGGGGCAGATTGCAGGGGACAAGAAGCTGGGAGGACGAAAGGCGTATTTCGTTCCTTCCCCAGCCAGCGGCTCCGACGAAGTTTACATATATGATCCTAATGATAAGCGCCGTGGACATATCATGCCATCAGGTTTCTCTGAGCGTGGGTCGGCAATTTGGCGTGCGTTCGATCCAAAAAGCGAAGCCGAGCGTGATATTGAGCGCAGGGCGCTGTCTGATCGAATACTAGCTTTATATTGTGCGATACCCCCGGCGGGAGAATAAATGCCCACAATCAACGGTGTCCTTGAAACTTGCCTCTACAGCGACGACGTGCCGGCGGCACGGGCGTTCTACGAGCGCGTGTTCGGCTTCACTGCGATGACCGAAGAGGATCGGATCGTCGCCCTGGATGCCGGCCCGGGGCACGTGTTCATTCTGTTCGCCCGCGGCGGGACGACCGAACCCGTCCCGGTGTTCGGCAGCTTCATCCCGCCCCATGACGGCAGCGGTCCGCAGCATTTCGCCTTCGCCATTGACGCCGGCAGCTACGACGCCTGGAAGGCACATCTCGCGGATGAGGGCGTCGCCATCGAGAGCGAAGTCGCCTGGCCGGAAGGTGGCAAGAGCCTGTACTTTCGCGATCCCGATGGACATCTCGGCGAACTGGCGACGTCTGGCATCTGGCCTAACGATCAGGGTTGAACTCCGACAGAGCTGACCCAAACCGATCGGATGACTAGAAACGCGTCAATCCAATGGCAGGCGACGACACACACTTGACCGCGTTTCTCATCCTCGGACCCGAGGGGTCGGGCAGCGCATTCATAGCAAAGACGATTTCATACGCCATCGGGCACTGTCGCCGCTTCGGCGAATGGCATGGCCACGGTTACAACAGCGACCTAGGCAGCGAGACGATGGTTCTCCACCGCTCGTTACCCCACAAGGATCCGAAGGTCGGGTATCGGAGGGAGGACGGCACGCCGACCACGCGAGAGGAGCGTAAGAGGTTCCTTACGACGTTTGATGAAGCAAAGCGGGAACTGCCGGGTTACCGGACGATAAACACCATATTGACGACCCGCGATCGCCATATATCGATTTATGGGAAGCGAAAGCGGTTCGGAGGCTCACTCGCTGAGAATGCGCGCGATTTCGAGGTTGCCGCTCCATTGTTCGCCGCCGTCGTTGCCGACGATTCGACGTTCATCTGGAGCTACGAAACGATGCTTCTGATTGGAGCACCTTACTTCCACCGCCTGTACCGCTTCTTCGGCATAGAGAGCGAGTTCGTGCCTGAATTTCACGACGGGAACCGGCCTTACATCATCGATCCCCATGAGGATGAGGCCTAACCCTAACCCTTGATGGCCGCTTTTGCCGACGACCTAACTATGACGCGGTTTCAGATGGCTTGTTTTTGAGGGCCAAAAGGCACATTTTCAGTACTACTCTTCGATTGAGGCTGAATCGGCCCATGGAGACGATCATGACGAGTTCGCGCCCCCGCCCTTCAGTGCTCCGTTTGACAGAAGCCGCGGCCGCGCGCGTCCGGGAGTTGACCGAGAACGCCGAGCGGCCGCTTTCGGGGGTGCGCGTCGGTGTCAAGAAAGGCGGCTGCGCTGGCATGGAGTACACACTCGATGCCGTTGAATCGCCGGAGCCGAACGACGACGTGGTCAACGAGCACGGTGCATCGGTTTACGTCGATCCCCAGGCGGTGCTGTTTCTGCTCGGTGCGGTGATGGACTACGAGACGACCAAGTTGCGCTCGGGATTCATCTTCCAGAATCCAAACGAAGTGTCGTCTTGCGGCTGCGGTGAGTCCGTGATGCTGAAACCGGCAGAAGCCGACGAGACCGGCGTTCCGGCCTGAAGCGAATCAACCGCTAAACGTCTTTCGGGGGGGCGCGTGAACCGGCGTCAGCTTACGACGCGGGTCGGACGGATTTCAGCAGAAACTGCGGGACGTGATCGCTGAGGCCGAACGGAACCGGCTTGTCCTCGACCTCGGACCGTTGGCGGCCGCGCCGCGGCTGGTCGTCACCGGACCGCCGCTTTGACGACTTCTTCGGCTTCTCGGATGTGCCATTGGCGGCGGGTTCTTCAGCCTCCGCAGATTTCGCTGACTTGCGGGTGCGTTTGCCGTAGCGCGACGCCGCCATTTCTTCCGACGCTTCGACCTCCAGCGTCTCGATCGGCTGACCGGTCAGTTTCTCAATGGCGCTGACGTACTTCTTGTCGACGGGCGTGGCGATCGTGATCGACGTTCCCTTGCGCCCCGCTCGTCCCGTACGGCCGATGCGATGGACGTAGTCTTCCGGATGGGTCGGGACGTCGAAATTGTAGATGTGACTGACCGCGGGAATATCGAGACCGCGCGCGGCGACGTCACTGGCAACCAGGATGGTGATCTTGTTGTTGCGGAAGTCGTCGAGGGTCGCCATGCGCGAGCGCTGATCCATGTCGCCGTGGAGCGCACCGGCGGAGAAGCCGTGACGAGCCAAGGAGCGCTGGAGGATGGCGACATCGCGCTTGCGATTGCAGAAGACGATAGCGTTGGTGAGGTCGTCGGCTTTCTTGATGAGGGCACGCAGCACCGCACGTTTGTCGGCCGGTTCACGACCGGCCCGAACGAGGTATTGCGAGACGGTGTCGGCGGCCGTCGCCGGTTTCGCGACCTCGACCCGAACCGGGTTCGAGAGGAACGCGTCGGCGAGGCGCTGAATCTCGGGCGGCATGGTTGCCGAGAAAAACAAGGTTTGGCGGGTGAAAGGCAGGAGCTTGCAGATCCGCTCGATGTCCGGGATGAAGCCCATATCGAGCATTCGGTCGGCTTCGTCGATCACTAGGATCTCGACACCGCTGAGCAGGAGATTGCCGCGCTCGAACAGGTCGAGCAGCCGACCGGGCGTGGCGATCAGGACGTCGACGCCGCGGTCAAGTTTCTTGAGCTGGTCATCGAACGACACACCGCCGATCAACAGGGCGACGGTCAGTTTGTGATTCGCGCCGTACCGCTTGAAGTTCTCCTCGACCTGGGCGGCGAGTTCGCGAGTCGGCTCGAGGATTAGCGTGCGCGGCATCCTTGCCCGCGCCCGCCCACGCTCCAGCATGGTCAGCATCGGCAGGACGAACGAGGCTGTCTTGCCCGTACCGGTCTGGGCGATGCCGAGCACATCCCGCCGTTCTAGGACGCGTGGGATCGCCTGTTGCTGGATGGGCGTCGGATCGGCGTATCCGACCGCCTCCACCGAGGTGAGAACCTTCGGGCTTAGTCCGAGTTCGGAAAATGTCATCTTTGCTTTGTTCAGCTCGGCCCTTGGCCGGAGTCTGACGGAACGGTCTGCCGCGAACTGGACCGCCAATGGATAACGACGAGCGGCAACATAGGATAAACGGCCGGAGTGTCAACGATTACGGGAATTTAATGTCGGCGCGAGGTAAACGGCAAAGCACTTCCAGGTGCAGTCTGATCGGTTTAGGTCGGCAAGCCGCTAGTTCGTCGCCGGGCCGAAACGGTAATCGGTCGGCGAGAAGAGGTGGAGCTCATAGGTCTCATCGAATCCGTCGGCGGGGTTCACCGTCTCGATATAGACCGACAGGCCGTCCGAATCGGACTCGGAGATGTAGTCGATGATATCGAGTCCAAGATCGGCGAGCTCGGTGATCTCAACGGAGTTATCGACCATCGCCTGGCCGTCGTTGCCATACGCGATCCACTGCACGAACAGGCGCGCGGTTGGCGGTTCGCCGGCGGTCCGCGTCACCACGATGCGATAAGCGCCGGATCGCTCGCCATGTTCCCAAGAGCCGCCAACCCGCATGTCCTCGATAGAGCCGGGGATCGTAGAGACCGAGTCGGCAAGGTCGTCGCCGAATGCGGGGCCGGCCAACCCGACCCCGACGCTAAAGCCTGTGATCAACGCATACTTCCGGTACATCTCGCCCTCCGACGACGGTCAGCCCAGACAAAATAGCGGAACCGGGGCGCACGTCTAGCAGGCACGACCGGTGAACGCCACCCGCTAAGGCTCTACCCTGGCATGGCTATATGTCGAGGTCGTCGGCGAACGCGGCGCGCTCCTGAATGAAGCGAAAGCGCTCCTCCGGCTTGTTGCCCATCAGGCTGTCGATCGTAGCACCAGTAGCGTCATCCTCGACGATCGCAACCCGCAGCAATGTGCGCTTTTCCGGCGCCATTGTGGTCTCCTTGAGCTGGCCGGGGAGCATCTCGCCGAGGCCCTTGAACCGGCCAATCTCGACCTTGCCCTTGCCGTTGAACGTCGTGATCAATTCATCGCGATGGCGGTCGTCGCGGGCGTAGAGCGTCTTGCCGCCCTGGGACAGGCGGTAAAGGGGGGGCACCGCCAGGAACAGGTGCCCGTCGCGGATCAGATCCGGCATCTGGCGAAAGAAGAAGGTGATCAGCAACGACGCGATGTGGGCGCCATCGACGTCGGCGTCGGTCATGATTATGACCCGTTCGTAACGCAGATCGTCGTCGCTGTAGCGGCCGCCGGTGCCGGTGCCCAGCGCCTGGATAAGATCGGCGAGCTGCTGATTCTGCGCGAGTTTGTCGCGCGCGGCATTGGCGACGTTAAGAATCTTACCGCGAAGCGGAAGAACCGCCTGAGTGGTCCGGTTTCGCGCTTGCTTGGCCGAGCCCCCAGCCGAGTCGCCTTCGACGATGAAGATCTCCGTGCCCTCCCTGCCGCGGGCAGAGCAATCGGCCAGCTTGCCGGGCAGTCGCAGTTTGCGTGCGGCGTTCTGGCGACCGATTTCCTTCTCCTGCCGGCGGCGCAGCCGCTCCTCCGCCCGATCGATCACCCATTCCAGCAAGCGGGTCGCTTCCGTCGGCGAGGCGGCGAGCCAGTGATCGAAGGGGTCCCGGATTGCGGTTTCGACGATCCGAGTGGCTTGGGCTGTGGCGAGGCGATCCTTGGTTTGGCCCACGAATTCCGGCTCGCGGATGAACACCGACAGCATCGCCGCAGCCGAGGTGGTCACGTCGTCGGCGGTGATGATCGAGGCGCGCTTGATTCCGGTCAGTTCGCCATGAGCTTTCAGGCCTTTGGTCAGGGCGCTACGCAGGCCGGCCTCATGCGTGCCGCCGTCGCCAGTGGGGATGGTATTGCAATAGGAGCGAACGAAACCGTCGCCCGGAAACCAGGCGACAGCCCACTCGACGGCGCCATGACCGCTCGCCTTGTCGGTTCGTCCGGCAAACATGGGCACGATGGTCTTCTGCTTGCCGAGCTCGGCGCCGAGATAGTCGGATAGCCCGCCTGGAAAGTGGAACTCGGCCCTCTCCGGAACGTCCGTGCCCGTCACGACGCCAGCGTCGCATTGCCAGCGAATTCGCACGCCGCCAAACAGATACGCCTTCGATCGGCTCATGGCGAACAGGCGCGCCGGCTGAAACGCGGCACCCTTGCCGAAGATCGCCGGGTCGGGCCGGAAGCGAATGCGGGTGCCGCGGCGGTTGTGGACTTCGCCGACCTCGTCGAGCGCTCCGTCAGGGGCGCCCTGACGGAATGTCTGACGATAGAGGCGGCGCCCGCGGGCGACCTCCACCTCAAGCGACTCCGACAGAGCGTTGACGACCGAGACACCGACGCCGTGCAGCCCGCCGGAGGTGTCGTAAACCTTGGAGTCGAACTTCCCGCCGGCGTGGAGGGTGGTCATGATCACTTCCAGCGCCGACTTCGACCTGAACTTCGGGTGCGGATCGACCGGGATCCCGCGCCCGTTGTCGGTTACAGTGACGAATCCGTCGGAATCGAGGTGGACGTCGATCGCGGTCGCGTGTCCGGCCACCGCTTCGTCCATGGCGTTGTCGATGACTTCGGCGAAGAGGTGATGGAGGCCCTTTTCGTCAGTCCCGCCGATGTACATGCCCGGACGGCGACGGACCGGCTCCAGCCCCTCGAGCACTTCGATGTCGGCGGCGGAGTACCCGGCCTCCGCGGAAACGGTTGTCCGCTCACCCTTGCGACCGCCGCGACGGGCGTGACGACGCCCGGTCTTGGCGGACGATTCACGTTTTGGTTCGTCAATGGTGGAGAAAAGATCGTCGGAAGGCTTGGCTTTAGCAGGCATCGGGGCTCGGTTTGGTGGTGCGGCGCGATCGCGAATCACGCTCAGTTTGCCATCCGCATTCCGGCGGCGCGAGGGCACCCTGTTGTCCGGGTGCTTGAGCGCAGGCTCCGGATAGCCTATTGCGGCGGGCGCGGCCACTGCCGCTGACCGGTTCCACCTTCTACCAGTTCCGGGCTCATCTTAGAGATCAATGCTCCACACCCACAAGGAACGGCAAGCTATCTCCGGACCAATAATGTCGGCATCCCGGCCAGGCCCGGACTTTATCTGCGTCGGTGCGCAGAAGGGCGGTACGCGATGGCTTTTTGATCAGCTTGACCAGCACCCAGACTTCTGGATGCCGCCGATCAAGGAGCTGCATTACTTCAACAACCCGGCATCGCGACGACATATGGCCGAGAAGCTCAGCCGGTCTGCGCAGAATCTCGATAAACTCAATCAACGTCGGCAACGGAAACGATACCGGCCGCTTGGCGAGCGCGATCTGGCGTTCCTCGCCGAGTTTCTGAGGTTGGCCGATCGGCGTATGAGCTACCCTGGCTACGCCGGTCTGTTTCGCTTCAAGGATGACCGCTTGTCCGGCGACATCACGCCCGGCTACTCGGTCTTGGATGACCGCCGTGTCGAAGGCATTGTTTCCCACTTCCCCGATGCGCATTACGTGTTTATCGCCCGCGATCCGGTCAAACGTTTCTGGTCGCAGGTGCGGATGCACGTCCACAAAACTCGGCTCAATGGCGATCTCAGCGACGACGAAGTGGTTGCCCTGCTGGACGTCAAGCGCTATCGACTGCGCTCGCTGCAGTCGGAGATCGTGGCGAGGTGGCGGGGGATCGTGCCGCCCGAGCGCTTTGCGCTTTTTCTGTTCGATGAGCTGGCTGTGGATCCAGTCGGTTTCCGTCGCCGGGCGATCGCGTTGCTCGGTGGCGATCCAGACAAAGCGAGCGGTGACCTGCCGCCCGGCTTCAATAGGAAGAAGGGAAAGTCGTCCGTGGCCATGCCCGAGAACCTGAGGCGCCTCGTCGCCGCGCGCCTCGCCAACGAAATTCATGCCTGCGCCGAAGCCTTTGGCGGTGCAGCAAAGACCTGGCCGGCGCAGAATGGCGTCTGACGTTTTGAGCAAGTCGAGTGGCCCGGCGGCCGCTCCGATGGTGGCCAGAGCCGGCGAGCGGGCTCGTGGGCCGGACTTTCTGTGCATAGGTGCGCAGAAGGGAGGAACGCAGTGGCTGTACGACCAACTCGTTCCGCATCCAGGGTTCTGGACGCTGCCGATTAAGGAACTCCATCATTTCGATCGCCCCGGATCGCGTATTCCTAAAGCACGGCGTCTTTACTTCAAGGCGCTGCAGGATCTGGAGGGCCTCAACGTGTCGCTCGTCGCGCATAACAAAGCGCCACTCCAGAGCCGCGACGTCGACTTCCTGCGCGACTTCGTTAACCTCGGTGATCAGGTTCACATCGAGGGCTATGCAAAGCTGTTCAACCAACGCGGAGACCAACTGTGCGGCGACATTACGCCGGCCTACTCCGGGCTCGACGAGCGGCCGGTGGAGGAGATCGCTGCGCGGTTTCCGGACCTAAAAGTTGTCTACATTGCGCGGAATCCGGTCGATCGTTTCTGGTCGTCGTTCAACATGCGGCGACGGCGGAAAAAAGTCCGCAGGATGCCGACGGCCAAGGATGTGCGTGCGTTTTCGAAACGGGATGGGGTTATCCGCCGTTCCTATCCTTCAGTGACAGTGAGCCGCTGGCGCAAAGTAATTCCGCCAGAGCGGTTCGGTCTGTTTTTCTTCGATGATCTCGCTGCAGACGCTGCCGCCGTGCGTACACGTGTGCTCGAATTTCTGGGCGCCTCCTCGGATCTGGGCGAGGGGATTGCCGCCTCTTACAATCGCAAGGAAAAACAGCGGAAAGTATCCATGGACGCAAAGACCAGGGCTTTGGTGGCGTCGATCTACGCCAAGGAGCTCGAAGCTTGCGCCGAGGTGTTGGGTGGGCCCGCGGTCGACTGGGCCCGCAAGGATCTGCCCTGAACCATCGCCGTCGCAGCGGTTGTGGAGGGCGGTATCAGCCCTCATATCAAAGGCAGGTATTGACGGAGATCGGCAATGTTGAACAAACCGGAACTCGGCATAAAGGCTTCCGATTTCACCCTTCCGGCGACTGATGGCAGATCTTACCGACTGGCCGACGTAGCGGGCGAGAACGGGACGGTTGTGGTCTTTATCTGCAACCACTGTCCTTTTGTTAAGGCGGTGGCTGATCGGATGGTGGCCGACGCACAAGCACTGGCCGCTGAGGGGATTGGTTTTGCCGCGATTTCGAGCAACGACGTCGTCGCCTATCCGGCCGATTCCTTCGACAACATGAAGCTGTTCGCCGAAGCGCATCGTTTCCCGTTCCCCTATCTCTATGACGAGACCCAGGATGTGGCGCGGGCGTACAAAGCGGAATGCACGCCGGACTTCTTCGGGATCGCCGCCGACGGCACCATCGCCTACCGCGGTCGTCTCGACGAGGGGCGGAAAGACCCGCCACCCGCCGGCGCCAAACGCGAACTGGTGGAGGCGATGCGAAGCATAGCGGCGACTGGAAAGGGCCCCGACGAGCAGTTTCCTTCGGCCGGCTGCTCGATCAAGTGGAAGGCGTAACCATCGGGTTTCGCTAACGATCTGACTACAGCAGCGCGATCGCAACCCTCCCGTTCGGTTGTCCTTCTGCGAGCCGCGGCGGGCGCGTCCGACGCGTGTTGCGGAACTGCCACAGTGTCGCTGGAAGTTAACGCGGGCCGATCGGTACCATCCGCATCGCCGCCGTTCGGCCATAAAGTGGCGGGAAGGGTGCGAGGACATCAGGTCGCCTGCCGAGGGGGGCATCGCACCTGACGCAAGAACGATGGGCGCGACGGGTCAAATCCCGCGAGCGGTGTCGTATTGCGTGAAATTGTGCCCCGACCGCAGGCCGAACCGGGAATCGAAATGGAAGCGCGCGTCATCAACAAACAAAAGCTGCCCAGCCGTCACGTCACGGAGGGTCCTCAGCGAGCGCCGCATCGCTCGTACTACTATGCGATGGGCCTGTCGTCGGAACAGATCCATCAACCATTCGTGGGCGTAGCATCGTGCTGGAACGAGGCGGCGCCATGCAACATTTCGCTGATGCGGCAGGCCCAGGCCGTGAAGCAGGGCGTCGCCGCCGCAAACGGAACGCCGCGCGAGTTCTGCACGATCACGGTGACCGATGGCATCGCCATGGGCCATCAAGGCATGAAGTCGTCTCTGGCGTCGCGCGAGGTGATCGCCGACTCGGTCGAGTTGACGATGCGCGGCCATGGTTACGATGCGCTGGTAGGCTTGGCCGGTTGTGACAAGTCGCTGCCTGGCATGATGATGGTGATGTGCCGCCTGAACGTGCCGTCCATCTTCATCTATGGTGGTTCGATTCTGCCGGGGACCTTCAAGGGGCGTGACGTCACGGTTGTCGATGTCTTCGAGGCAGTGGGCCTCCATTCGGTCGGCAAGATGTCCGATGAAGATCTAGAGACGCTTGAACAGGTCGCGTGCCCGTCAGCCGGTTCGTGCGGCGGCCAATTCACCGCGAACACGATGGCCACGGTTTCCGAAGCGATGGGTCTCGCGCTGCCATATTCGGCCGGTGCGCCGGCGCCTTACGAAATCCGCGATCGGTTCTGCATGGCCGCTGGCGAAATGGTCATGGAACTCATCGCCCGCAATATCCGGCCGCGGGATATCGTGACACGGGAAGCACTGGAAAACGCCGCGACCGTTGTCGCTGCCTCAGGTGGTTCGACCAACGCGGCGCTCCATCTGCCTGCGATCGCTAACGAATGCGGAATCGTGTTCGATCTGTTCGATGTCGCTGAGATCTTCAGAAAGACGCCTTACATCGCGGACATGAAGCCAGGTGGCCGGTACGTTGCCAAGGACATGTTCGAGGCCGGCGGTATTCCAATGATGATGAAGACGTTGCTCGACAACGGCTTCCTGCATGGCGACTGCCTGACGGTGACCGGTCGCACGATCGCCGAGAACCTGAAGAACGTCCAATGGAACGACGAGCAGGATGTGGTGCATCCCGCTGACAAGCCGATGTCGCCGACCGGTGGCGTGGTGGGGTTGCGAGGTAACCTGGCGCCGGATGGTGCGATCGTGAAGGTGGCGGGACTCCAGAACCTCAAGTTCAGCGGCCCGGCCCGGTGCTTCGATTCCGAGGAGGAGTGCTTCGCGGCGGTTTCGGAGCGCAACTACAAGGAGGGCGACGTTCTTGTCATCCGCAACGAGGGACCGGTGGGCGGTCCCGGCATGCGCGAGATGCTGTCGACGACCGCAGCGCTTTATGGCCAGGGCGCCGGGGACTCGGTTGCTCTGATCACCGATGGCCGGTTCTCGGGCGGTACGCGCGGCTTCTGCATTGGTCACGTCGGGCCGGAAGCGGCGGTCGGCGGTCCGATCGGGTTGCTCCGCGACGGCGATATCATCGATATCGATGCGGTCGAGGGAACGCTGTCGGTTCGACTCAGTGATGATGAGCTTCATGCGCGTCGACAGACGTGGAAGCCGCCGGAAAGCGAATATCGAAGCGGCGCAATCTGGAAGTTTGCACAAGGGGTTGGCCCGGCGCGTTACGGCGCAGTGACCCAGCCCGGCGCGGCGGCGGAAGTGGTGAGCTATGCGGACTTGTAGCGTGTTCCGCGGCGTTGTTGCGATTGTCGTCTTCACGGGTTTCGCCGGTGGTGCCGCGGCGTTCGATGCGAACAACTACGACGCTGAAACCGCGCCGGCGGAAGCACTCGAATACGGTCTCGATTCCTATCGCAGCGGCGACAAGGAAAGCGCGATCGAAGCGCTCAGCTTCGCCGCCGACAAGGGCAATGCTATCGCTCAGTGGAAGCTCGGCCAGATGTATGCCGAGGGCGACGGCATCGCCGAGGACGACTACAAGGCGTTCGAACTGTTCAGCGAGATGGCCGATGCTCATGCCGACGACATCCCCGGCCAGCCGAGTTCGCGCTTCGTGTCGGATGCGTTCGTCGCACTCGGCGGCTACTATCGCGATGGTATTCCGGACACCCGCGTCAAGCAGGATCTGACGCGCGCCCGCCAGATCTACTCCTACGCAGCGTCGTACTTCGGCGATCCGGAGGCGCAGGCCAAACTCGCGTGGATGTACTACAACGGCGAGGGTGGCGAGCGCGACTCAGTGCAGGCTGCGCGCTGGGCGAAGCTTGCGGCGGACAAGGGCGACGTCAACGCCCAGGCCCTGCTCGGGCACGTGCTTTTCGAAGGCGAGGGCGTCCCCCGCCAGCCGGTGCTCGGGCTGATGTATTTGACTGTCGCCCGGGATCAAGCGAGCGACTCGGCTGAGTGGATTCGCGATCTTCAGGAACGCGCTGTTTCAGTGGCGACCGAGAACGAGCGCCGCACAGCGATGGCGTTGGCCGAGGATTGGCGTGCCAGCAAGGTGCGCCAGGGCCGCTGAGGCACCCAATCGTCCCGATCGATCGGAGCAACTGACGCTTTCGCCAACTGCGGCGAAGCAAACCGCGTTGCCTTGACGGGTTCCTGGGGGCTGGACTGCAGAGCGACCGGGCATTGGTCGGCAACTACGCGCCAAGTCAGGACGTTCTGGGACATGTCGCACTGAGCGAGTTTCTGGCCGCTCGGCGTGTCGATGCAGGCGATTGTGCCCTGCTTGAAAAATCGGCCTTCCGCGCGGCACTGACAATCCGGTTCAGCCACGACGCCGATCGGCGCCAGGATGGCCGCGAATGTCGCCAGGGCGAGGATCGATCGAATGCCCATAGTCGAAACTTATCATGTTCGGTGGCCGAGCGCGATGGGGTCCGTGACTCGCTCATCCAGGGCGGTTTCCCGTTAGCCCCTGCGGCTGACCGGTCCGCCAAATGATCGCTTTCGGTAGGTGCTCCGGACGTCCACTGTTCGTGTCGCCACGGACCAGCCTTTCTCCGAGATCGTACTATCGGCGTGCCAGCAAGAAGCGATCCGATTCGCATAAAGGCGACGTCACGGGAGGCAAGTCATCTCCAAGTGTACGTTTCTGTACGTCTTGATTTTTTTTCATTGTTGCAGCACTTGCATTTGAATCCTTTGAAGCCGCTGTGTTCGTATGCCTGATCCTTAACGTAGCAATCGATGTCGTGACCGCCCCCGCACGACAATTTCTCCGGATTAGGAAGATCGGGATTGGCGCAAACGATCCCAATCCACTGCCGATGCTTGTCCTCAAGGCCGTGATCCCAGATGCATTCGCCGTCTGTCTTGCAAAGCCAGGTCAGATCGGGGCTGCTGGCGTTAACGTTGGAGCAGCTTGCCTGGGCTCCCCCGGTCCCTACAACCAAGAACCCAAGGGCCGCGAAAGCCAGAAAAAACTTGGCGACAGTTCGCATGAGTGGCTCCTTTCCCTCTTGTGCTCTTTCGCAATTCAATGCCCACCAACGATTGGCACGCCAATATGACGCGGTCGCGTAGACTAGTCGATGAGTCGAGGGTGGCTACCGTTACACGTCCTAGTCGCGCTCCCATGTCGCGTCCGTCATGACATACCGTGCATAGCGGAAGTCGCGGATGGTTAGGACGGCGCCCTCATCGAAGGTGAGGAGCACGAAGTAACTTGGCGGTCCACCTGGATCGTCGCGATCGAAGGCGAGGATCGCCGGCCGGCCCTCGACGCTGCCCGGCGCCATCAGCCAGTCGGTCTGTTTGCTATAGTTCTTGTAGTAACCGCCGACCCTTTCGCGTCCCGTCCGCCGGTCACGGTCGACCAGCTCGAGACGAACTTCGGCCGAGAGCATCTCACGCAGACGGTCGAAATCGTGAGCGTTGAAGTGCGCGGCGTAGACGGCAAGCCGTTCTTTCTCTTGCGGTGAGAGCGGTTCGTGGCGTGTGTCGTCCTCGGCTCGCTCTTCCTTCAACAGGCTCCGGCCGCGGTGGAGGGCCGACTTCACCGAGTCGACGGAGCTCTCGGTCAGTGTCGCGACTTCGGCGGCAGAATAGCCAAGCACGTCCCGCAAGATGACCGTACTGCGCTGCTTTGGCGTCAGTCTGAGGTAGGGGCGCAAGGCGTCTGCGACGTCGCTGCGGGTCGGCATCTCGATGAACGATTGTGGCTGCCGGCGGAAGTCGTCCTTCATGGCGCCATCGCTTTTACGGGACCGATGATGGTTGAGCGCGGTGTTGTGGGCGATACGAAATAGCCACGGGCGCAAGTCGTCGACAACCGTGCCCTGGCGGATCGCTCGCGATGCGGCGAGCAGCGTGTCTTGAAGCACGTCTTCGCCGTCGATCACCGACCCGGTCATCCTGGCGCAGTAGCGGTGCAGCTCGGGGCGGAGAGCTGGCAGGGCCGTCTCCAGCCCCGCCAGTGAATTATCGTCGTGCGCCTCGATCGGCATGTCAGGCCATCTTCTCCATCGCGCTTCCGGTGATGCCGTATGCGCCCGGATCGCCACGGGTGGCCAGTAGGCCAATCACTTCGTCACCGATCCGCCCTGGCGTCAACGGTGTGTCCCAAGTCTTCATGAACTCCTCGGCCGAGATCGATCTGGCAGCGCCATAGGCTCCCGCGCCATTTTCGGCGATCTGCGTCCCGGCGATGAACTGCTTCGGATAGATCGTGTAGAAGGCGAGGCCGAGGTCGCGCTGATCGGCTTCCCAAGCGCCATAGTTGGACACAAAATGTTGCATGCGCTTGGCGCCGGCATAACCGCCGGAGAGCGGCGATCCCCCGAGCGCGGCGCCGCTGGCGAAGGAGACGATCGTGCTGCCCTTCGGCATCGGCGCTTGTAACGCCGCCTTGACGAAGGCGAAGGCGATCCGGGTGTCCACGTTCCACGTTCGGCTGAACTCGTCCCAGGTCAACTCGGACAGCGCCGCCATCTTCGGCATGTGGCCACCAGCCAGAACCAGGAGGTCGGGTTTGACTTCCGCCAAGAGGCGTTCCGCCGTGCCATCGGTGGTCGCGTCGGCGGCGACGACGTCAATGGCCGGGACCTCGCGCTTCAGATCATCGAGGTCTTTCTGGTTCCTGGCCACGACAACGGTGCGAACGCCGTGCTCGGCAAGTCTTTTGGCAATTTGGCGGCCGGTGCCGCGGCTGCCGCCGATGACGAGGGCGGTGGTGTAGTCGAGAGTCATGACACGATCCTTTCTGGCGTTGGTCTCATTGCTTAGACACGCCGGCACACCGAAAGAGTTCGCTGTTGGTCGCTTTTTGTCGGCGGAGTGGGTGCCTCAAACCCGAGCGGTGAAGAGGAAGTAGCCGATCGTGCCGAAGAGGCGGTCGGCGGCGTGCAACGTCGCGATATCGCGGGTCCAGGTCACGCCTTCGGCGGCGGTCAGCACGCCGGCTTCAGCGGCGTGACGGCCGACTCCGGCAAAGTAAGTCGCCGCCAGATCTGGCGGGTAGATAAGGACGCGGGTATTGACGCGGATGTCCGAAAGCCCAAGGTCTCTCAGAGTCTCCAGGAGCGGTCCCGGTAGAAAACCTTCGACCACCGCGGTATCGGCTTCATGGGCCAGCGCTTTTCGTACGACGGGCCGATCGGCAAGGTTTATTGTATTAGTCGAAAAATCCGGTTCGATGATAGCGATCCGGCCGCCGGCCTTGGTGGCCCGCTTCATCTCGCCGACCGCCTTGGCATAATCCTTGAGGTAGATGAGGAGGCGCTCGGCGCGCACGTGATCGAACGTTGCGTCGGGGTAGGGGAGTTGCTCAGCCTCCCCGACTTCAAAGCTTACAGAGAGGTTTTCCGACGCCGCGCGCCTGACGGCTTCGGCGACAAAGTCAGCGCTCTTGTCGATCCCCGTGACGGTTCCGCCCGGTTCGACGAGTCGGGCGAGGCGGAGGGTTTCGAGGCCGAAGCCGCAACCGACGTCGAGGAGTTTGTTTCCGGGGCTTACCTCTCGACGCTCTATCGCTTTCAGCTCCTGGAGTTGCGGAATCGCGTCGAAGGCTTCCAACGCGCGGATGTAGCCCGACGTGTCCGGCGCTTTGTCCATCGCCGTGAAGCGGTGGAGTGAGATGTCGTCCGTCGGCATGTCAAAGGTCCAGTTCAATGACGACCGGGACATGGTCCGAGGGCTTGTCCCAGCCGCGGGTGTGCTTGTCGATTCGCGCCGAGGCGAGACGGTCGGCGGCTAATGGCGAAAGCAGCTGGTGGTCGATGCGGATGCCGTTGTTCCGCTGCCAGGCGCCGGCCTGGTAGTCCCAGAAGGAGTAGTAGCCACCTTCCGACGTGCAGGCGCGGAAGGCGTCAGTGAGGCCGAGGTTGAGCAGGCGTCTGAACCGACGCCGCGTCTCGGGCTGAAACAGGGCGTCCCGGGTCCAGTTTTCCGGGTGGCGAGCGTCCTCGGGCTCGGGGATGACATTGTAGTCGCCGGCAAGCACGAACGTCTCCTCGGCGGCGAGCCGCTGCTTGGCATACGCCTCGAAGCGGTCCATCCAGGCGAATTTGTAGGCGTACTTGTCCGAACCGACCGGGTTGCCGTTGGGCAGATAGAGCGACACGACACGGATCGCGCGCTCGCCAACGGAAAACACCGCCTCGATGAAGCGGGCCTGGGTATCGTCGTCATCGCCGGGCAGGCCGCGCGATATCTCGTCGATCGGCAGCTTCGACAGAATCGCGACCCCGTTGAACCCTTTCTGGCCGTGGGTCTCAACGTTGTAGCCGAGGTCCTCGAACGGTTCGCGGGGAAAGGTAGCGTCGTCGCTCTTGATCTCCTGAAAGCAGGCGATGTCTGGTGCCGCCTCGCGCAGCCACCTCAACGCGCCGTCGAGGCGCGCGCGGGCGCCGTTGATGTTCCAAGTCGCAATCTGCACGGCCGATTCCCCGGATACCGAAGTCGGGCAAGCTGTACCGGCTTTGCCGGACGGCCGCAAAGGTCGTCAATTGCCTCTTGCCTTTGTCGGACGAGCACCGCACATCGGGGGGCGTTGAACGCCGATGCTTGAACAAGGAGGGACGACCGTGGCGATCAGAACCAGCGATGCAGAATGGAAAGGTACCCTAAAGGATGGCGAGGGGCATATGCGCCTCGGCAGTCAGGCGTTCGAGGGGCGGTATTCGTTCGCCTCACGCTTTGAGGACGGCGGTGGGACAAATCCGGAGGAACTGATCGGAGCGGCGCACGCCGGCTGCTACTCGATGGCGCTGGCCGCCGATCTCGGCGGGGCAGGGTTTTCGCCGGAGTACGTTCGTACGACCGCCAAGGTGCACCTCAATCCACGCGATGGCGGCGGATTTGAAATCAATAAAATCGAGTTGACTACGGCGGCGAAGGTGCCCGGGGTTGAGCCGTCGAAGTTCATGGAGATCGCCGAGCAAACCAAGATCAACTGCCCGGTGTCTTACGCACTACGCTCGGTTCCCGACGTCACGCTTGACGCAACGCTGGAAACCTGAGCGGCGGTTCGCCGCGGGACGCTCACCCGCCGCCGCTTGACCGGCGGCGGGTCGTGAAGGACAGTGCGGCGCACCTCACACAGGTGCGGCGCATGACAACATCCTCTCCATCAATGATTTTCCCGGAGCGTATTCCCCGAGAACGCTTTGACGACGCCGAGGCGGCGGTTGACCGCCTCGCGCTGATTTACGACCAGCACACGGCCTTCCTGCGCGAGCAATTCGCCAAACTGCTCGAAGTCGGCCACTTGCCCGGCCGCGTGCGCGCGACTTACCCGGAAGTCCTCATCGAGACCTCGACCTTCGCCCAGATCGACTCGCGGCTGTCGTATGGTCATGTGGCCGGCCCCGGCGTTTATGCGACGACCGTCACCCGGCCCGATCTCTTCCGCGGCTACCTGATCGAGCAGCTTCGCCTTCTGTTGCGCAATCACAGTGTCCAATTGGAAATCGGTTCGTCCGGCGAGGCGATCCCGTTGCATTTCGCCTTCCGCGACGAAGTCCATGTCGAGGGACGGGCGGCCGATCGCATCAACACACCGCTGCGCGACATCTTTGACGTGCCAGACCTCGCGGTGATGGACGACGCGATCGTCAACGGCACCTACGAGTCGATGCCGGGTAAGCCGCTGCCGTTGGCGCCGTTCACCGCATCACGGGTCGACTACTCGCTTCATCGGTTGCCGCACTACACCGCGACCAGGCCGGAGCATGTCCAGAACTTCGTGATCTTCACCAACTACCAGTTCTACATCGACGAGTTCGTGGCACGATCCCGGCGACTGATGGCGGCGGGTGGCGAGGAGTATGCGAGCTTCGTCGAACCGGGCAACGTGATCACCCATGCCGGCGAAACCGAACCATCCGCCGGAACTGCGCCGCGGCGACTGCCCCAGATGCCCGCCTACCATCTGACCAAGTCTGACCATATGGGGCTGACGATGGTGAACATCGGCGTCGGGCCGTCCAACGCCAAGACGATCACCGACCATATCGCTGTGCTGCGGCCGCATGCCTGGCTGATGCTCGGCCACTGCGCGGGCCTGCGCAACACGCAGGCGTTGGGCGACTATGTGCTCGCTCACGGCTATGTGCGGGAAGATCACGTGCTCGACGCCGACCTGCCGACCTGGGTGCCGATTCCGCCGCTCGCCGAGGTCCAGGTGGCAATCGAGGACGCGGTCGAGGAGATCACCGGCCTGTCCGGCTACGAACTCAAACGGATCATGCGCACCGGCACCGTCGCAACCATCGACAACCGGAACTGGGAGCTTCGCGATCACCGGGAGCCGGTGCAGCGCTTCTCGCAGTCACGGGCGATCGCCCTCGATATGGAGTCGGCGACCGCAGCGGCGAACGGCTTCCGCTTCCGTGTGCCGTACGGGACGCTGCTCTGCGTCTCCGACAAGCCGCTGCATGGGGAACTGAAGCTGCCGGGCATGGCCTCGGACTTTTATCGCCGCCAGGTTAACCAGCACCTGGAGATTGGCATCCGGGCGATGGAAAAACTGCGCGCTATGGACCCGGACCGGCTCCATTCACGGAAATTGCGCAGCTTCACCGAGACGGCGTTTCAGTAGGGCGAGACGAGGCCAGCCCCAACGTGCTGGTGATCGGCGTTAGGTGTTGCGATTAGGCGAGCTAGAGGTGTTCGTCGCATTGGTCGGCAGCGCCTGGGTCAAGCTCATTGCAGCACGAATGCGCCCGGATAGAGGTGCGAGAGGATAAAGAGCCATACGATCAGCGTGATGACCGAAGCCGCGGTCGTCAGAGAGATCGTGCCGGCCACGAGGTCTTCAGACTGGTGGTACTGCTCGGCAAAGATGAATTCGCTCTTGGCGGTCGGCAAGGCGGCCGCGATGACCGCTGCGACTGCCAGCAGCGGATCCAGGTTCATGACCCAGGCAACGCCGAGGACAAGGACCGGCAGCAGAACAAGCTTAACGATTGACGCGAACGCGACAGCGCCTTCGCTTTTCAGGACGGCGCGCGGATTGATCGACATGCCGATGGCGAACAGGGCGCACGGGGTCAGCGCCGATCCGAGCAGGTCCATATAGTCGGCCACGATCTTCGGGAGGTCGATGGGCGCGACCGCATAGGCGACGCCGAGAACCGTCGACAGGATGATCGGATTCAACAGGGTATTTCTGACATGGATCAGAAGCGACTGCTTGTTGTCGGGAGCTTCCAGCTCGGCGAACTCCAGCAGAAGAACCTGAACAAGAAACAGCAGAACGACGATAATGCTGGCGATCGCCGCTAGCAGCAACGCTTTGTGCCCAAACAGCGAATGGAGCAGTGGCAAGCCGATGATGGCGGTGTTCGATCCGACGCTGATCGTCGCGACCATCGTTGCCGACGCCAGCCCGGTCCCGCGCCAGACCAGGGCGCCCAGGAGAACCAGCACAAAGACGCCGACAACACTCGCGCCAAAGGCCACGACGAAGGGGGGATTGAACAGATTGCGGAGGTCCTCCTGGGCGATGACCACGAATAGCAGCGCCGGAATCGCAACGTAGTAGACAAACTGGATGAGAACCGCGCCCGTGGTCTCCGGCAGGATGCCAAGCCGCGCAACGACGTAGCCGGTGACCATGATGCCGAAGACCGGCAGAATGAGTGTGAAAACTTCCATTGTCGCCCCTTGCGTTGACATCTAGGGCCGCTTCGGCAGAAGTCACGGCAGCCCGGCTCTCGCGCCTTCAGTAGATTAGCTTCCTACTACGAGTCCTGTTTGGAATGGATCGAGTTCGTCGCTTTCAAGCGGGGCACAAGCAAACACTGGTGCTCCGGCCGCCGCCATTCGGCCGCAGCGGAAGCGCCCAGCGCTTGCCCGTGATACCGCGCGGCTCAGGGAAACAGCGGCTGCTGCATCAGGCCGGTTGCCTCGTCGAGGCCGACCATCAGGTTGAAGTTCTGAACCGCCTGGCCTGCCGAGCCCTTCACCAGATTGTCGATCACCGCAATGACGATGACCCGGCCGGGCACCCGATCGGCGAAGACACCTATCTGGCAATAGTTCGAACCGCGCACGTTCTGGGTCTTGGGCAGGACGCCTTCCGGAGCGACGTGGACGAAGCGTTCGTCCCGGTAAGCGGCGGCGAGGGTCGCGCGGACGTCGTCGACCGTCGCGCCGCCGGCGAGCTTGAGATAGGCGGTGCACAGTTCACCGCGGCTCATCGGGATGAGGTGCGGGGTGAAGTTGATGGTCACCGGCCGGCTGGCCACCTTCGATATCTCCTGCTCGATCTCCGGCGCGTGGCGGTGGGTGCCGACCGCATAAGGCGACAGACCTTCGCCGACCTCGCTGAACAGGGTGGCCTGCTTCGCCGCTCGGCCGGCACCGGAAACACCGGACTTGGCATCGATGACGATGTCGGTGGCGTTGATCAGTCCAGCGGCGGTGATCGGCAGCAGCGCCAGCAGCGCAGCGGTCGGGTAGCAGCCGGGGCAGGCGACCAGCCGGGCGTCCCTGATCGCATCGCGATAATGCTCGGTCAGACCGTAGACCGCTTCGCCCTGAAGTTCCGGCGCTTGATGCGGCTTGCCGTAGGTGGCGGCATAAACGGCCGGGTCGCGGAAGCGGAAATCGGCCGACATGTCGACAAACTTGATCTGTGGGTGGCTGTCGAGCACCGCCTTGGTGATCGCCTGGGCGGTGCCGTGCGGCAGGCCACAGACGGCGACGTCGACCGACGACCAGTCGGCGTCCTCGACCGTGGCGAGGTCGGGTAGATCGACAAAGGCGAAGTGCGGAAACACCTCGGCCATCGGATGGCCGGCGTGGCTATTAGCGGTCAGCACGGTGATCTCCATCGCGGGATGGGCGATCGCGAGGCGGACGAGATCGGCGCCGGTGTAGCCGGATGCGCCAAGCACACCGATTCTGTATGTTTCTGCCATCGTTGTAGTCCTTCTTACGTCCGCGCGGGTTGCTGTGACTCAGCGCGCGGTCAGGTTCAAGTCCGGGGGGTGATTTTCGCGGCGGGCGGCCAAGCGCGGACCCGCGCCGGTCAACGTCGTCGTCGCTCGGCGAGCAGGCCGAGATAGAACATTGCGACGGTCGCGCCGGCGATCGCGGTGATGTCGGCATGATCGTAAGGCGGGGCGACCTCGACGACATCAGCGCCGACCATATCGATGCCGATGGCGTTGAAACCGCGCAGGATGGCGAGCGCCTCCCGGCTCGACAGGCCACCCGCGACCGGCGTTCCCGTGCCGGGCGCGAAGGCCGGGTCGAGGCAGTCGATATCGAAGGTGCAATAGGCGGGCCCGGTACCGACCCGTTGCTTGACCCGTTCGAGCACGCCGGATGCGCCCAGCATGTCGATGTCGCCGGCATGAACGATATCGATACCGCACGTTTCCGGTGCGATCGTGCGGATGCCGACCTGGATACTACGGGCCGGATCGATCAGGCCCTCGCGGACGGCGCGGCCGATAAAGGTGCCGTGGTCGATGCGGGCGCCATCGTCGGACCAGGTGTCCTGATGGGCGTCGAATTGGATCAGCGCCAAGGGTCCGTATTTCGCCGCGTGGGCCTGGAGCAGCGGATAAGTGACGAAGTGGTCGCCGCCCAGCGATAGCAGCCAGGTGCGGGTGTCGACGATGGCGTTGGCGAGGGCGGCGATCGTCGCCGGCGCCTCGGCCGGGCGGCCGTAGTCGAAAGCGCAATCGCCATAGTCGACCACCTTCAGCGTCGCGAACGGATCGATGCCGAAGGGATATTGTGGGTCGCCGTCGAAGATCGCCGAAGCCCGCCGGATCGCCTGCGGGCCGAAGCGGCAGCCAGGCCGGTTCGAGGTGGCGGTGTCGAAGGGGATCCCCCACACCGCGACGTCGACGCCATCGAGGGCGCGAGCGTAGCGCCGCCGCATAAACGATAGCGCGCCGCTGTAGGTCGGCTCGTGACTGCCGCCCATGGCGTCGCCAAGGAAGGCGTTGTCGGTCGGCCGGGGGTGGACTCGGTTACTCATGATGTCGGCACCGGTTCGGGCACCCGGTCTTCGGCCACCGGTGCGGCATGCGGCGGGAGACGCCAGTCGGCGCAATCCCAGCCGAGGGCGTCCTCGACGCGGGCGATGTCGTCGGCCAGGTGTTTATAAGCGATGTCCCAGTCTGCTGGGGAGATCGGCGCGATCGTTCCGACGTTCTCGTGTACGGGCGTCAACTCGGCCACGGACGACAGCGGGGCCACGCCAAGGAAACGACAGACGTCATCGGTCACGCCGGCCTGATCAGCGAAGAACGTTTCCGACTTGACGAACATCACCTGCTCCGGCGTGAACAAGGATATCACCCGCTTGATCTGACCAGCGTAAAGGCTGCGCCCGATCAGCGAGCGGCGCACCCGCTGATAATTCGGATCGCGGGCAGTGTCACGCGCCTCGCGTTTCACCCAGTTCCTGAACGGCTTGATTGTTTTGTGCCGGTGCTTCCGCCAGGTGCTCTTGCGAACGTAGTGGCCCCATTGGGAGTAGGCTCGCTTCACCGGATTCCTCAGAAGGACGATGATCTTGATGTCGGGATTGTAGGCGTGAATGCGTTCAAGCGACGGCCGCCAATAGAGATATAACGGCGTGATTTCACCCGCGACGGCGCGGTCGAAATAGAAATGCCGGTGGAGGCCGCTGTAGCTGCCGCTGCGGGGCCGATAGTCGGCGTCGAAGCGGGCATCCCGACGGAAGTAGTGCAGTTCCTTCCGCCGCGGGACTTCGATCTCCGGATGAAGTGCCAGTAGGTCGTGCAGGGTCGTCGTGCCGCACTTCTGCGCCCCGACCCCGACGAAACCAAGCCGCCGATGCCGCCGTTTCGACCAGGCGCCGACCACTCTTGTCACGCTGAACATGTCACCGTCTTCTCCGGCTGCATGACCTCAGCCCTGCTGACCTACCTAAGAACACAAGCACGCAACGAAAAAGGGGCGTGGCCCGAGGCCCGCCCCTTTGATTTCCAGTCCAGAGCGGCTTAGCGCTTGGAGAACTGGAACGACCGGCGGGCCTTCCGCTTGCCGTACTTCTTTCGCTCCACGACGCGGGCGTCGCGGGTGAGGTAGCCGCCCTTCTTGAGCAGGCCGCGCAGCTCCGGCTCGTAGTAGGTGAGTGCCTTGGAGATGCCGTGGCGGAGCGCGCCCGCCTGGCCGGACAGACCGCCGCCGGAGACGGTCGCCTTGATGTCGTACTGGCCGTTGCGGTTGGCCGCGACCACTGGCTGCTGCACGATCATCTGCAGCACCGGCCGGGCGAAAAACTCGGTGAAGTCCTTGTCGTTGACGATGATGCGGCCGGCACCAGGCGAGAGCCAGACGCGGGCGACCGCGTCCTTGCGCTTACCGGTGGCATAGGCACGGCCGTGGGCGTCGAGCTTCTGGACGTGAACCGGCGCTGCCGGTTCGGCGACCTCAGGCGCGAGATCCTGGAGGGACTGGAGATCGGCTGCCATGGTCAGGCGGTCCTCACGTTACGCGCGTGCAACGCGCCAATGTCGATGGTCTCGGGCTGCTGGGCCTCGTGCGGATGCGCGGGGCCGGCGTAGACCCGCAAGTTCTTGAGTTGGCGACGGGCGAGGGGGCCTTTCGGCATCATCCGCTGCACCGCTTTCTCCACCACCCGCTCGGGGAACTTGCCCTCGAGGATCTGCTTGGCGGTGCGCTGCTTGACGCCGCCCGGATGGCCCGTGTGCCAGTAGTAGGTCTTGTCGTCGCGCTTGTTGCCGGTGAGCACGATCCGGTCGGCATTGACGACAATGACATTATCGCCGCAGTCGACGTGGGGGGTGAACGTCGGCAGATGTTTGCCGCGTAGACGCCGGGCGACGATCGCCGCGAGGCGGCCGACGACCGCGTTCTCGGCATCGATCACCACCCACTTCTTCTCGACGTCCGCGGGCTTGGCGGAGTAGGTCTTCATGCGCGTTTCGTCCGTTTGAGCGAAATCCGGTCGCGCCACTGAGCGCGTCTCGGCGTTGCATCTAAGGGCTCCGACACCTCACGTCAAGCGATTTATTCAGCAAAAAGCCAATGAGATCAGAGTGATAGAATAGAGGTATTATAATACCATCGCAAATGGAATGAGACGGGCCGACTCGGTTTGAAATGGCTCGCGGTCGCGCGTAAGGCTGTGCAATGTCGCCCCTTCTGCCCTATAGTGTTGATGATGGTTCAGACGACACTATAAGACGATGGTTCAGAACACACTAAGAGAAGACTGCTGTGAAACTTGAATCGATCTCTTCGATGGTCGGTGATTGCAGGGAGGCTGCTTTGCATTGCCATTGCAAGAATAAAGACCTCTGACCACATGATATAAAAATTGAATTATTCTGCAAAAGCTGAGATTTGAGGCGAAGACAAAATCAATCTGATCACCGTTCCTCGCGATTGATTTAGGGATCAGGACCGTGCGTCCAGGAACCCGCCTCGGTTATGTCTTCGCCAGCGTCCGCCGGTTCGACAGCCAGGCCTAATCGCCTCCAAGGAAGGGCATAGAACAACCATGATCCCCAAAGCTTGGCCGGGTACCTGTCACAAGCCATAGGCGCGCCCGTGGTGCATTTGATACTGGCCGTCGGTTTCGCGGTCGTGTTGCTGGTTCACCGGACGATCAGGTCATCGGATAGATCAACGCAATACAAGGCGATTGTGCAGTCGGACGGCAATCGGCCGCTTCGAGACCGGTGAGGCATTTTTTTTCTCGGTTCCTTCCGCCATCGGCAGGAAGGTGTTTGGCATCGCGAGCGTTCCCGGCTAGGAACGCGCATTCCAACGGGCCAAGAGGCCCAGTTCATTTTGACGGAGGGCAATTCAATATGAGCGAAGACCGCGTTCCCGGTTTTGACACGCTGGCGGTCCATGCCGGCGCCAAGCCGGATCCGACCACTAGCGCCCGTGCGACGCCGATCTATCAGACCACCAGCTACGTCTTCAACGATGTCGAGCATGCCGCCTCATTGTTCGGGCTGCAGGCGTTCGGCAACATCTACACTCGCATCATGAATCCGACCAGCGCGGTGCTCGAGGAGCGGATGGCAGCGCTCGAAGGCGGCACTGCCGGGCTGGCGGTGGCCTCTGGCCACGCTGCGCAGGTGGTTGTGCTCCATTCGCTGATGATGCCCGGCGACGAGTTCGTGTCTGCCCGCCAGCTCTATGGCGGCTCGATCAACCAGTTCAACCATTCCTTCAAGAGCTTTGGCTGGAACGTGAAGTGGGCCGAGATCGACGACATCAGTTCGTTCGAAGCGGCCATCTCACCGAAGACCAAGGCGATTTTCATCGAGTCGATCGCCAATCCCGGCGGTATTGTCACCGACATCGAGGCAGTCGCTGCGATCGCCAAGCGGGCCGGCGTGCCGCTGATCGTCGACAACACGCTTGCGACGCCCTACCTCTGCAAACCGATCGACTTCGGCGCCGACATCGTCGTTCACTCTATGACCAAGTTCATCGGCGGCCACGGCAACTCGATCGGCGGCATGATCGTTGACTGCGGCACGTTCGATTGGATGGCCTCGGGCCGGTATCCGATGTTGTCCGAGCCGCGGCCCGAATACAACAACATGGTGCTCGGCGAGACTTTTGGGAACTTCGCCTTCGCTATCGCCTGCCGAGCCCTCGGCCTGCGCGACCTCGGGCCGGCGATCTCGCCGTTCAACTCGTTCCTGATCCTTACCGGCGCCGAGACCCTGCCGCTCCGGATGCAGAAGCACTCCGACAACGCCAAGGCGGTGGCCAGCTTCCTTGCCGCCCATCCGAAAGTGACTTGGGTGAGCTACGCCGGACTGCCGGGCGACCGCCACCACGCGCTCGCAGAACGCTACTGTCCGAAAGGGGCGGGTGCGGTGCTGACCTTCGGTATCGAAGGCGGCAGCGAGGCCGGTGTCAAGCTGGTGTCCTCGGTGGAGCTGTTCTCCCACCTTGCCAACATCGGCGACACCCGTAGCCTGATTATCCATCCTTGGTCGACCACCCACAGCCAGCTGAGCGAGGAGCAGCGCAAAGCGGCCGGTGCCGGACCGGACGTGGTGCGTCTCTCGGTCGGCATCGAAGACGTCGGCGACATCATCGCCGATCTGGAACAGGCGCTGGCCAAGACCTAGATCGATGCGGGTGTGGCGCCAACGATCGGCGCCGCATCCTTTTCTCCGTTACGTCTGTGGGACCAAATGGACGTCGTCGAATTCCTGAAAACCCGGCGGTCGGTCACGACCCCGTTCCTGGAGGCGCCGGGCCCGGACGCCGATCAGCTCCGCGATATCCTTACCATCGGATCCCGCGTTCCTGACCACGGCAAGCTCGCGCCGTGGCGGTTCATCGTCTACCAGGGCGATAAGCGACAGGCGGCCGGCGAGGCGATCGCGCATCTTGTTGCCAGTCGGGAACCAGATGTCGATCCGGAGCGGCTTGAGGAGGAGCGGGGACGGTTCACCCGCGCCCCGGTGGTGATCGGTGTGGTCAGTACCGCCGCGCCTCATCCCAAGATTCCCGAATTTGAGCAGCTTCTCTCCGCCGGCAATGCAGCGATGCTGACGGTGCTGGGCGCCCACGCCCTCGGCTTTGGCGCCCATTGGCTGACTGAATGGATCGCTTTCGACGGTACCGCCGGCCATGTCCTCGGCCTCAAACCTGGCGAGCGGTTCGTCGGGTTCATTCATGTCGGGACACCGAGCGCACGGCCTTCCGACCGTCCCCGCCCAGACCTTGATGACATCGTTACAACCTGGCAGCCGAAGGCGGACTAAGCACCGCGCCTAGCGCTGTGCACGCATGGTGGCGATCACCCTTGTCATCAGGGCGATGAACTCGGTCTGCTCGGCTTCCGATAGCGTCGATAGCGCCGCCTGATTCTGCGCCTCGGCTGCCTCAGTCGCGGGCTTGCGGAGCGCCCTGAGCCAGACCTGCTGGGAACGGGCGTCGTTGGGATGCGGCTTCAGGCGGATAAGCCCGTCGCGTTCCATCCGGTTCAGCGTATTCGCCATCGTCGCCTGTTCGATATCGAGGCGGTTGATCAGCTCCTTCTGTGTGAGACCGTCTTCCGCCCATAGCACCAGCAGAGTCATGAACTGCGCCGGGGCGAGACCGAGCGGGGCGATCCTTCGCTGCAATCCATGCGCGAACAGCCGGGCCATGTCGGTGTAGCGCTCTATCATCAGCTTGCGCTACGGGATCGGCTGTTTCAGAGGATGTGGTTTTGATGCGGGGTTGAGGTGTCGCGTTCGCCTCGAACTCAGTAGCGAAACTGTTCGGCCAGGATGCGTTCGTCCCACGAGTGGTCCGGGTCGAACAGCATCAGGCTCTGTGAATCGTCCTGCTGCCTGATGGTGACCTTGCGAACCGACTTGAACTCCACGTTGTCGGCCACCGCATTGACTGGGCGCTTCTCGGCCTCCCGCACGTCGATCCGAATCTTGGCCGTCTGTGGGATGAGCGCGCCGCGCCAGGTGCGGGGTCGGAAAGCGCTGATCGGGGTGATCGCCAGCAGCGGCGCGTAAATCGGCAGGATCGGCCCATGGGCCGAGAGATTGTAGGCAGTGCTCCCGGCGGGCGTAGCCACCAGGACGCCGTCGCAGATCAGTTCGTCCATCCGCACCTTGCCGTCGATGCTGATCCGCAGCTTCGCGGCCTGGAAAGACTGCCGCAGCAGAGACACTTCGTTGATGGCGAACGCTCGGTGGGTCCGGCCCCGGTCGTCGGTCGCTTCCATTGCCAGCGGCCGCACGGCGGTCGTCTCGGCCGCGGCGATGCGGCTGCGCAAGCCGGTCGCCTTGAACTCGTTCATCAGGAAACCGACGGAGCCGCAGTTCATGCCGTAGATCGGCTTACCGGTGTTCATGAACGTGTGAAGCGTCTGAAGCATGAAGCCATCGCCGCCCAGGGCGACGATCACTTCGGCATCGTCGGTGGCAACATCGCCATACCGTTTGGCGAGTCGCTGTCGCGCACTCCTGGCTTCATCGGTGTCGGCGGCGATAAAGGCGATCGCCGTTTTGGTGGCGGGTTTGCGTTTGCTCGCCATTTAGAGGCCCCCGGACAGGGCCGATCGGGTAGCACACGGACGCCTCGTTTCCAACGGTGAATCAAGACGTTCGGCACAGGGGACAGCGGGCAATGGCTGCGACGCCGCAGGCTGTTGCAGTCCGGTGGCTAGGCGTCTACTTGTCGCGGCGCTTGCCCGCTTGGAAGTCACGCTCTCCGAAGGTTGTTGTCCATGCCCGCCGAACCGGCGCGTTTCGTTCTCACGCTTTCCTGCCAAGACCGGCGGGGGATCGTGGCTGCGGTGGCGAACAGCATCGCCTCGCAGGATTGCAACATCGTCGAGAGCGCTCAATACGGCGATCCGGATGCCGAGCGCTTCTTCATGCGTGTATCGTTTTCGGCACCGGCATCGGTCTCCGCCGAAAGCTTCTCAAATGGCTTTCGTCCTGTGGCGACGGCCTACGATTTCGATTGGCAGGTGCACGACCTGGCGGTGAAGCCGCGGGTCCTGATCCTCGTGTCAAAATTCGGCCACTGCCTCAACGATCTGCTTTATCGCAACGCGATCGGTCAGCTTCCGATGGAATTGGTCGCGGTGGCGTCCAACCACGAAACTCTGCGCAAGCGCGCCGAATCGGAGGGCGTGCCGTTCCTCCATCACCCTGTGTCGCCGGAGACCAAGGCGGCGCAGGAGACGGAACTCGCCGACGTGATCGCGAGCGAGCGGATCGATCTGGTCGTGCTCGCTCGCTACATGCAAATCCTCTCGGAGGATTTCGCCAACGGGCTTGCGGGGCGAGCGATCAATATTCATCACTCGTTCCTGCCGAGCTTCGTTGGCGCCAAGCCTTACCATCGGGCACACGACCGTGGGGTCAAGCTGATCGGTGCGACCGCGCACTACGTCACACCGGTCCTCGATGCCGGCCCGATCATTGAGCAGGACGTGGCACGGGTCGATCATTCGATGTCGCCGCAGGAATATGTCGCGATCGGACGCGACATCGAGGCGACCGTCCTCGCCCGGGCGGTCAAATTCCACCTCGAACACAGGGTACTCATCAATGGCGAACGAACCGTCGTCTTCCGCTGATCCGCAGGCAATACGCGTCGACGGCCGGGCGACTGCGGCGCGCGTCGTTGAGCAGGTGGCGGAGGATGGACGCCGTCTCACTGCCGAGACCGGTGTGGTGCCGGGGCTGGCAACGGTCCTCGTCGGCGACGATCCGGGGAGCCAGGTCTATGTGGCTTCCAAGGGGAAGAAGGCGACGGAGCTTGGCTTCCACTCGGCGCAACACACGCTGGCCGCCGACACCGACGAGGCGGCGCTCCTCGACCTCATCGCGCAGCTCAACGCCGATCCCGCCATTCACAGCATTCTGGTTCAACTGCCGTTACCTGGCGACCTCGACGCGAAGCGCGTGATCGAGGCGATCGTCCCGGAGAAGGACGTCGACGGCCTGCATCCGATCAACGTCGGACGCCTCGCCAGCGGCGATCGCCGCGCCATGGTTCCCTGTACGCCGGCGGGCTGCATGATCCTGCTGCGCGATGCATGGGACGGGGCATTGTCCGGTCTGTCGGCCGTGGTCATCGGCCGCTCGAACCTTGTCGGCAAGCCGATCGCCCAGCTCCTGCTTGCCGAGAACTGCACGGTCACCATCGCCCATTCGCGCACCCGCGATCTGCCGGCCGTTGTGCGCGGCGCCGACATCGTCGTCGCAGCGGTCGGCCGGCCGGAAATGGTGCGGGGCGACTGGATCAAACCGGGCGCGACCGTCATCGACGTCGGCATGAATCGCATCCCCGCGCCGGAGCGCGGCGAGGGCAAGACCCGGCTCGTTGGCGATGTGGCCTATGCCGAAGCGGCGGCCGTGGCGGGGGCGATCACCCCGGTTCCGGGCGGCGTCGGACCGATGACGATTGCGATGCTAATGGCCAACACCCTGACCGCCGCCTGCCGGCATGCGGGGCGGGGGGCGCCGATTTTCGGGTGAGCGCCCGGGCTTTTGCGGCCAATGTGTTGCTCCGGTCAGTCCGACTTGAAGCCTATCTTCTCATGGGTGCCATCGCAGAACGGTTTGTTCTGTGACTCGCCGCAGCGGCAAAGCCAAGTCTTGGTCGTTCGACTGATCGTACGGCCGGTGCCGGAACAGATTTCGAGATTGCCAGTCACTTCCAGAGGGCCGTCGGTCTGCGGGGCGATCTCCAGACCGCCATCGCGCGCCTTCAACGGCTTCGACTTGCGGGTTTCCGGCTCGCCGGTTGCCTTGAAGCCGGCCTTGACATGGGCGTTGTCGCAAAAAGGCTTGTTCTTCGAGTCGCCGCAGCGGCAGAGCGTCGCGCGGTAGCCGATCGTCTTGCCCTCGATCTTCAGCGGTGCGTGAAACGCGTACGGCCCGTTCTCGCGAATACTGACGATGTTGACCGGCGGCGGCTGCTCGTCGGCACCGCCGTCTTTTCGATGATAGGTGATCGCGCCCGAGGGGCAGGCTTCGGCGACGCGGACAAGCGACTCCGTGCCCATCGCGTCGGGATGGATCCAATTGCCCGGCGTGTTGGCGCGAAAAACATCGGGCGCGCCGAGGACGCAGAACCGCGCGTGGATGCACCGACTGCCATCGAAGCGGACGTCGATGGTTTTTCCGGTGGCGACATCAGCGCCTTCATCTGGCGCTGCCGGGGTTGCTCGATCGTCCGACATCATCATCCTCCGTAAGGTGCCTTACCTTTACCTACCAGAACTCGGGCATTGGCGTTTCCGGACCCTGTTCCTCGGCGAGGGCAGTGTAGTGGCCGGCATGGTAGATGAGCGGCGATCGATCGGTCGTCTTCATCGTGCGGATGTGGCCGACGAACAGGGAGTGATCGCCGCAATCGTGACGGACATCGCGATCCGCGACGATGCGGGCAGCACACGTCGACAGGACCGGAACGTCGTCGATGTTGGCGAATGAAACTTCGAGCCCCGGCACCTTCCGTCCGGCGAAGTGGTTGGCGAGGTCGCCCTGATCTGCCGACAGGATGTTGATCGCAAACCGTCGAGCGGCAGTCAGGTGGCCATGCATACGGGCGCGGCGGGCGACCGAGACTACGCACAGCGGCGGGTCGAGTGAACCGGACATGAATGCGTTGGCGGTCATCCCCTGAGCGCCGCCTCCGTCGACGGCGACGGTAATCACGGTGACGCCGGTCGCAAACCGACCCATCACCCGGCGGAAATGTTCCGGGTCGATCTCGTGGGCGATCTCTGGTCGGTTCATTGGAACTCGCTGCGGCAAACGAACAGCCTGACGTTTGGGCCTGCCCGTATCTAGTCCTTTTCCGTTGGCCGGCAAAGCGCGCGCGTTTGAGCGATATCAACGCCAGCCCGGTCGAAGCAGGGATTCCAAGGCTTGTGGGGCGTTTGACGAGGCGCAGTGGCCTCGCGATGGTGTTCTTAACTCGCCGACATGTGTCGCCCAGCATGTGGCCAACCGGTCTGGACCATGGACCAAGCTGGTGAACAAATTGCGCCCGTGAAGCGATGGTTCGCGGAGCCCGCGGAGGTGGCCTATCAGGCATTCGCGACCGGGCCGGGCGGCCTTTCAACACAGGACGCTGAACGGCGGCTAGCGACCCATGGACCGAACCGCTTGCCGGAGGCCCGGCCACGCGGTGCGCTGGCCCGGTTCGTTAGCCAGTTCGCCAACCTGCTCATCTACGTGCTCCTCGCCGCGGCGGTCGTCTCGGCGCTGCTCGGCGAATGGATCGATGCCGCAGTCATCCTCGCGGTGGTGATCGCCAACGCCATCGTCGGATACCTACAGGAGGGTCGGGCTGAGCGGGCGCTCGATGCGATCCGCAAGATGATCACGCCGGCGGCTTCGGTGCTCCGGGATGGTGGGCGGCTTACGGTGCCGGCGGAGACGCTGGTGACAGGGGACATCGTGCTGCTGGAGGCCGGCGACCGGTTGCCGGCCGATCTGCGGCTGGTCAAGGCGCGGCATCTCAGGATCGAGGAAGCGGCGCTGACCGGTGAGTCCCTACCGGTCGACAAAGGCACCCAGCCGGTTGCCGAGACGTCGGTTCTGGGCGACCGGACGTCGATGGCCTATTCCGGCACGCTGGTAGTGGCGGGGCAGGCAGCCGGTGTCGTTGTGGCGACCGGGCAGGCCACCGAGCTCGGCACGATCAGTATCCTCCTCGACACCCTCGAACCGCAGACCACACCGCTGATCCGGCAGATGGACCGCTTCGCACGGCTGCTCACCGTCGTCATCCTGTCGGTGGCAGTGGCCGGCTTTGCCTTCGCCGTCCTCGTCCGAGGCTACGCAATGGACGAAGCCTTCATGGCGATGGTCGGCCTCGTCGTGGCCGCCATTCCGGAAGGATTACCAGCGGTGATGACCATCACGCTGGCGATCGGCGTACAGCGGATGGCGCGGCGAAACGCCATCATCAGGCGCCTGCCGGCGGTCGAGACGCTGGGCTCGGTTTCCGTGATCTGCACTGACAAGACCGGGACACTGACCCGCAACGAGATGACTGTGCGCACAGTCGTGACAGCGGGTGGGGCGATCCAGGTGTCGGGGGTTGGCTACGCCCCGGAGGGCGGGTTCAGCGATGCCGAAGGCGCGCATGATGCAGGAGCAGACTCGCTTCTGCAGATGGTCGGACGGGCGGCTGTTCTGTGCAATGACGCCGACCTCCGTCGTTCCGGTGACGAGTGGATCGTTGCCGGCGATCCGATGGAGGGCGCGCTGGTGTCGCTGGCGGCCAAGGCGGGTCTGGACCAAGGCTCGACACGTCAGGCGTATCCACGGCTCGACGAGATCCCATTCGATTCTCGTCATCGGTTCATGGCGACCCTGAACGAAGAGCCTGACGGCGGTCGAATCGCCTACATCAAGGGCGCGCCGGAGCGCCTGCTGGCGCTTTGCGACTACCAGGAAGGCGAAGCCGGTCCGGAGCCGATCGATCGGCCGGCATGGCTTCGCGCCGTCGACGCCATGGCCGACGACGGGCAAAGGGTGCTGGCCGTAGGGATGAAACGGCTAGCCGACAACCAAACCGAGCTCGAATTCAGTGACCTGAATTCGGGCGTTGTCTTCCTCGGCGCCCTCGGGATGATCGACCCGCCCAGGCCGGATGCCAAAGCGGCGATTGACGAGTGTCGGACCGCCGGGATCGGGGTCAAGATGATCACCGGCGATCATGCCTCGACCGCCGCAGCGATCGGCAGACAACTCGGCCTGCTCGACCATGAGAAAGTCACGACCGGCGAGGCGCTCGAGACGGTCGACACGTGGAGCCTCCCGAAAGTTGCCGACGAGACCGCGGTGTTCGCCCGCACCAGCCCCGAGCAGAAACTGAGCATCGTCGAGGCATTACAGTCGGATGCGGCGATCGCGGCCATGACCGGCGACGGCGTCAACGACGCGCCGGCGCTGAAGCGCGCCGATGTCGGTATCGCGATGGGTCAGAAGGGAACCGAAGCGGCCAAGGAAGCCGCGGAGATGGTGCTGCTCGATGACAATTTCGCCTCGATCGTCGCCGCCGTGCGGGAAGGGCGCACTGTTTACGACAACCTAAAGAAGGTGATCGCCTGGACTCTGCCGACTAGTGGCGGCGAGGCCATCATCATCCTGTTCGCGATCCTGGCCGGGTTCTCGCTGCCGGTGACGCCCGTCCAGATTCTCTGGATCAACATGGTCACTGTTGTGGCCCTTGGTTTGACCCTGGCGTTCGAGCCGACCGAACCGGGCGCCATGACCCGGCCGCCGCGGCGGGCGGACGAACCGATCCTGTCCGGCGTTCTCATCTGGCAGGTCGTCCTCGTCTCGCTGCTGTTCGTGGTGGGGTCGTTCGGCGTGTTCTTCTACGCCCTCGACCGGGGGCTGGACCTTGCGGCCGCGCGCACCATGGTCGTCAACACGATCGTGGTCATGGAAGTCTTCTATCTGTTCTCGGTCCGCTACCTCTACATGACCTCCTTCTCGATCCGCGGCATCATCGGTACGCCGGCGGTTATGATGGGCGTTGGCGCCGTCGTGATCGCCCAGTTCGCTTTCACTTATGCGCCATTCATGCAGGCGATCTTCGACACCCAGGCGCTTGATCTCATCGATGGTCTGGTGGTCGTCGGCGCCGGCATCGCGTTATTCGTGCTGCTCGAAGTCGAAAAGGCGGTTCGCGGCCGTCTCGTCGGCTGAAGGCAAGGCCTCGAAAGCGTTTCCGGGCTTGGCAGGATGGGCCTCGCCGGCCTAACCTTGGCGCCGGATTCGCCGCGATGCGTTCAGGGAAACCGCCTTATGTCGAAGCTGTCGGGTGTGTATGGGCTGGCTTTGGGGGTGGCCGGGTTCGCGGGCTTGCTGACCTCCCCGGTGGCGGCCGCAGCAACCCTCGACGACGTTCGCGAACGCGACCGTCTGGTCTGCGGCGTCAGCGAGGGCTTGCCGGGTTTCTCCGATCACGACGATGCGGGCGCATGGAGCGGCTTCGACGTTGATTTTTGTCGCGCTGTGGCAGCGGCCGTACTCGGCGAGGCGGACAAGGTCGACTACGTGCCGCTCTCGGCAACTGCCCGCTTCGACGCCCTGACCGCCGGCGACATCGATCTCTTGTCGCGAAACAGCACATGGACCATGTCGCGCGATCTCGATCTCGGCATCGACTTCGCGGGTATCGCCTACTACGACGGTCAGGGCTTCCTGGTGCAGGCGTTGGACGGCATGACCAGCGCCCTGGAGTTGATCGGCGCGCGCATCTGCCTCGTCACCGGCACGACGACCGAGGCCAACGCGGCCAACTACTTCGCGAGCAACAACATCGAGGTGTCGTTCCTGCCGTTCGCCGATCGAAGCGAGGCACGGGCCGCGTATGCGGCGGGCGAGTGCGATGCCTACACGGCGGATAGTTCCGCGCTTGCCGCCGAACGGTCCCTGCTCGACGTGCCGGACGATCATGTGATCCTGCGTGAGGTGATCTCCAAGGAGCCGCTGGGGCCCGTGACCCGCGAGGGCGACACTCAATGGACCGAGCTGGTGCGCTGGACGCTTTATGGATTGATCAACGCCGAGGAGATGGGCCTGACCGCGGCCTCGGTCGATCCCGACCGCGGCGATGGGGCAAGCCGCGATCAGGCGATCGCGCTCGGGGCGCCGGCGGCGATGAAGCTCGGCCTCAACGAAGCCTGGCTGGCGACGGTTCTGAACGAGGTCGGCCACTACGGTGAGGTGTTCGACCGAAATCTTGGCGATGACACACCTTTGGCGATCCGCCGCGGGGTGAATGCGCTGTGGACCAGGGGCGGCATCCTCTATGCGCCGCCGATGTACTGAGGGCGACCGGGCTTGAGGAAAGGAAAAGGGCCGCCTTGAGACACATCCTATCGATGATCGGCCGGACCAGCGCGACGGCGCTGTTCCTGGTTTTCGTTGCCGCGCCGGCTCTGGCGCAAGCTTCGCTGAGCCCGCAGGATCTCGCCGCGATTCGGCTCAACATCGCCGACCTGCTCGCCAACGAGGCGGCACTGCCGCTGCCGGTCCGTCAGCGACAGGAGGCGCTGAACGCCTACTATGACGATCAAGATGGCGTGCTGCTGTGGATGGGCACCGAGCGGGCGCCGGCGTTCATCGCCTGGCTGCGCTCAGCGGCCGACGACGGACTCGATCCGGCCGACTATCCCACCGACCAACTGGCCAAGCTCAGCGACGCGGTGCCGGTCACCGACGACCGCGGCCGGGCGATCATCGAGCTTCATTTTTCCGCGGCGTTTCTTGAATACGCCTCCGACCTACAGGTCGGTCGCTTTCTGCCACGCAAGGTTGACCCCAACTTTTTCCTGCAGAGGCGCGAAATCGATCAGCTCGCAGCGTTGCAGGGTCTCGCCGCCGCCGACAATCTCGATGTGTTCTTCCTGAGCTGGCAGCCGCGGGCGCCGGAATACGAAGCCCTGCGGGTGGTGCTCGCAGACTACCGTGCTCTGTCGGCGGCCGGTGGCTGGCCGACCATACTGCTTGGCGACACGCTTAAGCCGGGGATGAACGACTCACGGGTGCGATCCCTTCGCGCCCGGCTGGCGGTTACCGACGGCGCCAATCCGCAGGCGCCGCCCGGCGAGGAGGAGGTCTACACCGACGATCTGATCCCGGTGGTCACGGCGTTCCAGCGCCGGCACGGGCTCGAGATCGACGGTCTGGTCGGACGGGCGACGATCGTCGCCCTCAACGTGCCGGTCGAGGAGCGTATTCAGGACATTGTTGTCGCGATGGAGCGCTGGCGGTGGATGCCAGCAAATCTCGGCAACGAGCATCTGATGGTCAATATCGCCGGCTTCGATCTGACCCGGGTCAGCGGCGGTCAGATCGTTGAGAAGATGGCGGTGGTCGTCGGCAAGCCCTATCACCGCACACCAGTATTCAGTGACTCGATCAAATACCTGGAGTTCAATCCGTACTGGAACGTTCCAAGCAGCATCGCATTGAAAGAGGAGCTGCCGAAGCTGCGCAAGAACCCGGCGGCGCGCGCGGCTGCAGGGTTCGAGGCGGTCAGCGACGGTCAGGTCTACAATCTCACCTCGATCAACTGGAACCGCTACGGTCCGGGCAACTTCCCCTTCCGACTGCGCCAGCGGCCCGGGCCGAACAATGCGCTCGGCCGGGTCAAATACATGTTCCCGAACGAGTTCAACGTCTATCTGCACGATACGCCGTCGCGTAGTCTTTTCAGCCGCGCCGAACGGGCGTTCAGTCATGGTTGTGTGCGCTTGTCGCGGCCATTGGAGCTGGCGCCGCCGGTGCTTACCGACGGCGGTCTCGCGGGCTGGGACCTTGCGCGGGTCAACGCGGTGGTCGGCAGCGGCAAGCGGACGGTCGTGAGCCTGGAAGATCCACTGCCGATCCACATCACCTATTTCACCGCCTGGATCGAGCAGGGCGTGCCGAACTTCCGCGCCGACGTCTACGAGCAGGACGAGAAGCTGGTGGCCGCACTTGGCGGCGATTCGATCGCCTGGTGAGGCCGGCGCACCGCGCGCGATTCAACGTTTGAACGGCCAATCTGCGACGAACCTCTTGTAGCGTTTGAGCTGGAGGTCGAACAGGACCGGTGCGATTTGGTGGATGTTTGACGCGAGCGTCGTGGTTAGCTTTTTCTTCTGTCCGAACAGTTCTCTCGGGACGCCGGCTTCCTCAGCCAAGCGTCGGGGGATCGGCCGATCATAAGGGCTGCCCAATCGCCACGGTCGAAGCGCGTCTTCGCCAGTGCGGCCAAACCTGGTGAGTCATAACCGCGCGAAAGATACACGGTCATGGCGCCGCCGAAGCTGTCGACGGTCTCGCGCATGGCCTGGAGAAGAAAGTCAATGTACCCCTCATAGTCCGCAAATCCGGGCGTCTGACGCTGCTGTGTTTCGCTGAACCCCGTGGGGGTTGCTTCGACAAAGGCGTTGGCAAATTGCTTGATGACGATGTCATCACCCTCGAAGACGATCCGTCGGTAGACGCGGAGCCCACGCGTTAGTGTTCGTATGCCTGCTCGGGCGCGCCAGATGTCGAAACCCTCGGGTCGTGTCGCGGCGACGAGCAGGGCCAGGAAGTTTGCCGCCCAGAGACCTTCCTTGCTTTCGGCAACCCAGATGCATTCTCGTGCATGACTTGGTGAGATCAGCGTGAGCCGGCCCGAGCGCCATGACGCTCCGGAACCCAAGTGGATGCCGGAAAGACGGAGCGCCTCCGGTTCCTCGGCTTGCGCCCATCCCCCTTCGAAGAAACCATCGTCGGTCAATCGAACCTTTGGCCCGATCCCGCATGGATAGTCAGGGACGCATCCCGACCAAATCTGGCGAACGTGGCGATATCATCGGCTCTGCGCTCGCCGTATTGCAGTCGCCAGCGCCATATTGCAGTTTGGCGGCGTCGATCGCGACCTGGGGGGAGGCGCTGGCTCCGCGTTGTCTAGCCGGGTCGCGAGCGCAAACGCAAAATGCCCAGCCCGCGCTCCCGTGAACGGATGCAAGAACCAAGAGGTTTGACAATGACTGTCGTGCTGCTTGATCGGAAGACGCAGGTCGGAGGAACCGACGTCTGGGTGCCGCCAATCTGCTTCGGGACCTCTGGACTCGGTGACATGCCGAAGACGTATGGATACGGCGTGGATGAAGAGCGGGCGCTCGCGACCATACGAGCCGTCTTCGACGGGCCGATCAAGTTCCTCGACACTAGCCGCAACTACGGCATGGGGCGAAGCGAAACCCGGATTGGCAAGGTCATTCGCGAATATGGCGGTCTTCCCCCCGGCGCGGTGATATCCACCAAGCTCGATCGGGACATGGAGACCGGCCGCTTCGACGCTGCCCAGGCGCGGCGCTCGCTGGAGGAAACTCTGGAGGCGCTGGGGCTCGACCGTGTCCAGATCCTCCATCTTCATGACCCGGAGCACGCGGAATCGGTTCCTGAGATCGTAGGACCCGGCGGTGCACTGCCGGAGTTGTTCAAGATGAAGGAAGAGGGGCTCGCCAACGCCGTGGGGCTGGCGGCAGGCAAGGTCGACATCATGATGCCGATCCTCACCGACTGGGACTTCGACGCGCTCATCACCCACAATCGGTACACGCTCGTCAGCAAAAACGCCGAGCCGATGATGGATTTGGCACGACAGCGCAACATCAGCGTCTTCAATGCGGCACCCTTCGCCGGCGGCGCGCTGGCCAAGGGCGCGACGGTGATGCCCCGCTATGTCTATCAGGAGGCGAACGAGGCGACGTTGGCGCCGATCCGCCGGGTCGAGGCGGTCTGCGAACGCCACGGCGTGCCGTCCGGCGCGGCGGCGCTTCAGTTCTCGTTGCGCAACGCCGAGATCGCCACGACCATCTGCGGCGTCAGTAAGGCCGAGCGTATCGACCAAACCATCGAATGGGCCGAGTGGGACATCCCAGAATCGCTATGGGCCGAGCTTGCGGAGGTCCCGCGTGAGCCGGCCGACCCGGAAGCCGCGCGGCAATACGATCCAGGGTAGGCTCAACTCAACGGTTGCGGGCCGCGACGGCGGTCCCTCGTATCGATCGCTGCAAGTCTCGCAATTGGTGCCGGCAACAGGATTCGAACCCGTGACCCCCTGATTACAAATCAGGTGTAGCGGGTTTTCATAGCGTAACCTACCGTAACATTTACCCTTTAGTTTCAGCGTTTTGTCTGACTGTGGGGCAGAAGACGTACTTCGACGACGGACTGAAAGGCTTTGGCGTCCGCGTTTCGCAGGGCGGCGCCAAGTCATATGTCGTGATGTTCGGGAAACGCCGGAGACTGAAGACACTCGGCAGACACCCCCACATGACGCTTGCGGACGCAAGGATTGCCGCCAAGCGGGTGCAAAGCGATCTGGTGCTGCTTCGCTCTCAGGGAACGAGCAATACTCCCGCCCTCAGCTTCGAAGAAGCCACTGAGCGATTTGTCGCGGACTCAAGGACGCGCAACAAGGAGAGCACCTTCACAGAATACGACCGCCTTCTCCGGCGACACTTCCTGTTCAAAAAGAAGGTGTCAGAGGTTTCTCGCGCCGATATCATCGACTCCCTCGACAAGCTCCACCACAGCACGTCAATACGTCAGCACGCCTTTGTCGCGATCCGGACGACGATGAACTGGTGCGTCCGCCACGGCCTGATTGATACTTCACCTGTGCCGCAGCTCCGCTTCTCGTCATTACCGCGTGCCCGCGTACTTTCCGACGATGAACTTCGCATCGTGTGGCACCGCGCGGAGGAATACGGGTATCCATATGGACGCATCGTACAGCTGCTCCTCCTCACCGGCCAGCGCCGCGGCGAGATCGCCGGGCTTCGGCGAAGCTGGATTGACGGTGACGAAATCGTCTTTCCTCAAGGGTTCACGAAGAACAAGCGCGAACATCGCGTCCCGATGGGCACGTTGACGAGACAGATCGTTGATGCGCTTCCCCTTCGCCGAGACGCGGCCCGCCGACCGTCAGATGCGAGACCGTCGCGAACGCCTGGCTGTCGTGACCGTCGGCGATCAGGCGCGTCACTTCATCGTCTTCGTAGGGCACGACCCATTCGTCGAGGAACACGGTCAGCGGCACGTCGGCGAGCGCCATCTGGGCCGTCATCCGCTCGGCGTCGTCGCCCGCGGCGATCTCCGCCAGATGGTCGCCGGATCGCTCCGGGCTCGCCTTGGCGAGCAGGTCCCCTAGCGTGTCGAAGCGATAGGTCGTCCCGTCGATGGAATGGGAAAAACGCATGGCTGCCCGTTCCCCTTCATCGTCGCTCTGCCGGCGCGTCAGGGCGCCTCTTCGCCTGGAGCGGTCGGTACCAAGTGGTGACGACTATAGATCGCGAAATAGCCCACGAAAACGGCGTAGACGATGGCGACGCCGATGATGATCTGGCACGTTGTTGGCATCATCAACCGGTGCCCGGTACCGAAATGCCGCGTCCTGTGGAGGCGCGCCGAGTCAAATCCTCAACACGGAAGACAGGAGCAACTTGGTGTAAGGTTCCTGGGGATTGGAGCAGACGGATTCAGTTTCCCCTGTCTCGACAACCTCGCCGTCCTTCATCACGACAACCCGGTCACAAAAGTATCGGACTACAGCAATGTCATGACTGACAAAAATGTAGCTGAGGTCTAGCTTCCGTTGCAATTCAAGCAGCAAGTTCAATACGGTCGTCCTCAGCGAGACATCGAGCGCGGACGTCGGTTCATCCGCGAGAATGACCCGAGGATTCGGTCCGATCGCGCGGGCGATAGCGATTCGCTGTCTTTGTCCCCCAGAAAACGCGTGGGGATAACGTCTCACGGAGGATCGAGGCAATTCGACCAGGTCGAGCAGTTCAGCGATACGCTGATGCAACGCCTGACCGCGCAGACCAGTCGGGTCATTAACCAATGGTTCGGCGATGATCTGACCGACTGTCATCCGCGGATTGAGAGAACTGTGGGGGTCCTGAAAGATTGTCCTTATGTCCCGCCAGACGGGCAAGAGGGCTGAGTCATCCAGCGGGCCCAAAGCGAGGCTCGTATGATCATCACGTTGATAAAACACCTCGCCGCTCGTCAACTCGTAAACGCGCTGAATACATCTGGCCAATGTCGTCTTGCCTGATCCGCTTTCGCCAACGACACCGAGGTTCTCGCCCTTTTTCAGTCTTATGCTGACATCCTTCACACCAACCGAGGTGTCGGGCCGCCTTCGGAATAGGCGTTTGCGTAAGACGAACTCCTTGGAGAGATGCTCGACGGTGAGGATGGGCTGTTCAGGCGGCTTGGCTGCCCGCATTCCTACCCGGATGGGGGAAGGTCGATCCAGATCACGCGCGGCATTGATCAGTTCGATTGTGTAAGGATCTTTGGGATGATGGAGCACGTCCGTCACCGCGCCCGACTCCAGCAGGCGACCGTGCCGCATCACCGAGATCCGATCAGCGATGTTCGCGACAACTCCCATGTCATGGGTGATGAACAAGACGCTCATGTTTCGGCTGAGCTGCAAATCTCGGATCAGCTTCAGGATGGATGCTTGAATCGTGACATCAAGCGCGGTTGTGGGTTCATCCGCGATCAGGATGGAGGGATTACAGGACAACGCCATTGCGATCATGACGCGCTGGCGCATACCGCCGGAGAATTCAAAGGGGTACTGGTCGACGGCCCATGCTGCGTCCTTTATCTCCACCTGTTTGAGCAGTTCGATCGTCCGCTCCCGGGCGTCCTTTCTGGATAAACCCTGATGGAGCCGGAGGACCTCCGAAATCTGATCTCCCACGCGATGGACCGGAGAAAGGGAGGTCATCGGCTCCTGAAAGATCATCGAAATGGCGGCGCCGCGAATGTTCTTCAGGGCTGCAGAACGCGGTTTCAGTCGAGTGAGGTTGATCGCCGACGATTCCCCATCGTGGTCGGGCCGGAAAAATATATCGCCCGACGCAATGTAACCCGGAGGGTCGATGATTTGCAGTATCGAACGAGCAGTCACGCTTTTCCCGGACCCGCTTTCGCCGACCAGACAATGGGTCTCACCGGGTTTGAGGGAAAGAGACACATGGTCGACCGCGCGTACCCTCTTCTTCCCGACGGGAAACTCTACGACCAGATCGTCGATCTCAAGAATCGGTAGCGGATCGTCCTTGTCCGGCCGCGCAGTCTGTGACTGGTGCATCGTCATTCACCAAGACTGGCATACGGATCTGCCGCGTCTCGCAGGCCGTCACCAAGAAAGTTGAAAGCCAAAACGGCGACCACGACGAAGATACCCGGCGCGAACAGCCAGGGGCCGGCGACAATCGATCGTATGTTCTGTGCCTCGAATAGCAGCGCACCCCAGGAGATTGCGGGCGGGAGGAGACCCAATCCAAGGAATGATAATGCCGTTTCCGCCAGGATCATCGCCGGAATGGCGAGAGACACGGCGGTCACGATATAGCTGTAGGTGGACGGCAATATATGGCGGAATATGACTCTCCTGCGTGAGCTCCCGTCCAGGCGAGCTGCTGTGACGAAGTCTTCCGAACGCAGCGATAGGAACCGTCCGCGAACAACCCTTGCGATCTCGGTCCAGCCGACCAGCGACAAAATCACGGTGATCGCGAAGTAGCGCATCACCACGCCCCAGTCTGCCGGCATGGCAGCACTCAAGCCCATCCATAGCGGGATGGACGGCAAGACGATCAGTACTTCAATTACCCGCTGGATGACGGTATCCGCGGCGCCGCCAAAATAGCCGGAAATACCGCCCAAGATTATTCCGATAATCAGGCTGATCGTGACGCCGACCAGACCGATCGACATCGACAAACGCGTACCATAGATCGTTCGGCTGAAGACGTCGCGACCCAGCCGGTCGGCGCCGAAAAGGAAGAACCTCTGGTTTGCGTTGACCGGTGCGATGAAATGGGTATCCATTTCGAACAGGCCCCATAACTTGTACGGATCGCCCCGGCCGAAAAAGGTTATGTATATCTTCTCGTCCGGATCCTCCTCGTACTTCACCTGGAGTGTGAGAGGGTCTCTCACGATCTTCATTCCGTTCACGTATGGTCGTATTGCAAACCCACCATCGCTGCGGTCGATCAGATGAATCATCTGCGGTGGATGATAGATTTTCTTGGCGTTGAATTCGTACGGATCGAACGGAGCGAAAAACTCGACGAAAAGCGCTATGAAGAACAGAAACAGGACGACGATACCGCCGGCCATCGCCAGGCGATGCCGCCTGAAACTGAGCCAGATCAGCCTTCTCTGAGAGGCCGTATCCAGATCACGGGGGTCTTCCGCGGCGCCTTCCGCTGCGGGCGAAACCTGATCAGGTAATTCACTGGTCGTCATCGGACTACTTCGCAAACCGGATACGCGGATCGATGATCCCCAGCAGGATGTCGGAGATCAGCATTCCGATGACGGCGAGCACGCTCAACAGCAGCACGAACGAACCAGCGAGGAACATGTCCTGGGACTTCAGCGCCGTCAGATACATGGGACCGGCGGTCGGGAGTGACAGCACGATCGAGACGATGACCGATCCGCTGACAATCTGCGGGAAAATCCACCCGATGGTCGAGACAAACGGATTGAGTGCGATCCTGACGGGGTAGCGCACGAGGAGCTTCGTTTCCGACAGGCCCTTTGCGCGTGCTGTGGTGACATAGGGTTTGTGCAACTCGTCGAGCAGGTTTGCTCGCATGACGCGGATGATACTGGCGGTCGAGGACGTCCCCAGAATGGCGACGGGTATCCACAGGTGTGCGAGGAGATCCTTGACCTTGCCCCAGGACCAGGGAGCATTCTTGTATTCAGTCGAGAAGAGGCCGGAAACGTCCAGCCCGAAGTAAACGACCGAAACATACATCAGAATAAGCGCCAACAGAAAATTGGGCGTTGCAAGTCCCAGGAATCCGATTGTCGTAACGACGTAGTCGCCGAAAGTGTATTTTTTGACCGCTGAATAGACGCCAATGGGTAGCGCCAAGGCCCATGTAAAAAGAACCGTGGTTGTCGCTAGAACAACAGACAATCCCATCCGCTCCCAAATGAGCGAGCTAACCGGTTCGCGCCATTCAAAGGAAACGCCGAAATCGCCGACCACGACTCCTGAAATCCACTTCCAGTACTGGACGAAGACAGACTGGTCCAATCCATAGTGCCGCCGCAAAGCCTCTATCTGCTGGTAATCGACTTCCTGGCCGTCCGAAAGCAGGGTCGCGGTATGAGCCGTAATGAAGTCACCGGGCGGAGCCTGCAGGATCAGAAACGCAAGTAGAGAAACGACGAAGAGTATGGGTATCGTCCAGACAATCCGCCCAATGATGTATCTCAACAGCAAGATTCAGACTCCGTGACTCTCCACGCACGTGCGGTCTTCGTGAGACATCCGGCCGCCGTGCCCCTGCGGGATCGAGAGTGCGTTTCCCGAATTTCTGTGCCGCCGTCGGTTTTACGATGAAGGCCGACGGCGGACTGTTCTGACGGGCGCGCCAACTTCCGATGCGCGCCCGGGGTTTGGCGCTTTGGTCGCCGGCTACTGGACTTGCGATGGCGGCCGCATTCCGTCCGGCGTATCCCAGTAGAACGTCCACGTCCGCTGAATCCCTGGCGGGTATTGCGAAGTCGACGGATTACTGGGCTTGACGTTCCGCATCGCCGTTTTTTTGATGCCATAGTTCGGCATCAGCTTCGACACGCCGAAGTGGGCGAAGTGGTCAGCCGCGTTGTCGACGATCTCATGGACGATCTCCCGGCGTTCGTCGAAAGACGTCGAAAGAGGTACCTGGTCCCAGAGCTCCAAGCGTCTCTTGACGTTTTCCGGCGGCTCCTCGCCTCGTTCGCCGTTCGAAAGATACCACAGGTACCAGTCAACACCCCATCTCGAGCTCACCCCAACCGGTGCCAGCCCGAACGCCAGCCGCCCGGGTAGCCAGCTGGTGTTGCCGTCCCACACGGCAGCGTCATGGTCGTTGTTTTCGATCTTGCCGAACATGAGGGCGCGTTCAGTCGCGTTGATTTTCATGTCGACGCCGAGGTTTTCGAGCCAATGGGCGCGCATAACCTCAAGCTGATCGATGTGGTCGTCTTTTGCGACTGTGGTTTCAACGGCAAAGCTCACCGGACGACCATTCGGCATTAGTCGAATGCCGTCCGAGTTTCGTTCGGTGAGACCCAAACCATCCAGCAATGCGTTTGCCTTCTCGGGATCAAACTCCAGGTACTGGGTCGAATACCGACTATGGTGCATCGCGCTGTCCTCGAACGGACCACCCTGCCATGGCACGCCAGCGCCGAGCATGGTGACGTCAATGACCTCTTCCCGATCGAAGCCTTGTGACAGGGCGATACGGAAGTCTTTCTCGTTGAAGAGGTCCCGCAGTTCTGAATCCTTGTGGGTCAGATTGAGCTGAAACCAGATGCTGGCGCCACCGATGGAACTCACCTCGTAGAGCTCCGCGCCGATCCGGGGAGCAGCCTCGGCAAGGGCCGGCCGGTTTGCGGGAGCTTCAAGCTTCCGAAAGCCAAAGTCGTAGTTGCCGGCGATTGCGTGGAGCAGCAAACCTTGGGGATCGGCGAAGACGGCCCCAATCAGTCGATCGACGTATGGAAGCTGCTTTCCTTCCTCGTCAACCTGGAAGAAGTAGGGGTTGCGCTCCAGAACGACCTGAGTCGCGCCGCCGCCGTAGGGCTCCTTGATGATCCACGGGTCGAGCGACGGTCGTTCGACATTGGCCCACCGGGTGTTGCTTAGGGAATCGCCGCACAGTGCGACGAGGTAATCCCGCCAGCTGGCGTGGTTGTTGGCCGCGAGGTCCGCCTCGATGTTGTCGTTGTATTTTGGGTGGGCCTTGGAGCAATACGCCTTCTGGTAATAGACCGGTGGCACCAGCTTTGGGTGGGCCAGCTCGAACAGAAAGTCGCCATAAGACACGGCGAATTCAAGCTCGAAGGTTTGCTCGTCAATCACCCGGAACTTGACCATCTCTCCGCCGGGCAGCCACTCCTTGCGGACGGGCGCCATGTCCGGATGCACCAGGATGTCCTCGAAATAGAACGCCACGTCCTCCGTGGTGAACGGCTTGCCGTCAGACCATTTGTGGCCATCGCGAAGCGTGAACGTATAGACCCTGGCGTCGTCGGACACGTCCACCTCCCCAGCCAGCAGGGGAAGGGTGGAAGAGTAGTTGGTATCGTAGTCGACCTGTACGAGCCCATTGTGGCCGGTCCAGTTGGTTATCTGTTCGTGATCGCTGTAGCCGGCGAGCCCAAAACGGATTTCGTCGCCGTATTTGCCAACACTCTCGTGCATTTTGACGACTTCCGGACTGACCGGGAGGCGCTCTTCCACTGGGGGCAGTTCACCCTCTGCAACCAGCTCCGCCAGCATTGGCGCCTCTAGGTATTTCATGTCTTCTGCGATCGCCAGCGAGCTCATGGCCAGCGCGCCTGCGCCCACCAACGGCGGCGCCAACTGGGCGATGTTGAGTTGCCGTCTGAACATTTTTCTGCTCCTCCCTAGTTCGATCGTCAGCGACAAGGACGATGCGATGAAACCTCGGCAAGCCCACCTCGAGGTCGACCAGCAGTCAGTTTTGGAATCGCTGATCGTGTCGCGAACCAGGGCTGTCGCCTGGTCCCCTCGGAGTGGAAATCTGATGCAAAGCCCTGCGGGTCGGGTACGTGAAGAACGTCGCCATTCGCGGACCGGCTGCTGGTAAGTGGCTCGCAGCCGACACCACGGCACCAAATGACCTTGCTCGGTGGGACGGCCGTATCTCTCACTGTGCCACCCGGTTCTGCGCTGTGGCGGCTGTACGCTCCGTCCCCACAGGAAGCGACCGCATGGGGTCAAGGCTCTCGCGTACGGCTGCTGTTATGTCCGCGGTACCATGGTCACCACCCAACTCGGTCGGCCGCAGTTGCCGTTCGGCGAAGGCGGTCTCGACCGCACTTTGCAGCGCGACACCAGCGGCAATGCACCCGGGCAGATCGTGGCGGCGTCCAAGCCAATCCAACATCATGGCGCCGGAAAGGATCATCGCCGCCGGGTTCGCCTGCTCGTGGCCGGCAATGTCCGGGGCCGTTCCATGGCACGGTTGAAATACAGCGTGCTGGATGCCGATATCCGCGGACGGCGCCATCCCCATCCCGCCCATCAGGCCTGCGCCGAGGTCGGAGAGGATATCGCCGAACAGGTTCTCGGTGACGACGACGTCGTAGCGCCAAGGTTGGCGGACCAGGTTCAGCGCCATCGCGTCGATGTAGCAGGTGTCCGCCTCTACATCGGTGTTGTGGGTGGCCCGCTCGTGGAAAATGTCACGAAAGAAACGAAACGCCGTAAACACGTTTGCCTTGTCGACGCAAGTCACCGCGCCGGGGCGTTTCTGGTCCTTACGCTCATCCCGACGTGTCCGGGCGAGATCAAACGAGAAATCGAACAGTCGCTCGGAGGCTGTCCGGGTAATCGTCATCGTGGTCTGGGCCGACTGGGAACTGGTCACTTCCGTGGTTCGGCCGGCAAACAGGCCCTCCGTCGATTCCCGGACAATCACCAAGTCGAGATGCTGGGCCCGCGGATCAGATAGTGGAACCGGCATTCCCGGATAGGTTCGAATGGGACGCACACCGGCAAAAAGCTCGAACCGCTCGCGCAACTCGACCTGGGGGGCAATTTCCCGGCCGTCGGGATAGCGGACATCGGGGTGACCCATGGCACCCAGGAGCACGACGTCGGCGGCATCGGCCGCGTCGATCACTTCCGAAGGTAAGGCCTCGCCGGTTCGGGTGTAGAGGTCGGCGCCGGCTTCCATGGTCTCAAAGGAAAAGGAAAAGCCGAACGCGGTACCGAGCTCATTCAGGAGATCCAGGCATGGCGCCATGACCTCGGGGCCGATTCCGTCACCCGGCAATACCGCCACGTTGAATCGAGCGTTGACGTTCGCTTCTGCGCCGTCGGCTTGCACTGCTTGGTCTCTCGATCCCTACCGTCTGCGGTAACGTATGCCTCATCAGGCCAATAATGCATACCTCATGAGGGCTTTAATGTATACTTAAATTACCCTCTAACGTATTTATTATGGGATTGGGCTTGGATTTTCGCGTCCGGTGGGGTCCGCGTTCACCGCCGAGTGGGACAGTCTCTTTGGCATAGGCGCGGCGGGCGCCGTCGGTGGGCTTGCCCACAATTGCGGTCAAATCGGCCGGAGACCTCCGTGCGAACGCATCCCTCCTCGGCGGCAATAAACCGAGGGTTCCGCGGTGCCTTCCAAGAGCATGGTGAGGCCGTTGACCGGACTTCGGCCATCCGCGCACCGACGACGATGCCGGAGGTTAATCTGCGATCCGTTTTCGATGATGTTTTCTGCTGGTCCGTGATCGCCTAAAAAGGCTCAACGAAAACGGGGGTCCGCGATTCATCCTGTGGCTAAGATCGAGACGAAGGAACCGGGGGCGCCAAACGGTTCGTCGCGGGTCGCAACGGCATACCGCCGGCTCAAGGACGAAATCCTGAGCAATGAGCTGCCAGGCGGGTATCAGGCGCTCGAACAGGAAATTGCCGAACGGCTCGGAATGAGCCGCACCCCCGTGCGTGAGGCGCTGATCCGCCTGCAGGACGACGGCCTGGTCGACGTCGTGCCAAGGCGCGGGATGCGGGTACGCAACGTCTCAATCGACGACATGCGAGAAATATACGAACTGTTGTACTGCATCGAAGCCACCGCTGCTGAGTTGTTGGCTGCGCGCCACCTGGCGCTTGATTCCCGCGAGTTGCTGCTCCTGGAGGAAGCAACCGATGAGATGGAGCAGTGTCTCAAGCGTGACGACCTCGACGGATGGGCGGAGGCCGATGCCCGGTTTCACAATTACCTACTGGAGTTCTGCGGCAACGCGCGGCTCGCGAAGGTCGGCGCGGCGATGGCGGCGCAGTGCCACCGGGTCCGGCTGTTGACCCTGCGGCTGCGTCCGCGACCGACAGATTCGACCGATGACCACCGGGCGGTGGTCAGGGCCATTCGATCTCACGACGAAGAGTCGGCGCATGACATTCAACGGACGCACCGTCGACGCGCCATGACCCTGATCCTCGATGCATTACGGCGTTACCACCTCACCGAAGTCTGATGTCCGCCGGTTGTCGAACGGCGGTGTGCTCTCGGCCAAGATCGGCCGTTGCGATGACCGGCAATCGGGCTGGAGGAAGCGATCACAGCCGCCATCGCGGCAAGGCGTATGACAACCTTGACTTGGGAACGACATCAGCCGGCGGGGATAGTTGAAACCCGCCGTTGGCGGATCCGCTATGTGTCTGCCCGACGACGCTATCGGCAACAATCAGTCTTCGAGACATTTGCCTGTCCCAGGGGCAGGAAACGTTCTCGGACAGCGGGCGAGCAAAAGTGCGTTGAATCGTACATGCCGGACAAGCCATCAGAGGCTGATCACACAATGACTAGATCTGACTACGAGCTTCACCTCAGTTGTCTGAGACTGTGCGGCTCCCCACTGGGGTTGGGAAACTTACGTGAGTTCATAATAGCGTCCGCTGGAAGCGATAGGTCAGCGGCGTAGGCTGCCACGTTCCCGCAGAGGCTGCCTGTCTCCCCCAAAAAGCGACTAGAAAGAGACTAAGTGTTATAGCGACGGGGGCTAAGTCTCTGATATTAATGGTGCCGGCAACAGGATTCGAACCCGTGACCCCCTGATTACAAATCAGGTGCTCTACCAACTGAGCTATGCCGGCCCGGGCAAAGCCGTAGCAGTGCCGGGCGGTCGCCGCAACAGCAACTGCGCGTGCATCTCGGCGACGGCCGTCGATGCGTTCGCTCAACCGTCCTGCCATGGCGGCGGACGGGAAAGGACGCACCCGAAAGAGGCAGGCGCGTCCCGGTAGGTGGGCGGTTCAGGTGTTGCCGGAGCGGCTTGCGGGATCAACCCGCGACGGCGCTTTCGAATGCTCGCCGCCATCGCCGATCAGGGTCTCGGCAATGCCGCTGACATCACCACCCTGGAGGCCGATCTCTTTGAGCATCGCGTCCAGCAGCGGCGCCTGCGCGCGGTAGCGCAAAGCCGAGTTGACGATCTGATCCGACAAGCCGGCGCTGCCATCGCCGGCCGCGCCGTTGGTGCCGCCACCGCCGACGCCAAGACCATCGACATGGAGGATCTTGATGCCGTCGATGTTCTCGATGGGCTTGACGCTCGATTCGATGATTTCCGGCATCGCCTCAATCAACCTCATACGGATCTGCATCGCGATCTGCTCAGCCGATAGCGTATTCGCCGCTTCGTTGACGGCGCGCTTACCCTCCGCCTCGACGGCGTAGAGCGCTTTCTGCGCGTCAGCCCGGAGCTTCTCAGCCTGGGCTTCGCCCTCGGCCTCGATCCGTGCCTTGCTCGCGGTACCCTCCGCCTGGAGGCGGACAGCCTCGGCCGTGTCGACTGACGCCTGCTTCTCCGCCTCGGCCGCGACCGTGACCCGGATCGCCTGCATGTCGGCCGCCTTGCGGGCCTCGATCAGCTCGATCTCCTTCTCACGGTTCGCCCGCTCGGTCTCGCGTGCGGTCGACACCTGCTCTTCCGCCTTGGCGGCGATGGCGCGCGCCTCGTCGGCCTCGGCCTCGGCCTGCGACTGCTCGCGCGACTTCGTCGCGACCGCAATATCGCGATCTTGCCGGGCGAGCTCGATCTGCTTGGATTTTTCGACCGCCGCTGCTTCGACTGCCTGCTCCTTGCTGATCTCGCGCTCGCGAACCTGCTGGTCCATGACGATTTGCCGCTCGGCAACCGATTGATCCGACTCGATGCCGGTTTCCTTTACCTGTTGCTGGGCGATGATTTTGGCTTCTTCGGCCTCGCGCTGGCGAGAGGCTTCTTCGGTGGAGACCTGGGCGAGCTGCTCCGCCTTGCGAATGGCGATTTCTCGCTCCTGCTCCAGCCGGGCGTACTCCTCGTCGCGGCCGATCTCAAGCTTCTCCTGCTCGGCTTCCAAATTCTTGCGCTGGATGAGGACTTCCGTTTCCTGCTCGATGTCGTTGCGCTTCTTGCGCCGCTCTTCGATCTCCTGGGTGAGTTTGGTCAGGCCCTCGGCGTCAAAGGCGTTGTTCGGGTTGAAGAAATCCTTGTTGGTCTGGTCGAGTCCGGTGAGCGACACCGACTCCAGCTCCAGACCGTTCTTCAGGATGTCCTCCGAAACGGCTGCCTGGACCTTCTGGACAAAGTCGACCCGTTGCTCGTGCAGCTCCTCCATCGCCATCTCGGCGGCAACAGCACGGAGCGCGTCGACGAACTTGCCTTCGACCAGCTCCTTCAGCGCATCGGGCGCCATGGTGCGACGACCGAGGGTTTGCGCCGCGTTGGCGATCGCCTCGATGGTGGGCTGAACCCTGACATAGAATTCGGCCTGAACATCGACACGCATCCGGTCGCGAGTGATCAACGCCTGGTCGTTGGCCCGCTTCACCTCGAGGCGCAGCGTGTTCATATTGACCGGAATGATTTCGTGCAGCACCGGCAGTTGGACGGCGCCGCCGTTCATGATGACTTTCTGGCCACCAAAACCGGTGCGGACGAAGGAGATCTCCTTGGATGACCGTCGGTATAGGCGCGCGAAGATGATGCCGATCGCCAGAATGGCGATCAGAATGATCAATGCATAAGCGACAAGCGTGACAAGATTGTCCATATCTCAGCTCCCTAATTCATTCGGTGTAAACATCAGTCCTCATTGTGACGCTCGGATTTCGACAAAGCGGCGTGCGCGTTACCGATCACGCGGAAGCGTGCTCCGGCGCGGCGAACGACGAGGACCTCGGTGCCGGTCTCGAACGTTTCATCGTCCAGGTCCGGCTCAACCTGGAGATAGTGGGTCTGGCCGTGGCGATCGGTGAGCTTTGCCTCGGCCGGAAGACTCCGTTTCGCCGTTCCGCTGGTGATGACGGCGATCTTCCCAACGAATTCGTCCCGTGACACGGCCTCGGTCTCCTCCTTCGGCATGATCCTCGCCATGCCAAGCCCTAGGTAACGGGTAGCCGGAAGGGATATGGCGAGTGCCGGGACAACCGCGATGATGGCGGGCAGATAGGCGCCGGCCATCGAGCGCACGATGCTCTGCAGCAGCAATCCGGCGAGGCCGAACGCAGTCAGGAAGCAGATCAGCAGGATCAACGCCGGCACCTTGCCCACGGCCAGCCAGCCGAGGAACTGTGTGAAGACACCGGTGTTCGCATCGATCGCGGCATCGATGTCCGGCCCGGGCAGATCGGCATCAAGGTCGACATCGAGATCCAGATCGACGTCGAGATCGAGATCCGGTGCGTCGAAGTCCGGCAGGACATTGTCGACAAAACCCGAGAGCGCTACGCCGAACAAGAGCCCGACGCCCTCAAGCAGTGCGATGAAGACCATTACCCCGATGGCAACGGCAAAGGGAGCAGTCTCCGGTGCGAAGAGATGCTCGATCATCAAGCGTCGCGGGTGTCGCCCGCCTTCAGCGCTGCCAGTCGCTCGCGAATCCGGTTTTTGCGCGCCAGGGTTTCCAACTCGGCGATCTTGGCGTCGTCGCGCCGGTCCGACGCCGCCATGCCAGGCAGGCCGGAGCTGGAACTCATGACACGGTTGAAGGCATCCTCCGCCTTGCTTGCCTTTCGCTCGGCTGAAGCCTGGGCGCCGGGCGCGACCCCGCTGTCGCCGCCGCCCGTGTTTCGGCTAGCACGAAAAGACTGCAGCTCTTCTTCCATCTCCCGCTTGCGGGCCTGCAGCGCGGAAATGTAGCCCTCCAGCTCAGCTTCCTCGACGGACGCGTCTTTGATGGCGCTTTCGAGCACCGGAATCTGCGCTTCCAGATCGAGCTGCCGGGCAATCGCGGCCTCGGCGAGGTCATCGCGGCCTTCGGTCATGGCCACCTGAATCTTAGCACCGAGCTCCTCATGGCGGACGCTCGCATCCATCAGCCTTTTGTTGGCCAGATGTTTGTTCGCAACGATGATGCCGAGTTCGTCACGAACCTGATCAGTCGCCGCGTCGATTTCTCGAACTGCTTCCTTCATCACGGTTTCAGGAGACGCGTTCTCGACGGCGTCGACCAGGCTGTTGACCCCGCCTGAGACAAGCCTCTTCACCCGGGATACCAGTGCCTCGCTCATGACTCGGCTCCTTTCGTCTGCTGCTTCGATAATTTGATGAGTTCCAACACTTCCAATATCGGGTCCAGTCTCCGCTTCACGAGTTCTGGATCATAGCTTCGACTACGGGTTGTCAAGCCAAGTTCGAGAACTTCCTCAACCATGGCGAAGACCTGGTCCGCGACGGCCGCCTCAAACTTTTTCAGTGCCTCCAGGTCCGCTTCCGGTCCAGGCACCGCAGTGACAAGCTCCGCCATGAGCTCCGGAAGGCGCTCATAGACTTTCATCAAAAAGTCGGAGCGCGTGCCGATCTCATGGTTCAACTCACGTAATCGACCCACGCCGGGTCGCAACATATCCGTGACAAGCTCGGCGCAGCCGACGAAATCTCGCGCTCCCTCGTGTTGGCGTCGGGCAGCCGTCAGGATCGCTCGAACCTTCTCGCTCGGCGTGTTGGCGCCCGGCGTTGTATAAGCCGCCAGGAACGCCGCATCGTCGTCGCTGACCCGAACACTCAACGGTATGCTTCTTGGCATGCCTTGGAACCCTTGTTCACGACAAATGTATACATATGAAATCGAATGTCAAGATTTGTGTGAAGCCGGAAAGCGACGCGCGATGCCCTGGCGAGCCGAGTTCGGATTCGGAGTGCAACCGGGAGGGGACGGGGCGCAGCTGAAAAGCGCCGCTCTGGTCGATGTTGGGTCGCTCTGATCGATGCTCGGGAGCGAATCGACGGCCGTTGTTCACTGGGAACGGATCAAGTCAGGTTCGGTCGTCGGCCGAGGTGTTGGGCATAATGCGCCAGTAGTCGACGAGCGTCTGGTCGGGGCGGAGCAGGCCGGCGACAGGGGCGAATCGTTTGTCGGGATGCGCAACGATTACTGCCTCGGCCGCCGCGACCGCGCTCTCAAACGTTTCGTGCCAGACTGCGCCATCGATAGATGTCTGCCGCCTAGTCTCCGGCAGGAAGTCAAACAGATGAACGGGCAAGCCGCGGGCGAGGAGTACGCGGGCGATCTCGACGGTGGGTGAGGTCTCGGCCGTGGGCGTGTCGGGCTTGAATGCCACTCCGAGCAGTGCCACCGATCGGGCGCCTGCGTCGATGACGGTTTCGGCGATTGTCTTCTTCTGTCGCTCGTTCGCGACCTCGGTCGCTGAGATCTGGTCCGCCGGCAGCTCGACCGCGCCGGTCATTGCGATGAACGCCCCGTTGTCGCGTCCGAAACATGGCCCGCCGTAGGGCATGCCGGCGGTCAGGTAGCGCGGTCCGATCCGCCGATCGTGACCAAGGACGCGGGTGATTGCATCGACATCCGCATCGCCGCGCTTGCGGCAATACTCACCAAGGAAATTGGCGAAGCCGATCTTCATGCAGATGAAGTTGTTGAGGGCGACCTTGGCGATTTCCGCATCGGTCAATCCGACGCTTTCGACCGGAACAGGTACCGTGTGAATCCGTCGGTAGAGATCGGCAACCCGCTCACCGATCAAGGGGCTTGAACGGCCGACCAGTAGGACATCAGGCTTGCGGTAGCCGGCGATCAGGTTTCCGAGAGCCGCGAATTCCGGGACGTAAGCTAACCCGAACGGTTTGCCGTTCAGAATGCGTCGTATAGCTGGCTCAATGATCGAGGTCATCGTTCCCGGCATGATCGTGCTGCTGAGAATGAAGACGTGATCGCCGGTACCCCGATCAGCAACTGAGCGGGCAACCGCTTCGACGGCCTGCAGAACGATGGTCGATGAGTAGCCGCGATCCTCGCTTCCGACGGGCGTCGGGAGAAAGAAGATCGTCGCGTCTGTATCGCCCGCTCGCCCGACATCGACGGTGAAATTCAGATGCGGCCGTGCGGCCGCCAGCAGAGCTTCCAGTCCCGGTTCGGCGATCGGCGTCTCACCGGACGTCAGGGCGGCGATCTTGTCGGCATCCGCGTCGATACCGACTGTCGGTACACCCGAAGCAGCGAAGCATGCCGCCATCGGAAGCCCCAGTCGGCCAAGGCCGACGAGCGAGATACTGTCGATCGGGCGGGTCATGGGGTTCATTCGGACTTTTGCGCCACTGAGGGGTGATGTGGCTATCATAAAGAAACGGCCCGGGAAACGACGGCGGCGCAGCCACGGCCCGGCTAATGCCGCTCGATCGCAGCCGGCCCTAAGACGACGCGTTCCCGTCGAGATGGCGCCGGGCCTCGTAAAGAGCGAGCGCCGCGGCGTTGGATACGTTGAGGCTTGCGAGCGGGCCTTGGGTCGGGAGCTGCGCCAACCGGTCACATCGCTCTCGGGTGAGGCGGCGCAGCCCCTGTCCCTCGGCGCCGAGGACCAGTGCGATGCGAGCGCCATCCATCGCAGTGTCGATCTTAGCCTCGGCTCGTTCGTCGAGACCGACCCGCGCAAAACCATACGTCCCGAGTTGATCGAGGGCGCGCGCGAGGTTGGGTACGGCCGCCGTCGGTATCAGGTCGAGCGCGCCCGAGGCTGCCTTGGCAAGGACGCCGGTTTCATGGGGCGCATGGCGGGTTGTCGTAACGACTCCGTCTGCACCGAACGCTGCGGCGGACCGAAGGATAGCGCCAACGTTGTGCGGATCGCTGACCTGGTCGAGGCAGATGAGAAGCTGCGCGTCAGCAAAGTCCTCGATGGCTCTGTCCGGCAGCGGGGCCACCTCAAGAACGAGCCCTTGGTGAACGGCTTCCGATCCCACCAGTTTGCTCAGGCCGTCAGGGCGGGCATGTTCAATGGTTGGTGGGAGTTGGGCGCCGGCATCCTTGAGGCGGCGCAGTCCGTTCTCCGTGGCGATAAGCTTGGTGATCCGCCGGGCGGGATTGGCCAGCGCCGCCACGACCGGGTGGAAGCCGTAGATCAGGTAGTCCTCGGTCTGGCGACCGTGCCGCTTGGCGGGGTGACGCGTATTTGCATGGCGCGCGGCTCGGCGGGACTGGTGATGCGCGTTTCTGGCTGGCATCGCGGCAGCCTACATGACACCGTCCGCGCCTGTCTCGCCTGCCGGGCGCAACGCTGGGGCATCCAGCGGTGTCGGTCGTTGACACTCCTTCCTGTCATCGCCATAAATCGCGCCGCGGTCGCCCATCCGGCGGGCGGCGGCCAATGCCCGATTAGCATGGGGGAGTGTCCCGAGCGGCAAAGGGGGCGGACTGTAAATCCGCTGGCGTACGCCTTCGTAGGTTCGAGTCCTACCTCCCCCACCATGCGTTTGTCGCGGCCCGGCAGGGCGCGGGTGTAGCTCAATGGTAGAGCAGCAGCCTTCCAAGCTGACGACGAGGGTTCGATTCCCTTCACCCGCTCCAACCGCCGATGCATTTAGCGATCGTGAGCGAGTCGAACGTGCTGGCCGGCGTGTTTCATCGTCCCTTGAGTTCGGCCGATGTTTATGGAATGTGATCCGGACACTGGTCGGAGGGGTATAGCTCAGTTGGTAGAGCGACGGTCTCCAAAACCGTAGGTCGGGGGTTCAAGTCCCTCTGCCCCTGCCAGTTCCGTCGACGTCCCGTGTCTTTGCGGCGGATCAAGGAAACGCATTTCCGTCCGGACGATCCTGAAGGTTACGACTCAGTCGTTCCGGGGAGGGATCGATGAGCGAAACGACGACCTATCAGCCGCCGAAAATCCCAAAAACAAGGGTGGTCACGGCGGCCGACATCCGAGGCGCCCTTCGCGACGGTTGGTCGGACTTCACCCACGCGCCGCTGTACGGGCTTTTCTTCGGCGCGATCTATACCGTCGGCGGGCTCCTGATCCTGGCCTTCCTCGCCGTGTTCGACATGCCGTGGATGATTATTCCGATCGCCGTCGGCTTTCCGCTGATCGGACCGTTCGTGGCGGTCGGGCTCTATGAAGTCAGCCGACGGCGCGCGGCCGGCGAACCGATCACCTGGAAAGCTGTGCTTCTCGTCATCTTCCAGCAGCGCAACCGGCAGCTCGGCTGGATGGCCTTCATCGTCCTGTTCATCTTCTGGGTGTGGATCTATCAGGTGCGTCTGCTGCTGGCGATCTTTCTGGGATTCCAGAGCTTTGCCAGCATCGGCGGTTTCATTGAAGTCATCACGACGACCGTCGACGGGCTCACGTTCCTGGCGGTCGGGACCATAATCGGAGCGTTTCTGGCGTTCGTTCTCTACGCCACGACGGTGATCACGATGCCGCTGCTGCTCGAGCGCGATATTGATCTCGTCTCGGCGATGATCGTCGGCTTCAGGGCGATCAGCCAGAGCCCCGCGGTGATGATCGGCTGGGCCGTCATCATCACCGTTCTGACGATCCTAGCGCTGGTGCCGGCGTTTCTGGGACTACTGGTCGTCCTGCCTGTTCTCGGCCACGCCACATGGCACCTTTACGCCCGGATTGTTGAGCCGAACACCTAGTCGATCCTGATTTCGTCGGACTACTGGCCAGTCAGGCCAGCGCCTGCTCGGCTTCGACTTCAAGTGCCGCCGCAAAGAAACGTTGCGCCATGGCATCGAGCAGCCGCCCGGCGCGACCCGACGGATTATCGCCGTTGAGGTTGTGCATCTTGACCGGAATAACCAGGCAATGAAGCGCGGCCAGGCGGAAATCGTGGCGCGCATCCTCAAAGTTGTAAGCCGACACCCCGGCATCGGATAGGGCACCATGCCATGTCTCAACAACTTCGAGCTGATGACCGCTGCGCTCCGCCGGCGGTTCGCTACCGCCCATCAGCCTGGCAATGTCGAGAGTCGCCAAGTTCCGCCCGGTCAACTGCCAGTCGATGATCACGACATCGGTTGGTTCGTCGGGCCGCACCATCAAGTTGTCAGCGCGCAGATCGCCGTGCACTAGTGCCAGGGGACGCTCGGCGATACGCGCTTCGAGGCGATCGATGTTACCGGCGATCGTTTCGCCGATCCGCATCGCATCCGGCCCGAGGCGCAGGCTGAACTCCTCGGCGAAGCGCGGCCACTGATCGACGTAGGTATGGACGTGGAAGTAGTCGTGTTTCGGTGCCCATTCGAGCGCGTGCACCGCGTCGTTATCCCAGAAAGCCGCATGCAGATTGGCGATCTGGCGGGCGGTCGCCAATACCTGTTCATGCGGCATACCCCGTACCTGGTCGCCGCCTTTGTGGTGGGACAGATTCTCAATGACGAGAATATGACCGCGCTCCGAGGCTTCGGCGAAGAAGACCTTCGGCAGGCGGATAGGGAGGTCTGGCGCAATATCGCGATAAAAGCTCACTTCGCGCTCGAAGGCGCTGAGTTCGGCTTCGGCCGCTACGTTCCAACCATCCTTCGGCTGCATCTTGACGACAATCGACGACGGTCGGTTATCGCGTTCGGGGTTCTCGAACGTGAGGTGAACGACAAATGTCTGGCTGAGGAAACCTCGGCCTTCGCCGATTTGGGTCGATTTGACGGCTACGATCCGGTTGTCGGTGTGGTGGGGAAACACAATCGTGTTGAGCCACTCCGGCGTGATCGCCTCTATCGTGGACGGGATATCACTACTCATGACAGCCTCGCGATCGACTTACGGTCAGGGTCGAATAGAACGGAACCATATAGAGCGGAACCAAAAAATCGGCGATGAACGGCGTCTCAGTTTACGGACATTTTGGTTGTTCCGCATCGGTCCGGCTGAAAAACACAGGCTTGAGTATCCATCGCAGAGGGCTTATGTAGCCGAAAAGCGCGGCGGGCGGGCTTGGCGGTTCGTGCGCCGCTTAGCTATGTGAGATTTCATGGCCGAGAGAACCAACCCCTTCACCTTCCTCCAGCAGGTGCGCACCGAGGCATCGAAGATCGTGTGGCCGAGCCGGCGTGAGACGGCAGTGTCCACGGTGATGGTGCTGATCATGGCGGTTCTGGCGGCGATCTTCTTCCTGATCGCCGATCAGATCCTGAACCTGGGGGTCGGCTTCCTTCTCGGCGTCGGTAGTTAGGCGACACCCAATGTCTGCAGTCCAAAGCGCGGGGACGATGGAAAAGAAGTGGTACATCGTCCACGCTTACTCGAATTTTGAACGCAAGGTCGCCGAGTCGATTCGCGAAAAGGCGACCGCGACCGGGCTTGACGAGCTCTTCGAGGAAATCCTGGTCCCGACTGAGAAAGTGGTCGAGGTGCGCCGGGGCCGGAAGGTCGACGCCGAACGCAAGTTCTTTCCCGGCTATGTGCTGGTGAAGATGGCGATGACCGATGATGCCTATCACCTCATCAAGAACACACCGAAGGTGACTGGCTTTCTCGGGGCCGACAAGAAGCCGATCCCGATCTCGGAAGCCGAAGCCCACCGGATCCTGCAGCAGGTGCAGGAGGGCGTTGAGCGGCCGAAGCCGTCGGTGAGCTTCGAGGTTGGCGAGCAGGTGCGGGTCTCCGATGGGCCGTTCGCCTCGTTCAATGGTCAGATCGAAGAAGTTGACGAAGTGCGCGCCCGGCTGAAGGTGGCGGTGTCGATCTTCGGTCGCGCAACCCCGGTCGAGCTCGAATACGGACAGGTCGAGAAGACCTGACACCGCGCATGGCTGACTGCCTGTGCGATATGACCGGCTGATAATCCGGTCCTTCACCGGCGTGGGAGGCAAAGGCGCGCGCCAGGCGCCGGCACCGAACCACGCCATTCCTGCCGGCAGGCCCGGCGTGCAAGGGAATGAACAATGGCAAAGAAAGTTGCGGGTTTTCTGAAACTGCAGGTACCGGCCGGTGCCGCCAATCCGTCACCGCCGATCGGGCCAGCGCTCGGTCAACGCGGTATCAACATCATGGAGTTCTGTAAGGCGTTCAACGCCCAGAGCCAGGAGATGGAGAAGGGCGCACCGGTTCCTGTCGTCATTACTTATTACCAGGACAAGTCCTTCACCTTCCAGATGAAGACACCGCCGGTGAGCTTCTTCCTGAAGAAGGCCGCAAATCTGAAGAAAGGTGCCGCGACCGCCGGTCGGGGCACGGTCGGCAGCGTGACCCGGGCTCAGGTCCGGGAGATCGCGGAGAAGAAGATGACCGACCTCAACGCCTTCGATGTCGATGGCGCGATGAAGATGGTAGAAGGCTCGGCCCGGTCGATGGGCCTCCAGGTGGTGGACTGAGATCATGGCCAAGGGAAAACGGATTAAGAACGCCCGTGAGGGTATCGAGCCGACCAAGCTCTATGCGATCGACGAAGCGGTGAAGCTGGTCAAGTCGAAGGCGAGCGCCAAGTTCGACGAGACGGTCGAAATGGCGATGAACCTTGGGGTCGACCCGCGGCACGCGGACCAAATGGTTCGCGGTGTTTGCCAGTTGCCGAACGGGTCCGGGCGATCGGTCCGGGTGGGCGTATTCGCCAAGGATGCCAAGGCAGAGGAGGCGAAGGCCGCCGGTGCCGACGTGGTCGGGGCCGAGGATCTCGTCGCCGAGGTCCAGAAGGGCAATATCGATTTTGACCGATGCATCGCCACACCGGACATGATGCCGTTGGTCGGCCGTCTCGGTAAGATTCTCGGGCCGCGCGGCCTGATGCCAAACCCGAAGGTCGGCACAGTGACCCAGGACGTCACATCCGCCGTGAAAGACGCCAAGGGCGGTGCGGTCGAGTTCCGGGTCGAGAAGGCCGGCATCATCCACGCTGGCGTCGGCAAGGCGAGCTTCGACGAAGCCAAGCTGGTCGAGAACATCAAGGCTCTGGCCGATGCGGTCCAGAAAGCGCGACCGTCGGGGGCCAAAGGCACGTTCGTTCAGCGCGTGGCGATCTCGTCGTCCATGGGGCCTGGTGTCAAGGTCGATCCGGCGACGCTGAGCGGTTGACCGTGCGACTCGGCAGGACATTCCTACCGATCCCTTTGTGATCGTGATCCGCTGGCCGCGGGGCTGTCGCTGCGGCCAGCGTTTGGGCTACGCGGGATCGCTTGGTAACCCCGAGCGTCAGATCACGAAGAAGTTGGCTTCGGTGATCTTCAGGCCGTCGTCGAGTTCGGCGATCTTCACCTGATCCGTCCCGCCCTTGCCGTCCTTGTCGTAGAAGAGCTCGCCGGTCTTCTTGTCGTGAATCACCCGGTCCTTCTTGTCGTCGGCCTCGCTGCCTTTCTCGAAGAACTTGGCCTTCAGGGCCCCGTTCGACAGTTTCTTGAAGATGGCGTTGTCGAGGTGGATCGTATCGTCGCCGACGTCGAAGTCCTCAATCGTGTCGCGGTTTGACTTCTTCAGTTTCTGATCCAAAACAAAGATGTCGTTGCCGCTGCCGCCGGACACACTGTCGCGACCCTTGCCGCCGTTGATCGTGTCGTTGCCCTTGCCGCCGTCAATGGTGTCCTTGCCGCTACCGCCATCGATGGTGTCGTTGCCGCTACCGCCATCGATGGTATCGGCGCCGCCATCGCCGGCGAGGGTATCGTTGCCGGCGCCGCCGCCGAGGTTGTCGGCATTGCCGCCGCCGGAGAGATCGTCGTTGCCGGCGCCGCCATCGATGATGTCCGCGTCGTCGCCGCCGTCGATGCTGTCGTTCCCGCCGTCGCCGGAGAGGATATCGATGCCGGCGCCGCCCGCGATGTCGTCGTTGCCGCTGCCGCCATCAATAATGTCGAGACCGCCGCCGCCCTGCAGGTCGTCGTTGCCGCCGCGCCCGGAGATCAGGTCGCGGCCACCATTGCCGAGGATGGTGTCGTCGAGGTCGCCGCCGGCCAGGTTGTCGTTGCCGGAGCCGGAGCGAAACTCGATGCGCTCGACGTTGATGATGATTGTGCCGTCGCCAAGTGTCGTTTCGATGCCAGGATCGATGAGCTCAAAGGCGAAAGAACGCTGTTGATCCGAGCGATCAACGAAGGCGAAATCGGTACCGGCGCCGCCATCGAGACGCTCCGTCTTGCCGCCGTCAGGGCCTTCTCCCAGACGACTGAAGAGTTGGTCGCTGCCGGCTTCACCGTTGAGTTCATCGCTGCCGATACCGCCATCGATCACATCGCCGCCGCCGCCGCCGAAGATCTTGCCGTCCCCGATACCGGCGTCGATGACGTCGTCGAAATCGCCGGAATAGAATACAGTGAGCCCTTCAATGCCGGTAAAGAACACCGTTGCGTCGGCCAGCACACCGGTCCCCGCTGACGAGTCGATCGTGATGGGCTGGCTCAAGTTCCGAAGGTCGACGTTGAGCAAATCGGTGTCGGCGCCTCCGTCGATCTCCGTGTCGTCGATATCGGCGGATAAATAGTCGTCGCCGGCGCCTCCACGGAGGATGTCCGCGCCATCACCGCCGCGGAGAAAATCGTTGCCGGCGCCACCATCGATAGTGTCGTTGCCGCCCCAGGTTTCGATTGCGTCGTTCTTGACGGTCCCGACGATATCGTCTGCGAAGTTGCCGTCGAAGGTGGAAACAACGACCTGCTGTTCGATGCGGTTCCAGTTGGTGAATGTCCAACCCGATAAATCAACGGTCGCCGCGCCCGGCGTTACTTGCGCTATCCAAAGAGTGTTTTCGCCGCCGGTCGCCCCGTCGACGGACATCGTGTCTGATGCCAGTCCGGGGCCGATCTCGCTGATGTCCAGATAGAGAGCGGAGATCCCAAATCCGAAGAACTCCACGGCATCGATGTCGGTTATGCCACTGACAACACCTGTACCTGCAACTACCAGTGTATTGGTCTCGCCGGCCCCTCCAGAGCCGTTGAGGCCGCTGCCAGCGATGGTGTACGTGCCGACCCCCGTTATCCAAAGCTTATCGTCGCCGGTGCCACCCACAAACGTGCCACCCCATCGGCCAAGTATATCGTCGTTGCCACCGCCACCGGAGAGAACTTCCGTCGTCGGTCCGTCGTCATACTGGGTCAAAACATCGGCGCCGGTGCTTCCCGTATACGTATCGTCGCCCGACAGGAGCTGATCGAGTGCGAGCGTCGGGAAACCTGTGCCCTTAAGGGTGCCCCAGAACCCGGCCAGGGACGCGTCACCAAAGGCCCCGGTGATCGTCGCCATCGCGGTCGTGCCGTCGGGAAGATAGAAAGTGACGCCGGTTATTGTTCCGGCTGTTGGCTCGTCGTTGACGCTGTATGAAAAACCCGTGCCGGAGAACTCAACGATGTACCCGCTGACGATTCCGCCGGTGTCGTTGATGATTTGAAACGTCGCTGCGTCAATGGCTTTGAGCTGACCGCCGGAGTCGAGAATGAACTCGAGCGGCGGATTTGGCGCGGTTGCGTCGTGGAAGGTAATGTCAGCCATCGCTGAGCCTCATCGCCAGCTTGCCCTTGGCCGTCGCGATGCGCGGCCGGCGTCGTCGCCGCGGGAAATCTACTGAGGCGATTGACAGGCCAACAACCTATGGATTTCCATAGTCTCCGGCATATCGGATACCAATGCGCGGGGAATTGCCGCCGATGGTGGACGGCCTCACGACGGACCTGCTGACGTCACTCGACACCGCTCGTACGGCGGCTGATGTATGGACAGTCACCGGCCGACATCTCAGCGGGCTGGGTCTGACCCACTCCATATATAGTTTCGTCGATCCCGGGGCGCCCACCGAGGCGAGGTTCTGGACATCGCTTCCCGAGAGCTGGCGTGATCACTATGTCGAGCGCCACTATCATCAGATCGACCCCTTCTTCCGCTACTGTTGCGGGTCATTCGCGCCGGTTCGGACGGGAACGGCATATCTGCCCGATCACACATTTCTCACGCGACAGGAGCGGCGTTTCATCAATGAGGGCGGCGAGGTCGGTTTTCGCGCCGGCTTCTCGGCGCCGGTACGCCTCCGCGGCTCAGGCAGCTTTGGCGGCTGGAACTTCGGGTCGGCCTTCGGCCGGCAAGAATTCGAAATGTTCCTTCGGACCTATGGCGAGCACTTACGTTTTGCGGCGTTCGTCGTTCATGAGCACTTGCAACGTGCGACCGGAAAGGCGCAATCGACGTCCAAGCTAACACCTCGGGAGCGTGAATGCCTCCTTTGGCTTAGCCTCGGCCTGCGGACCACGGCGATCGCCGATCGGATGAACATTGCCGATGTCACGGTCGACCACCATTTTCGTGGAGCACGCCGAAAACTGGGTGCCGCGACTCGCGAGGAAGCGCTGGCGAAGGCGATCCTGACCAAGCAAATCCGTCCGTGACGGTCGGGAACGGGAATGGGCTTGGACGACAGTGAAAAAAGACACTTGGCAACAGGCTAAAGAGTCTCTAAATAGCTGTCATGGGCGCGCCGGCCCTTCGAACGGCGCGCCTTTGTGCGTTCCTCTAAATCACGGTGGTGAGACCCTCTCTTGAACTCCTTTGGGATTAATTCAAGAGAGACAAAGACTTACGCAGCGTTTTGCTGAGTGCGCGCAGCCGGTCCGATTCGGGCCGGCAATCCTGTCCGAGACTGCAGGTGCCGGCCCGCCGGCTTAATCGACGTCAACCTGCAATAGACGGGAGGGAGCCGGGTTTCCCGGTTCGAACCTCTTCGCGGCCCAGTCCGGCATGGTGCCATGCCGGTTGGGGGACAGGTCGGAATGTCGCGGCGATCCGTCGGCGCGGCGCGTTCAACCGGCGGTCCTCCTATCGGCCGCCAAGTGGAGAGAGGCAAGTGGATAGAGCGGAAAAAAGCCAGCTGGTGGAAACACTTGGTTCGGTGTTCGAGGATACCGGCGTTCTGGTTATCGCCCACTACGCCGGTCTTTCGGTCGCGGAGATGACGTCCTTGCGGGCGCAGATGCGTGAGGCCGGGGCCAACGTAAGGGTTGCCAAGAACCGTCTCGCCAAGCTCGCCCTCAAAGGCACGGACGTGGAGCATGTATCGGACCTCTTCCAGGGGCCGACGGTGATCGCCTATTCGAGCGATCCGGTTGCTGCACCCAAGATTGCCGTCGAGTTCGCCAAGGGGAACGAGAAGCTCGTCATCCTTGGTGGCGCGATGGGAACGACAAGCCTGGATGCGGAGGGTGTCAAGACACTCGCCGCAATGCCGTCGCTTGACGAACTCAGGGCCAAGTTGGTGGGGCTGGTTGCTTCGCCGGCAACGAAGGTGGCCCAGGTTCTGGTGGCGCCGGCCGGGCAGGTCGCGCGGGTGGTCGGTGCCTACTCGGAAAAGGGTGAAGCGGCGTAAGCCGGTTCTGGTGCTTTCTCAGGTTCGAATCGTAAAGGAATCAAATGAATGGCTGATCTTTCGAAGATCGTAGATGAACTATCGCAACTGACGGTTCTGGAAGCTTCCGAGCTGTCGAAAATGCTGGAAGAGAAATGGGGCGTCTCGGCTGCGGCTCCGGTCGCGATGATGGGCGCCGCCGCAGCTCCGGGCGCCGAGGCCCCGGCCGAGGAGAAGACCGACTTCGACGTGGTGCTCGCCGAAATCGGCCCGAACAAGATCAACGTCATCAAGGAAGTCCGGGCGATCACCAGCCTCGGTCTGAAAGAGGCGAAAGATCTGGTCGAATCGGCTCCGAAGGCGATCAAGGAAGCTGTCGCCAAGGAAGAAGCCGAGGAGATCAAGACCAAGCTCGAAGGCGCGGGCGCCAAGGTCGAGTTGAAGTAGCCAAGGGCTGCTTCGTCGCTCCATTGCGGTCGTGGCTTTGGGCCGCGACCGTCACGAGAGGGGACGCCGGTCGATCCGGCGTTCCGCGAGATTTGAAGCAAGGACTGCTGTCCCGAAGGCCGGGTTCCGACCTTCCGGACAGCCGTTTACATCGCATGAGGAGTGGACATGACGCAGACGTTCACCGGTCGCCGGCGGGTGCGCAAGTTTTTTGGCTCCATTCGGGAAGTGGCGGAGATGCCGAACCTGATCGAGGTTCAAAAGGCGTCTTACGACCAGTTCCTGTTGGTGGAGGAGCCGGAAGGCGGCCGAGGCGACGATGGTCTGCAGGCGGTTTTCAAGTCGGTTTTCCCGATCTCCGACTTCTCCAATACAGCGCTCCTTGAGTTTGTGCGCTACGACTTCGAGCCGCCAAAATATGACGTTGATGAATGCCGCCAGCGCGGCATGACCTATTCGGCGCCGCTGAAGGTGACGCTCCGCCTGATCGTGTTCGATATCGACCAGGATTCCGGTGCCCGGTCGGTCAAGGACATTAAGGAGCAGGAAGTCTACATGGGCGAAATGCCGTTGATGACCAACAACGGCACGTTCATCGTCAACGGTACCGAGCGTGTGATCGTCTCACAAATGCATCGCTCGCCGGGCGTCTTCTTTGACCACGACAAAGGCAAGACTCACTCTTCCGGCAAGCTGTTGTTCGCCGCGCGGATCATTCCCTATCGCGGCTCCTGGCTCGACATCGAGTTCGACGCCAAGGACATTGTTCACGCCCGCATCGACCGGCGGCGCAAGATTCCGATCACGTCGCTGCTTCAGGCGCTCGGCCTCGACGGCGAGGAGATCCTGAGCACCTTCTACAACAACATCACCTATACGCGGGCCGACGACGGCTGGCGCTTCCCGTTCGATCCGAAGCGCATGCGCGGTTTCAAGGCGACCAATGACCTGATCGACGCCGACTCTGGTGATGTGGTGATCGAGGCCGGCCATAAGGTGACTGCGCGCGCCGCGCGCCTGCTCGACGAGAAGGGCGTCAAGGCGCTCAAGGTCGCCGACGAGGATCTCTACGGCCACTACCTTGCCGAGGAGATGGTCAACCCGGAGACCGGTGAAATCTATGCCGAGGCCGGCGACGAGATCACCGACAAGCTCCTCGCGACACTGGTCGAGGCGGGCTATGACGAGCTCAAGGTGCTCGACATCGACCACATCCACACCGGCGCCTACATCCGCAACACGCTCGCGGCCGACAAAAACGAGTCCCGCGAGGACGCGCTCTTCGACATCTACCGGGTGATGCGGCCCGGCGAGCCGCCGACGATCGAAACCGCGGAGGCGATGTTCACCTCGCTGTTCTTCGATCCGGAACGCTACGACCTGTCGGCGGTCGGTCGCGTCAAGATGAACATGCGCCTCGACCTCGACGCTGAGGACACGGTTCGCACGCTCCGCAAGGAAGACATCATCGCGGTTATCCGCACGCTGCTCGAACTGCGCGACGGCAAGGGCGAGATCGACGACATCGACAACCTCGGCAACCGCCGGGTGCGTTCTGTTGGCGAACTGATGGAGAATCAGTACCGCATCGGTCTCCTGCGCATGGAGCGGGCGATCAAGGAGCGCATGTCGTCGGTCGAGATCGGCAACGTCATGCCGCAGGATCTTATCAACGCCAAACCGGCGGCCGCGGCGGTGCGCGAATTCTTCGGCTCCTCGCAGCTCTCCCAGTTCATGGACCAGACCAATCCGCTGTCGGAGATCACCCACAAGCGGCGTCTGTCGGCGCTCGGTCCGGGTGGCCTGACCCGCGAGCGGGCCGGCTTCGAGGTGCGCGACGTCCATCCGACCCACTACGGCCGCATCTGCCCGATCGAGACGCCGGAAGGGCCGAACATCGGTCTGATCAATTCGCTGGCAACCTTTGCCCGCGTGAATAAGTACGGCTTCATCGAAAGCCCGTACCGGAAAGTGAAGGACGGTCGGGTGACCGAGGAGGTGGTCTATCTCTCGGCAATGGAGGAGTCGAAGTACACGGTCGCCCAGGCGAACGCGGTGCTCGACAACAAGGGCCGTTTCACTGAGGACTTGGTGGTTTGCCGTCACGCCGGCGACAACATCATGGTCGCGCCCGATCGGGTCGACTTCATGGATGTGTCGCCGAAGCAGCTGGTATCGGTTGCCGCCGCGCTGATCCCGTTCCTGGAAAACGACGACGCCAACCGCGCCCTGATGGGCTCGAATATGCAGCGCCAGGCGGTGCCGCTAGTCCGCTCCGAGGCGCCGCTGGTCGGCACCGGCATGGAGCCGATTGTCGCTCGCGATTCCGGTGCCGCGGTTCCAGCTCGTCGGGCTGGCGTTGTCGATCAGGTCGATGCGACCCGGATCGTTATCCGGGCGACCGAGGATCTCGACCCGTCGAAGTCCGGCGTCGACATCTATCGCCTGATGAAGTTCCAGCGGTCGAACCAGAACACCTGCATCAACCAGCGTCCGCTGGTGCGGGTCGGCGATCGTGTGGCTAAGGGCGATGTCATCGCCGACGGTCCGTCGACCGATCTCGGTGATCTGGCGCTCGGTAAGAACGTGCTCGTCGCGTTCATGCCGTGGAACGGCTACAATTTCGAGGATTCGATCCTGCTTTCTGAGCGGATCGTCCGTGATGATGTCTTCACTTCGATCCACATCGAAGAATTCGAGGTGATGGCCCGTGACACCAAACTGGGCCCCGAGGAAATCACTCGCGATATCCCGAACGTTTCGGAAGAGGCGCTGAAGAGCCTCGACGAGGCAGGCATCGTCTATATCGGCGCCGAGGTGCAGGCCAGCGACATCCTGGTCGGCAAGATCACGCCGAAGGGTGAAAGCCCGATGACGCCGGAGGAAAAGCTCCTGCGGGCGATTTTCGGCGAGAAGGCCTCGGACGTCCGCGACACCTCGTTGCGTGTACCGCCGGGTGTCACCGGCACCGTCGTCGAGGTGCGGGTTTTCAATCGCCACGGCGTCGAGAAGGACGAGCGGGCGATGGCGATTGAGCGCGAGGAGATCGAGCGCCTCGCCAAGGACCGCGACGACGAGCAGGCGATCCTTGATCGCAACGTCTATGGCCGGTTGAGCGACATGCTGGTCAACAAGATGGGTGTGTCGGGACCGAAAGGCTTCAAGAAGGGCGGCAAGATCACCAAGGACGCGCTCGCCGAATTCCCGCGCAGTCAGTGGTGGCAGTTCGCTGTCTCCAACGAGAAGCTGATGGCCGAGATCGAAGCGCTGCGGACCCAGTACGACGAAAGCCGAAAGGGCCTGGAGCAGCGTTTCATCGACAAGGTCGAGAAGCTGCAACGGGGTGACGAACTACCGCCTGGCGTTATGAAGATGGTCAAAGTCTTCGTCGCGGTGAAGCGGAAGATCCAGCCCGGTGACAAGATGGCCGGCCGCCATGGCAATAAGGGTGTCGTGTCGCGGATCGTGCCGATCGAGGACATGCCGTATCTCGACGACGGGACGCATGTCGACATCGTGCTCAACCCGCTCGGCGTGCCGAGCCGGATGAACGTCGGTCAGATCCTCGAAACCCATCTCGGCTGGGCGTGCGCCGGTATGGGGCTCAAGGTCGGCGAGATGGTCGAATCCTACAAGAAGGACGGCAATATCAAGCCTCTCCGCAAGGTGCTCAACGAAGTCTACGGCGACAACACGAAGAACGAGCCGGTGGCCGACTACGACGACGACGGCGTCGCCGAACTCGCCGGCCAGCTGACCCGCGGTGTGCCAATCGCCACGCCGGTGTTTGATGGCGCGCGCGAGCCGGATATCGTCGAGCTGTTAAAGGATGCCGGTCTCGATGCCTCGGGACAGTCGCAGCTCCATGACGGGCGCACCGGCGAGCCGTTCGATCGCCCGGTGACCGTCGGCTACATCTATATGCTGAAGCTGCACCACCTGGTCGATGACAAGATTCATGCCCGCTCGATCGGCCCGTACAGCTTGGTCACCCAGCAGCCGCTGGGCGGCAAGGCGCAATTCGGCGGTCAGCGCTTCGGCGAGATGGAGGTGTGGGCGCTTGAAGCCTATGGTGCCGCGTATACGCTGCAGGAGATGCTGACTGTGAAGTCGGACGATGTGGCCGGCCGGACCAAGGTCTACGAGGCGATCGTCCGTGGTGACGATACCTTCGAGGCCGGTATTCCGGAGAGCTTCAACGTGCTCGTCAAGGAGATGCGCTCCCTCGGCCTCGATGTCGAACTCGACAACTCCAAGGCCAACCAGCCGCAGGTCGCGGCGCCGCCGACCGCGGATGCCGCCGAGTGAGCGGACCGGCCTTGGAAATGAACACACTTCGCGAAGTTGAAATGGGCGCCGCGCTCGAACCCTCCCGTTCGGGCCGGCGCACAGCAGGAGGCAGTCGATGAATCAAGAGATCACCAACGTCTTCGGACCGGCGCAACCGCCCGCGCAGGTCTTCGACCAGATCCGTATTTCGATCGCCAGCCCGGAAAAGATCCTGTCGTGGTCGTTCGGCGAGATCAAGAAGCCGGAGACCATCAACTACCGGACGTTCAAGCCGGAGCGTGACGGCTTGTTCTGCGCCCGTATCTTCGGGCCAATCAAGGACTACGAGTGCCTGTGCGGCAAGTACAAGCGGATGAAGTACAAGGGTATCATCTGCGAGAAGTGCGGTGTGGAAGTCACGCTTGCCCGGGTGCGGCGCGAGCGGATGGGGCACATCGAGCTCGCCGCGCCGGTTGCGCACATCTGGTTCCTGAAGTCGCTGCCGTCGCGGATCGGCATGCTGCTCGACATGACGCTCAAGGACCTCGAGCGGATTCTCTACTTCGAGAATTATATCGTTATCGAGCCGGGCCTGACGCCGCTGAAGGAGCGCCAGCTCCTGAGCGAGGACGAGTACCTCAAGGCGCAGGACGAGTACGGCGAGGATTCGTTCACCGCCGATATCGGCGCCGATGCGATCCGCAAGATGCTGATCGACCTCGACCTCAAGACGCTGGCTGCAGACCTGCGCCAAGAGATCGCCGAGTCCACCTCGGAACTGAAGCCGAAGAAGCTGGCCAAGCGTCTCAAGCTGGTCGAGGCGTTCATCGAGTCCGGTAACAAGCCGGAGTGGATGATCCTCACCGTCGTGCCGGTGATCCCGCCGGATCTGCGGCCGCTGGTGCCGCTTGATGGTGGACGTTTCGCCACCTCCGACCTCAACGACCTCTATCGTCGCGTCATCAACCGGAACAACCGGTTGAAGCGGCTGATCGAGCTGCGGGCACCGGACATCATCATCCGTAACGAAAAGCGGATGCTGCAGGAAGCGGTCGACGCCCTGTTCGATAACGGCCGCCGCGGCCGGGTGATCACCGGTGCCAACAAGCGGCCGCTGAAATCCCTGTCGGATATGCTCAAGGGTAAGCAGGGCCGGTTCCGTCAGAACCTGCTCGGCAAGCGGGTCGACTATTCCGGCCGTTCGGTGATCGTTGTCGGTCCCGAGCTCAAGCTGCACCAGTGCGGGCTGCCGAAGAAGATGGCGCTGGAGCTGTTCAAGCCGTTCATCTATTCGCGGCTCGACGCCAAGGGTTACTCGTCGACCGTCAAGCAGGCGAAGAAGCTGGTCGAGAAGGAGAAGCCGGAGGTCTGGGACATCCTCGACGAGGTGATCCGCGAGCATCCGGTGTTGCTCAACCGGGCGCCGACGCTCCACCGTCTCGGCATCCAGGCGTTCGAGCCTGTGCTGATCGAGGGCAAGGCAATCCAGCTCCATCCGCTGGTCTGCGCGGCGTTCAATGCTGACTTCGACGGCGACCAGATGGCAGTCCACGTGCCGCTGTCGCTCGAGGCGCAGCTCGAGGCCCGCGTGCTGATGATGTCGACCAATAACATCCTGCACCCTGCGAATGGCGCGCCGATCATCGTCCCGTCCCAGGACATCGTTCTCGGCCTCTACTATCTATCGATCATGGCCGATGGCGAGCCAGGAGAAGGGGCGGCGTTCGGTAACCCCGGCGAGATTGAGCACGCACTGTCATCAGGCTCCGTGTCGCTCCACGCCAAGGTGCGTGGCCGCTATCGGGGGGTCGACGCCGAGGGCAACGAGACGTCGGAGATCTATGAGACGACGCCCGGTCGGCTGTTGCTCGGTGCATTGCTGCCGAAGAACCCGAACCTGTCGTTCGACCTGATCAACAAGCTGATGACCAAGAAGGAGATCTCCAACATGATCGATGCCGTCTACCGGCATTGCGGTCAGAAGGAGACGGTCATCTTCTGCGATCGGATCATGCAGCTCGGCTTCACCCAAGCGTTCAAGGCTGGCATCTCGTTCGGCAAGGACGACATGCTGATCCCGGACACCAAGCATAAGCTGGTCGACGACACCCAGAAGCTCGCTAAAGAATATGAGCAGCAATACAACGACGGACTGATCACTCAGGGCGAGAAGTACAACAAGGTCGTCGATGCGTGGGCCAAGTGCACCGATCGCGTCGCCGACGAGATGATGAAGCGCATCCAGGCGGTCGAGAAAGACGACGATGGCCGCCAGCGGCCGATGAACTCCATCTACATGATGTCGCACTCCGGTGCGCGTGGCTCGCCCCAGCAGATGAAACAGCTGGCCGGCATGCGCGGGCTGATGGCCAAGCCGTCGGGCGAGATCATCGAGAGCCCGATCATCTCGAACTTCAAGGAAGGTCTGTCGGTGCTCGAGTACTTCAACTCGACCCACGGCGCCCGTAAGGGCCTGGCGGACACCGCGTTGAAGACGGCGAACTCCGGCTACCTGACGCGTCGCCTCGTTGACGTGGCTCAGGATTGCATCGTCACCGAGCCGGACTGCGGTACGGACGCGGGTCTCAAGATGCAGGCGGTGATCGATTCCGGTCAGATCGTCGCGACGCTCGGCCAGCGCGTCCTCGGTCGGACTGCGGCAGAAGATGTTATCGCGCCGGCGACCGGCGAGGTGATCATCCCGGCCGGTCATCTGATCGAGGAGCGCGACGTCGAGGCGATCGAGAATGCCAAGGTTCAGGCTTTCCGGATTCGCTCGGTGCTCACCTGCGAGACCAAGAACGGCGTGTGCGGCAAGTGTTACGGCCGCGACCTGGCGCGCGGTACGCCGGTGAACATGGGCGAGGCGGTCGGCGTCATCGCGGCGCAGTCGATCGGCGAGCCGGGCACTCAGCTCACGATGCGGACGTTCCACATCGGTGGCACGGCGCAGGTGGTCGATCAGTCGACGATGGAGTCGAACTTCGAAGGCACGGTGCAGATCCGCAACCGCAACCTCGTGCGCGACTCCGACGGGCGCCTGATTGCCATGGGCCGCAACATGCAGATCGTCATCGTCGACAGCGACGGGACCGAACGTTCGACCAACCGGGTCACCTACGGGTCGCGGCTCCACGTCGACGAAGGCGATACGGTCAAGCGCGGCCAGCGTCTGGCCGAATGGGACCCCTATACCCGGCCGGTTTTGACGGAAGTCGAAGGCGTCATCGCATTCGAGGACTTGGTTGACCGCATCTCGGTCTCCGAGACGGCGGACGAATCGACCGGTATCACCAAGCGGGTGGTGACCGATTGGCGGGCGAACCCGCGCGGCGGCGACCTCAAGCCGGCGATCGTGGTCAAGGGCAAGGACGGCGAGCCGATGAAGACGGCGCGCGGTACAGAAGCCCGCTACCTGCTGCCGGTGGACGCCATCCTGTCGGTCGAGCCGGGCACCGAAGTCCATGCCGGCGACGTGCTCGCGCGTATTCCGATGGAGAGCGCCAAGACCCGCGACATCACCGGCGGTCTGCCGCGGGTGGCGGAGCTGTTCGAGGCGCGGCGTCCCAAGGACCATGCGATCATCGCCGAGATCGACGGCACCATCAAATTCGGCCGTGACTACAAGAACAAGCGGCGGATCGTGCTGGAGCCGACCGAGGAAGGTGTCGCCGAGGGTATCGAGCCGGTCGAGTACCTGATCGCCAAGGGCAAGCCGTTCCATCTCCAGGAAGGCGACGCGGTTGAGAAGGGCGACTACATCGTCGAAGGCAACCCGGCGCCGCACGACATCCTGGCGATCAAGGGGATCGAGGCGTTGGCCGCGTATCTGGTCAACGAGATCCAGGACGTCTACCGGCTCCAGGGCGTGACGATCAACGACAAGCACATCGAGGTGATCGTTCGCCAGATGCTGCAGAAGATCGAGATCGTCGAGTCTGGCGATACCGACATGTTCCCAGGCGAGCAGATCGACCAGCTCGACTTCGAGATCGCCAACGACAAGGCGGTCGAAGAAGGCAAGCAGCCGGCGGTCGGCGTGCCGGTGCTACTCGGCATCACCAAGGCGAGCCTGCAGACCCGGTCGTTCTTCTCGGCCGCCTCGTTCCAGGAGACGACCCGGGTTCTCACCGAGGCCGCGGTCAACGGCAAGGTCGATCCGCTGGAAGGCCTCAAGGAGAACATCATTGTCGGCCGCCTGATCCCGGCCGGCACCGGCGGAACCATCAACCGGGTCCGTCAGGTCGCCACCCACCGCGACGAGCTGATCGTCGAGGAGCGCCGTCGAGCCGCGGAGATCGCTGCAGCCGAGGGCGGAACCGAGGACCTTGGCGAACTGACTGGCGCCGCCGAGTAGCGCGCAAGCATCTGAACAACAAAATGAAGGCCGCCCCTCGGGGCGGCCTTTTTCGTGGCAATCGTGCGCTTATCGCGAGCGTTTGTTGGCTTCAACACGCTTGGCAGTTGTGCCGAGTTTATGGTAGCTCCCGCGCCACACCTCCTGATGAGGGGGAGTGGCGTGACCGAGCGGATCATCCAGCGGATTTACGAAGCTGGCGCAGCGCCCGAACTATGGCCCGCGGTGCTAGACGATCTCGCTCGGCTTGGCGGCGGTTTCGGCGGCGTAATCTTGATGCCGACCACCGATCGCTGGATCGCCTCATCGGATTTCGAGGAAACCATCGCGGACTACTTCGCTGAAGGTTTGGCGGACAACAACGCACGGACGGCCAGGCTCCTCGCAGATCGCCGCCGCGGTTTTCTCGTGGATACAGACGTGTTCGGCGTTGAGGAAATGGCCGCCGCGCCCGTCTATCGGGATTTCTTCCTACCGCGCGGGCTGGGAGTCGGATGCGCCACGGTCGCGGATTCTCCGCTAGGCGATAGGCTGATCGTCCACTTCGAGAAGCGGATGGTCGAAGGCCCATTCGCGCCGAAGTTCGTTGAAGCCATGAACATCATTCGTCCGCATTTGGCGCGCGCCGCGCTGATTTCTTCTCGCTTCGCGCTAAGCCGGGTGAAAACGGCTTTGGCTGCCACCGAAGCTCTTGGTTTCGCGGCGGCATTGCTTGGACGCGAGGGACGCGTCGTTGCGGGCAATCGCCTGCTGGATGCATTCGTCCCGCACGTGATTGAAGACCGTCGGGAGCGTGTGGCGGCCTCCCGCAAGGATGTGGACAATGCCCTCGCGGCAGCCGTTTGTGACCTCGGAGCGCCTGGCTACGTGCCGCCAAGCCGCTCGATCCCGATGCCGGCGGAAGAAGGTCGTCCGCCGATGATCATTCACCTACTGCCGATCCACGGCGACGTCCTGGATGTCTTCTCGGCCGTTCGGGCGCTCCTCATTATCGTGCCGGTGATCGCCAACGAACCACCAGCGGTCGAAGTCATCCAAGAGACATTCGAGTTAACCCCAGCGGAAGCGCGGGTCGCGCGCCGGATCGGTTCAGGTGAGACGATTGCTTCGGCCGCACGGGCATTGGGCATAGCCGATGATACGGCGCGCAAGCAGCTGAAGTCCGTCTTCGCGAAGTCCGGAGTGCATCGGCAATCCGAGCTTGTCGCCCTTCTTGCAAGTCTTGTTCTGGCCCCGCCCCGGATGCCAACCACAGATACTTCGTATCCGCATCAGAAGAAGTAGTAGTAGGTGGAGCATACCCCAAATGGGGGTTGTGCCTTGCTGGCCGCAAACAGACTCTGACCCGGCATCCAACGCGCTACGCGCAATCTGCTGCTGGGGAGAGAACCATGGCAAAGGTAAAGCTATTCAACGCGATCGACGACCATGCCTATTGGGCGGATTTCTTCGAGGACGCGCTTCCGCCGTCGACCAAAGCTGCCAAGAAGTTCGAGTTCGACAACACAAACGGCGACACGATTACGATCGAGGGCAAAAACTTCAAATACAACGGTGATACGCCGATCGCAGGAAAGGTCGGGGCCATCACAATTTCGAACGGCGGCACAACGCTGATCGAAATCACAGGCCTGAACGTCTATCTCGACGATCTCGCGGCGTACATTTTCGGCTTTGATCGCGAGGACAGCAGCCCGCAAGACCCCGATCCGTTCAACGCCATGTCTTTGTTGTTCATGGGTGATGACAAGTTCATTGGTTCCAAGCACGGCGACGACATGATCGCAGGGCGCTCGCTCGGCGACGACGTTATCAAGGGCAAAGGCGGAGATGACTTCATCAAGGGTGACGCCGGTGATGACAAGATAGACGGAGGAAGCGGATGGGACCGGCTGACCTACATGGAGTCGTTCTATGATCCGAGCGCTCTGAGCGGCATCACACTTGATGTGAAGAAGGGAACCGTCAAGGATTCATGGGGCGGCAAGGACAAGATCAAGAACTTTGAGTCCTTTGAAGGTTCAAAGTTCAAGGACAAGATGAAGGGTTCCGGCGCGGACGAGGAATTCGGAGGCCTTCGTGGTAACGACACGATCGACGGGAAGGGCGGGTTCGACAGCGTCTACTACGACAGCGACGGCCGCTACGGAGGTACCGGCGGCATCGATGCCAATTTGAAGACAGGCAAGATCGTCGATGGCTGGGGCAACAAAGACACCGTCAAGAACATAGAAGCCGTCATTGGCACCAGCAAGGACGACACATTCTTAGGTAACAGCGACTCGAATTATTTCGCGGGTCTGGATGGAGTTGATGAATTCAATGGCAAGGGCGGATTTGATACGCTGAGCTTTCATGATTTCCAGGGAGTCGGTATCGGTGATGTTGTACTCGATCTCGAAATCTCCGGAGCAGAGATTCAAGATGACGGTTTTGGCAACGTCGAATCCGTAAAGAACATAGAGGAATTCGTTGGCGACTACGGAAATGACGAAATGCTGGGAGACTCGGAAGGGAATGACTTTCACGGAAACGACGGCGACGACACCCTAAACGGCCGCGGTGGGAATGACCTGCTTTTTGGCGGCGATGGATCCGATCAGTTCAACTTTGATCTTGCGGGCGATGCCGACGCCGATGTCATCGACGATTTCGAAGTCGGTACGGATTTGATCGGTCTGAGTATCTCCGCCTTCGGTTTGACTGGCAGCGTCGGTGATCCGCTTGCCGCCTCCGAGTTCGTAATCGGCAACAACGCGGTGACGACAGACCAGCGCATTATCTACAACGACAACAATGGCAAACTCTTTCACGATGCAGATGGCTCGGCGGGCGGCTCGGGCAAAGAGCTCATCGCGGAGCTCAACGGGACGCCAACCCTGACCGTGGCCGACTTCGAGTTGATCGCCTGAGTCTGACCAAGGGTGACGAACGGAAAAGGCCGCCCCTGGGGGCGGCCTTTTTCTATTCGGCGGCGAGTCTGAGCGTTGGCTCACTGGCTGGCGGCGGGGTATCGCTCGCCATGGCGGTCGGCTCCTGCCGCTTCTTTCGATAGATCAGTGCGAACATTGGCGGGGTGAAGTAGAACGACACCACGGTCGAGAGCAGGACGCCGCCAGCCACGGACATCGCGAACGGTGGCCAGAAGCCGCCACCGGCCAAGATCAGCGGCAGGAAGCCGCCAAAGGTGGTGAGCGTCGTGGAGATGATGTGGCGGCTCGACCCCATCACCACGTCCACCATGCTATCGGTGTCTCCGGCCGCCGCCTCGGGATTGGCTTGGAGCCCGGTGAGGATGATGATCGCCGCATTGATCGACACACCGATCGATCCGATGACGCCGATCACGGCGTTGATGCCGAACGGATACTGGAAGACGGCCAGCGACAGGATGCTCAAGCCGGCCGACAAGCCGGCTACAACGAACGTGACCATCGACAGACGGAACGAGTTGAAGGTCAGTACCACGACCGCGATCGACAGCGCCACGATCAGGCCGACCGAGGCAAGCAGATTGTTGAGCGTGCTCGAACGCGCGTCAGAGTCGCCGCCGAATTCGAGCCGGTACCCAGATGGTATCTCAAAACCTTGCGCATCGAGTTCGGCGCGGGCGGCCTCCAATGCTTCCTCGGGCAAGATGCCTTGGAGCAAGAATGCCTGGACGGTGTTCGCCCGTTCGGCGTTGCGCCGGGTGATGACGCTTTCGCTGGGTTCGACGCGGATGTCGGAAATCGCCGACAGGGGCACGCCCGGGAATGCGCCGGATGCCGAAGTCGCGGATGCACCCGGTGGCAGGATGGTGAGATTGGCGATCGCCGCCAAGTCACCGCGTACGGTATCGCCAACCCGGACCCGTACTGGAAGCTGCTCGGTTCCCTCGAGCAGTGATCCGCCGGTGACGCCTTCGAGGCTCGCCTCGAGCTGACGGGCAACGCCGCCGAGATCGAGGCCGAGCAATCGGGCCTTGGCTTCATCGACATCGACGTTGATCTTCGGCGCGCCGCCGTTGGCCGAGGTCCGGACAATCGTCACCGTATCCAGCTCGGCGAGGATACCCCGGGCGCGATCGCCAAGATCACGAAGCACCGCGGTGTCAGGACCGACGAAGCGTAACTCGACTGGCGCGTTGACCGGCGGTCCCTGGACCAGGCCGCGGACCAGAATCCGCGCTTGAGGATAGAGGCTGTCGAGCCGGCGTTGCACCTCTGGCACCAGGCGTTCGGTGGCGGCCGGCGACGCCGTGGTGACAAGCGCCTGCGCGAAGGCCGGCGCCTGATCGCGGTTGCCGACGATGTTGTAGTAGAACGCCGGCGCTGAGCGGCCGGTCACCCATGACACCTGCCGGATATCATCGATGCCGCGAAGGATCTGGTCGACACCAATGGCGACCTCTTCCGTTTCCGCCAGCGCCGTGCCATCGGCGAGTTCGACCTCGATGTAGAACTGGTCACGATCGACGCCCGGAAAGAACTGCGCGGTCAGGGTCGGGAAGCTGGCGAATCCGATGAGCGGCAGAATCAGCGCCAGCATCACGGACTTAATCGGGTTGCGAACCGCCCAGCGCAAGGATGCTTCGAATACGCGCCCCAGGGCGCCGGCGCGGATGCCGGTTGACAGGGGAGAGCGCCCTTGGCGGGCAGGCAAGATCCAACCGGCGATCGCTGGCGTGATGGTGACGGCGACAAGGAACGACCACATCAGCATCAGCACGACCGCGATGGCGATCGCGCCGACGAAGTCTCCGGCCGGGCCGGGGAGCAGGATCATCGGCATGAATGACAACGCCGTCGTTGCGGTCGAGGCGAGGAGGGGAGCGAACAGTCGCCTCACCGAACCCTGCACAGCGACGATTCGCGATTCGCCGGCGCGGATGCGTTTGCCGACCTCGTCGGTCATGACGATCGCCGCGTCGACCAGCAGGCCCAGCGCGACGATCAGTCCGGTCACCGACATCTGGTGAATCGGCAGCCCGATCGCGTTCATTGTCGCCAGGGTGGCGAGGCTGACCAGCGGGAGCACCAAGGCAACGATCGCGGCGGCGCGAGCGCCTAATGTGATGAACAGGACCGCGACCACCAGCGCGACGCCGATTGCCATGTTGATCCCAACCTCGGTCAGACGATCGGCGGTATAGAGGCTTTGGTCGAAAACGAGGTCGGCCGAAAGCGACGCCGGAAGCACTGACTGATAGTCGGCGAGGGTGTCGCGGAGGTTTGCCATCCAGACGTCGACCTGCAGGCCGTCGTTGATCTTGGCGGCAACCAGGATCGCGGCGCGGCCATCGCTGCGTGCGGTCTCCGCCTGAGGCAACCGGGCGCCGCGAGTCACCTCGGCAATATCGCCGAGAAGGGTGATCTTGCCGTTATCGGCTCCGCGGATGACGACACGGCGCAGGCGATCCAGGGCCGTGATCTCGCCCTCGACGTTGATGACGAAGTCGCTGTCGGCCCCACGAAGGCGCCCCGCCTGGACTTTGCTGTCCGCGGCCCGGATGGCGGCTGAGACCTGATCCGGCGTGAGGCCGAGCGCGGCAGCTGCCGCGGGGTCGATCGTCACCAGAACCTCTTCATCCGGCGCACCGAACGTCTCGACGAGTTTGGTGCCTGGGATGTTGCGCAGTTCGTCAGCGAGCCCATCCGCGTAGCGGCCGGCGATGGTCATCGGGACTCGGTCATGCACTGCGGTAAGGGCGACGATCGCCGCGAATGCGCCGGCGCCGTCGCTATCGAACTCCGGTTCTTGCACGCCGTCCGGGAACGTCCGGGCCGCGTCGTCGATGGCATCGCGAACTTCCGACCAGACCTGTTCGATACGGTCCTCGCCGAGCGTTTCGATGAGTTCGATGCTGACGATGGAGATGCCCGTGCTCGACGCCGACTCGATCACGTCGACTTCCGGTATTTCGCGCAGGGCGTCTTCGATCTCGGCGGTCACGAGGGCTTCAACGCGTTCCGGGTCGGCGCCGGGAAACGACGTAGTAATCGACGCGAAGAGATTGGTGATCGTCGGGTCTTCCTGGCGACCGATCGACAGCAGAGACGACAGGCCGGCGGAGATAATCACCAGGAGCGCAAGGGCAACGATCCGTGGGTGCCGAAAGGTCAGCGTTTCCATGGGGCTCAGCCTTGAGTATCGAGGCGGATGCGCTGGCCGGGAGTCACCCGATGCTGGCCAGCGGAGACGATCCGGACGCCGTCCTCGAATGTTCCACGGACGAAGGCGCGGTCCTGATCAGCGTAAATGATCTCCACAGCTTCGAAGGAGACGAGCGCCTCGTCAGCCGCATCCGCAGGTTCCAGCGTCAGCACCGTCCACACACCACGCGCGCCTTCACGGAGCGCCGTCATGGGTACCCATGCGCCTTCCTCGGCAACGTCCTGCGCCAGATCGAGCGAACCGGTCTGCCCGTAGAGCGGAGCCGACTGATCTGCCTGGGCTTCGATCTGGAGCAGAGCTGTCCGCGTACGTGTGGTGGCATCGAGGTCCGGCCGCAGGCGTAACAGTTCCGCTTCATAGACCTTGCCGGCGACGGAGACCGTGAACCGATCGCCGGGGCGCAACGTGTCGGCGATCGACGGGGCGATGCCGACCCGCATATGCGGCCTAGCGTTCTGGAGGAGCGAGACGATCGGCGCGCCGTTCGCGACCCAAGCACCTTCGTCGGCGGACCGGGCACCGACCCGGCCGCCGAATGGGGCACGGAGCACCGACTTATCGAGTTGAATGTCGATGCCGGCGATTGACATGTCGGTTTCCGCCAGCCGTGCCTCGAGCTCGGCAAGGCCAAGGCGGGCTTCGTCGAAAGCCTGAGTCGTCGAGAACCCGCGATCCTCGAGTCGCTCCCTGCGCTCAGTTGTTAGCCGCGCAAGTTCCGCCTGGGCTTCGAGTGCCTTACGGGCCGCGAGCAGCGTTGCTTTCTGGTTCTCAAGGGTTCGGGTGTCGAGACTTGCGAGGATCTGCCCCTCGGCGACGTGTTCGCCCTCATCGACGTTCACCGTGTCGACGATGCCGGCCAACTCGAAGGCGACTTCGGTCTGTTGCAGTGGTTCGACCTGGCCGACGAAGGAGCGGGTGACCTCGTAGCCATCGGTGATCCGGACGGTCATCGGATCAATCGCAACCAGCGGTGCGGCTTCGACCGGCGGTAGGCTGGTGGCCCGGCTCTCAATCAGGCCCGCGCCGGTGACCACGAGGCCGATCGCCAATACGCCGGTCGCCACCGTCGATGCTATGGTGATGGTTCGCCGCGCAACACGGCGCCAAATGCTAGGTTTGTTTTCAGCGCTGGTCACGAGTCGCGATCCCCTTGCACTACATGTTAGACGCGCTTACATATGTTAGAGTCTTTAACAAAGGCAAGGGGAGGCGCTCACTTTTTTGGGAGTAGGGGCTATCAAGACCAAACGAACCGTTCGCAAGACCGGATATCACCATGGTGATTTGCGCGCGCAGCTTCTCAACGCCACGCGATTGCTGGTCGAGGAAAAGGGACCGGACCGGTTTTCGATTTCCGAAGCCTGCAGGGCGGCTGGGGTGAGCACGGCGGCGCCATACCGCCATTTCGAGGACAAGCGCGAGATGCTGGTCGCAGTCGCGATGGAAGGCATGGCGCGCCTCCGCGATGCGATGCGCAGCAGCCTGAAGGGGTATAAGCGCGGCTCAATTGACGGAATTTCGGCGATGGGCGTCGCTTACGTTCATTTCGCCCAACGCGAGCCGGGCGTATTTCGCCTGATGTTCGGTCTCACCCGCGATCACGGCAAGCACGAAGCGATGATGGCGCTCGGGCACGAGACGTTCGGAGTCTTGCTCAGCGAGTTGGCAGCCTACATGGGCAAGGGCGATGTCGACGACGAGGTCACCCGGCGCGGGTTTGCGCTATGGACGACCGTGCATGGCATGTCGTTCCTGTTGATCGACGACAAGGTCGATGTCATCCAGTTTCCGGTCGAGATGGACGCGCTTATCCACGAAATGACGGTACGCTTGCTGGCTTGATCACGCGGGCGGTGGTCGCTTCCGCGTGAAGCCGAGCACCGCCATGACCAGCCCCATGATCAGCACGACGAACAGCGACGTTGATAAGCCATACCCATCGGCGATGAAGCCGAGGATTGGTGGGGCGGACAGAAAGCCCAGATAGCCGGTGGTGGCGATGGCTGCGACGCCGACACCCGGCGGTATTCCTGGCGTGCGGGCGCCCCAGCTGAACAGTACCGGGACGATGTTGGCGGCACCGACGCCGACCAATCCGAAGCCGACAGAGGCGAGAAGCGGCCAGGGTGCGGCGATCGTAATCGCCAGCCCCACGGAACAGATCACGCCGCCGCCGGCAAGCACGGCGCGGCGACCAAGCCGCTCGACGATCGGATCGCCAAACAGCCTGAACCCCGCCATCGCGAGCGAGAACAGGACCAAACCCGTGGTTGCTCGGGCTGGGGTCGCATCAAGGACATCGGTGAGATAAAGGGCGCTCCAGTCAGTGACCGCGCCTTCGATGGCGTAAGCAAAGAAGCAAATCGCGCCGAGGCCGAACAAAACACGGTTCGGCAGCGCGAAATGCGGACCTTCGCCTGGCTTCGGATCGCTGGGGTAGAAACGGCCCGCCGCCCCGACCCCGAGAGTCACCGCAAAGACGCAGACGAAAGCGGCACCGAATCCGCCGCTCCAGCCGATGAAGATCAGGAAACCAGCGGCCGCCGCGCCAATCATTGTGCCAATCGAATAGAAGGCATGGAACGATGACATGGTCGGGCGTCCGCGGGCTGTCTCGATTTCCGAGGCCTGAACGTTTGCAACAACATCGAACGCGCCGAGCGAAAATCCGAAGAAGAACGCGGCAACGAACAGCAGTGGAACTGTTCCAGCCAAAAGAGGTGTCGGCACGATGATCAAGTAGGCAATCATCGCGATCGCCGTTGGACGTCTGGAGCCGATATGGCCGACGACCCAGCCGGACAACGGCATGGACACCATGGCGCCGATCGCCATGGTCAACAGAGCGAAGCCGATCACGCTCAGGTCAATCGACAGTTTGTCCTGAATAATCGGGATGTGGCCTGCCCACAGCCCGACGCCGAACCCCATCAGCAGAAACGCGGCCGAAATTGCCGCGCGCGCTCGAAAGAGCGCGGGCGCTGCGAGAGGGCGCTGCGTCGTGGTGTCCATCTGGCCGAGTTCGAGGTTACGGAAGCGCGAGGTTGAAAACTGTAGGTGAGACGACCAGATTCGGCAATGCGCAGCTTATGTGACCTGACACGGTGCTGAGCTGACCCGAAAAAAGCGCAGCGGCCGTGCTCAAGCCGTTCAATTCGTTACATTTCGTCCATGTCGCGAAATTGTAAAGATTCTTGCCTCGGCAGGGTTGACGTTGGACCCGCGAAAGCATAGGTTCCGCGCGCTTTCGAGCAGGTCGTAGGCCTTTTGTTCCCATCGGCGTCGCGCCGGGGAACCAGAGGGCCTAAACGCTGTGCGAAAACGAACTGAACGACGTTCGACAGGATAACACGAGCGCGGCCACTCCGCGGTCCTCTGTTTTCGGAGCGCCTCCCGCCAAGGCGGGCACGGCGCTAGATGTGCAGTGGGACTGAGACGATCAAAGCCGGTCACCGGCGCAACGAACACCAAGGGCGACAATGCCGACGATTAACCAGCTCATTCGCAAACCGCGCCGCGCGCCGGTCAAGCGTAACAAAGTGCCGGCGATGCAGGAGAGCCCGCAGAAGCGGGGCGTCTGCACGCGCGTCTACACGACGACGCCGAAAAAGCCGAACTCCGCGCTGCGCAAGGTCGCCAAGGTCCGACTCACCAATCAGTTCGAGGTGATCGGCTATATCCCTGGCGAGGGGCATAACCTTCAAGAGCACTCGGTGGTGATGATCCGTGGTGGCCGCGTGAAGGACCTTCCGGGTGTACGCTATCACATCATCCGCGGCGTCCTCGACACCCAGGGTGTCAAAGACCGCCGGCAGAGACGTTCCAAATACGGTGCCAAACGACCCAAATAGTTCCGGGTCGTTTTTTGTTGCGAGAGCCAGAGAAGAGAACAGGCAAGCGCCATGTCCCGTCGTCACCGCGCTGAAAAGCGCGAGATCATTCCGGACCCCAAATACCACAACGAAGTGGTGACCAAGTTCATGAACTCGGTCATGCAGCAGGGGAAGAAATCGGTTGCTGAGCGGATCGTCTATGGCGCGTTCGAGACGATCGAGGAGAAGACGAAGCAGGACCCGCTCGGCGTTTTCCGGCAGGCGCTGGACAATGTCATGCCAGCCATCGAGGTTCGCTCCCGTCGCGTCGGCGGCGCGACGTATCAGGTCCCGGTCGAGGTTCGCACCGACCGTCGCCAGGCGCTCGCCATTCGCTGGCTGCTGGCTGCCGCACGGTCCCGGAACGAAAAGACGATGACCGAGAAGCTGTCGGGCGAGTTGCTCGACGCCGCCAACAATCGCGGCACCGCCGTGAAGAAACGTGAAGACACCCACCGGATGGCCGAGGCCAACCGGGCCTTTTCGCACTACCGCTGGTAAGACCGCTCCGCTAGAGGCCGCAAGATCATGTCGCGCACGACGAAAATCGAGGACTACCGCAACTTCGGCATCATGGCGCACATCGATGCCGGCAAGACGACGACGACCGAGCGGATCCTCTACTACACCGGAAAGAGCCATAAAATCGGCGAAGTCCACGACGGCGCCGCGACCATGGACTGGATGGAGCAGGAGCAGGAGCGCGGCATCACGATCACCTCGGCGGCGACGACCGCCGAGTGGCAGGGCAAGCGCCTGAACATCATCGACACCCCTGGCCACGTCGACTTCACGATCGAAGTCGAGCGTTCGCTGCGGGTGCTCGACGGTGCTGTATGCGTGCTCGACTCCAACCAGGGTGTCGAGCCGCAGACCGAAACGGTTTGGCGCCAGGGGGACAAGTATCGCGTACCCCGCATCGTCTTCGCCAACAAAATGGACAAAACCGGCGCCGACTTCTTCAAGTGTCTCGACGACATCACGAAGCGCCTCGGCGCGCGGCCGGTTGCAATTCAATTGCCGATCGGAGCCGAAGCCGACTTCAAGGGCGTGATCGATCTCGTCCGCATGGTCGGCGTTGTCTGGAACGACGAGGCGCTGGGCGCGAACTACGAAGACATCGAAATTCCGGCCGACCTGAGAGAACAGGCGCAGGAGTATCGCAATGCGCTGGTTGAGGCGGCGGTCGAGCTTGACGACGATGCCATGGCGGCCTTCTTCGAAGGCCAGGAGCCGGACGAGGCCACGCTGAAGCGCCTTATCCGTAAGGCCGTTGTCACCGGCGCGTTCTTCCCCGTTCTGGCCGGTTCGGCGTTTAAGAACAAGGGTGTACAGACGCTTCTTGATGCAGTGGTCGACTACCTGCCGTCGCCGCTCGACGTGCCGGCGATCAAGGGCGTCGATCCTGACAACGGCGAGGAGATGGTGCGCGAGTCTTCGGACGGCGCGCCGTTGTCGATCTTGGCGTTCAAGATCATGGACGATCCTTTCGTCGGCTCGCTGACCTTTTGTCGGATTTACTCTGGCAAGGTCGCCGCCGGGCAACAGATTCTCAATTCGCCGCGCGAGCGCAAGGAACGCGTCGGGCGGATGTTGCTTATGCATGCGAACAGCCGCGAGGACATCAAGGAAGCCTATGCGGGCGATATCATCGCGCTTGCCGGTCTCAAGGAGACCCGCACGGGTGATACGTTATGCGATCCGCAGCACCCGGTGATCCTGGAGAAGATGGAGTTTCCGGATCCGGTTATCGAGATCGCGGTGGAACCAAAGACCAAGGGTGACCAGGAGAAGCTCGGTGTCGCGCTGTCGCGACTTGCCGCCGAGGATCCCTCGTTCCGCGTGTCGACCGATCCTGAGAGCGGTCAGACCATCCTCAAGGGGATGGGCGAGTTGCATCTCGACGTGAAGGTGGACATCCTCAAGCGGACCCACAAGGTCGACGTAAGCGTTGGCGCGCCGCAGGTCGCCTATCGCGAGACGATCACGAAACCGGCGACGATCGACTACACCCACAAGAAGCAGAGCGGTGGCTCAGGCCAGTTCGCGCGGGTGAAGCTTGATGTAGAGCCCGCTGGTCAGGGGGGCGGCTATACCTTCGATTCCAAGATCGTGGGTGGTGCGGTGCCGAAGGAGTTCATTCCGGGCGTCGAGAAAGGTCTCCAGTCGGTCCTGACCTCCGGCGTTGTCGCCGGGTTCCCGGTCGTCGATGTGAATGTCCAGCTTGTCGATGGTGCGTCGCACGATGTCGACTCGTCGGCATTGGCCTTCGAGATCGCCTCCCGGGCCGGTTTCCGCGAGGCCTTGCAAAAGGCCGGTTCGGTGCTGCTCGAGCCGATCATGAAGATCGAAGTGGTGACGCCGGAAGAGTATCTCGGCTCGGTCATCGGCGACATCAATTCGCGTCGTGGCCAGATTGCCGGGACTGACACCCGCGGCAACGCCCAGGTGGTGAACGCCATGGTGCCGCTGGCCAATATGTTCGGTTACGTCAACACGCTGCGCTCGATGAGCCAGGGTCGAGCCCAGTACACCATGCAGTTCGATCACTACGAGCAAGTCCCCCAGGCAGTGGCCCAGGAGGTCCAGGCGAAGTTCGCCTGAACCGACTGCAGCCAGCATAGAAAGACCTAAGGAAAGACGGAGAGCCCCGATGGCCAAAGAGAAATTCGAGCGGAATAAGCCGCACTGCAACATTGGGACGATCGGCCATGTCGATCATGGCAAGACGACGCTGACGGCGGCGATCACCAAGGTGTTGGCCGAAGCCGGTCAGGCGGAGTTCAAGGATTACGAATCGATCGACGCGGCGCCCGAAGAGAAGGCGCGCGGCATCACGATCAACACCGCTCACGTCGAATACGAGACGGCTAACCGGCACTACGCTCACGTCGATTGCCCCGGTCACGCCGACTACGTCAAGAACATGATCACCGGCGCTGCCCAGATGGATGGGGCGATCCTCGTCGTCAGCTCGGCCGACGGCCCGATGCCTCAGACTCGTGAGCACATCTTGCTTGCCCGTCAGGTCGGCGTGCCGGCGCTGGTCGTATTCCTCAACAAGGTCGATCAGGTCGACGACGAGGAGCTTCTCGACCTCGTCGAGCTCGAAGTGCGCGAGTTGCTGTCGAGCTACGACTTCCCCGGCGACGACATTCCGATCGTCCGTGGTTCGGCGCTCGCGGCGCTGGAAGACACCAACGAGGAGATCGGCAAGAAGGCCGTCCTCAAGTTGATGGAAGAAGTCGACAGCTACATTCCGCAGCCGGAGCGTCCAGTCGACCAGCCGTTCCTGATGCCGATCGAGGACGTCTTCTCGATCTCCGGTCGGGGCACCGTGGTGACCGGCCGTGTCGAGCGTGGCGTCGTCAATGTCGGCGACGAGGTGGAGATCGTCGGTATCCGCGACACGTCGAAGACGGTCGTCACTGGCGTGGAGATGTTCCGCAAGCTGCTCGACCAGGGCGAGGCCGGCGACAACATCGGTGCGCTGCTGCGCGGTATCGACCGAGACGGCGTCGAGCGCGGTCAGGTGCTGTGCAAGCCGGGCTCCGTGACGCCGCACACCAAGTTCAAGGCAGAGGCTTACATCCTCACCAAGGAGGAGGGCGGTCGTCACACACCATTCTTCACCAACTACCGGCCGCAGTTCTACTTCCGGACCACGGACGTGACTGGTGTGGTGACATTGCCGGAAGGCACCGAGATGGTGATGCCCGGTGACAACGTTGCCATCGACGTCGATCTCATCGTGCCGATCGCGATGGAAGAGCGCCTTCGCTTCGCTATCCGCGAAGGCGGTCGCACCGTTGGTTCCGGCGTGGTGACCAAGATCGTCGAGTAACCGAGCCGATTGGCAAGAGACAGAGAGATAGGAGAGAGGGACAGGTCAAAGGTCACGGACAGCAATCGCCGCACCGGCGCCTGTCCCGTCGTCTTTCTGTCTTAGCAAGATCATGAACGGCCAGAACATCCGCATCCGGCTCAAGGCGTTCGACCATCGTATCCTCGATGCGTCGACCCGCGAGATCGTCAATACCGCCAAGCGGACCGGCGCGCGCGTGCGCGGGCCGGTGCCGCTGCCGACCCGGATCGAGAAGTTCACGGTCAACCGGTCGCCGCATATCGACAAGAAGAGCCGCGAGCAGTTCGAGATGCGGACTCACAAGCGGCTCCTCGACATCGTCGATCCGACCCCGCAGACGGTTGATGCTTTGATGAAGCTCGACCTCGCGGCCGGCGTCGACGTCGAGATCAAGCTCTAAGGGGCGAAACGCGATGCGTTCGGGAGTGATTGCGCAGAAGGTTGGCATGACTCGCGTCTTTACCGACGCGGGCGAGCAAGTGCCGGTGACGGTGCTCAAGCTCGACAATTGCCAAGTGGTTGCGCAGAGAACTGAAGAGAAGAACGGCTACACCGCGCTGCAGCTCGGCGTCGGCCTGCGCAAGGTCAAGAATACGCCGAAGGCGCTTCGCGGCCATTTTGCCAAGGCCTCGGTCGAGCCTAAGCGGAAGATGGTGGAGTTTCGGGTGAGCCCGGAAAACCTGATCGAAATCGGTGCCGAGCTAACCGCCGACCATTTCGTTGCGGGGCAGTTTGTCGACGTCACCGGAACCTCCAAAGGCAAGGGGTTCCAGGGCGTCATGAAGCGCCACAATTTCGGTGGCGGACGGGCGACCCACGGTAACTCGATCAGTCACCGCAGCCATGGTTCGACCGGCCAGCGCCAGGACCCCGGCAAGGTGTTCAAGGGCAAGAAGATGGCCGGTCACATGGGCGACGAGCGGGTCACCACTCAGAACCTGAAGATCGTGCGGACCGATGTCGAGCGGGGTTTGATCCTGGTCGAGGGCGCGGTGCCCGGTGCTAAGGGCGGCTGGATCCTCGTTCGTGACGCCGTGAAGCGGCCGTTGCCGGAAGGCGCGCCGACGCCCGGCGCGTTCCGGACCAATGGCGCACCTGCGGCCGAAGACGTAAAAGCCGACGCTCCGGCGGAGACTTCGGCACCGGAAGCGGCCGAAACGGCCGCGCCCGCTGAAGCCGAGACGAAGGAAGTCGAGTGATGGACGTCAAGGTAACCGCGCTCGACGGCTCGGCCGGTGGCGAGGTGAAGCTGCCGGAGGAGATCTTCGGTCTCGAGCCGCGCGCCGACATTCTGCAGCGCACGGTCCGCTGGCAGCTTGCCAAACGCCAGGCGGGTACGCATCAGACCAAGCGCCGCGGCGAGATCCGCATGACCTCGGCTAAGGCCTATAAGCAGAAGGGCACCGGTCGTGCCCGCCACGGCAACAAGGCGGCACCGCAGTTCCGAGGCGGCGGCAAGGCGTTCGGACCGCTGTCACGCAGCCACGCTTACGATCTGCCGAAGAAGGTGCGCGCTCTGGCTCTGAAACACGCCCTGTCCGACAAGGCTCGCGACGAAAAGATCGTCGTCTTGTCCGAGGCGAGCGTCGCCGAGCCGAAGACCAAGGGCCTCGCGGCGAGCCTCGCCGGGCTCGGTTTGTCGAACGCGCTGATCGTCGATGGGGCTGCCGTCGATGACAACTTCCGCCTCGCGGCGCGCAACATCCCTGAGATCGACGTGCTGCCGATCCAGGGGATCAACGTCTACGACATTATGCGGCGCGACACCCTAGTGCTGACCAAGGCCGCGGTCGAGGCCCTGACGGAGCGTTTCAAATGAACCTCGGCCATTACGATGTCATTCGCAGCCCGGTGATCACCGAGAAGTCGACCGCGGCTTCTGAACACAACAAGCTCGTGTTCATTGTCACCAAGGACGCGACCAAGCCGCAGATCAAGCAGGCGGTCGAGACCCTGTTCAAGGTGAAAGTCAAGACCGTCAACACCCTGATCCGCAAGGGCAAGGCTAAGCGGTTCCGTGGCGTCGCCGGCCGGCAGATCGATACCAAGCGCGCGATCGTGACCCTTGAGGAAGGGCACTCGGTCGACGTCACGACGGGTTTGTGAGGCTTTACCGATGGCACTCAAAACGTTCAAGCCAACGACCCCAGGTCAGCGCCAGCTCGTGCTGGTCGACCGGTCGAACCTCTACAAGGGCAAGCCGGTCAAGGGCCTGGTCGAAGGCAAGTCGTCGAAAGGTGGCCGCAACAACAAGGGCCGCGTCACGGTCCGCTATCGCGGCGGCGGTCACAAGCAGGCGTACCGGCGGGTCGACTTCAAGCGTCGCAAGCTCGATATCCCCGCGACCGTCGAGCGGATCGAATACGATCCGAACCGGACTGCGTTTATCGCGCTCATCCGCTATGCGGACGACGAACTCAGCTATATCCTCGCGCCGCAGCGGCTCGCCGTCGGCGACACGGTGATTGCTTCGCGTCAGGCGGACGTCAAACCCGGCAACGCGATGCCGCTGGTTTCAATGCCGGTCGGCACCATCGTCCACAATGTCGAGATGAAAATCGGTGCCGGCGGCCAGATTGCTCGGTCGGCCGGGACCTACGCCCAGTATGTCGGGCGGGATCAGGGCTACGCGATCCTTCGGCTGAATTCAGGTGAGCAGCGGCTGGTCAACCAGAACTGCTTCGCCACGGTTGGCGCGGTCTCAAACTCTGACCATGGCAACATCAACATCGGCAAGGCTGGACGTAACCGCTGGCTCGGTCGCCGTCCCCATGTCCGCGGTGTCGCCAAGAACCCGATCGATCACCCGCATGGTGGTGGCGAGGGTAAGTCGTCAGGCGGCCGTCATCCGGTGACGCCCTGGGGCGTGCCGACCAAGGGCAAGAAGACGCGCAACAACAAGCGCACCGACAAGTTCATCGCGCGCAGCCGTCACGCGCGCAAAGGCAGGAAGTAGGAAAGTGGCTCGTTCAGTCTGGAAAGGTCCGTTCGTCGACGGCTACCTGTTGCGCAAGGCCGAGAAGGCCCGCCCGGGTGCCGTTATCAAGACCTGGAGCCGTCGGTCGACGATCCTGCCGCAGTTCGTCGGCCTGACCTTCGGCGTTCATAACGGCACCAAGCACATCCCCGTGCTGGTCAGCGAGGATATGGTCGGCCACAAGTTCGGCGAGTTCGCGCCGACGCGGACCTACTACGGCCACGCCGCCGACAAGAAGGCGAGGAGGTCCTGATGGGCAAGCCGAAGCGCGAGCGCGTGCTGGCCGACAACGAGGCCCTGGCCAAGACGCAGCGCATACACATTTCGTCACAGAAGCTGAACCTGGTCGCCAGCTCGATCCGCGGCAAGAAGGTGTCGGCTGCGCTGGCCGATCTGACCTTCAGCCGCAAACGGATCGCGCAGGACGTGAAGAAGACGCTGGAGTCGGCGATCGCCAACGCGGAGAACAATCACCAACTCGATGTTGACTCGCTGGTGGTTGCCGAGGCGCATGTCGGTCCAGCTCTGATGATGAAGCGGTGGACACCGCGCGGTCGCGGTCGCGTCGGCCGAATCCGCAAGCGTTTTTCGAACCTGACGATCGTCGTTCGTGAAGTCGAGGAGCCCGCCTGATGGGACAGAAGGTCAATCCGGTCGGGCTGCGCCTCGGCATCAACCGCACCTGGGACTCGCGCTGGTTCGCGAACAAAGGCGAGTACGGTCAGCTCCTGCACGAGGATATGCAGGTGCGCGACGCCCTGATGAAGGACCTCAAGCAGGCGGCGGTGTCGAAGATCGTCATCGAGCGTCCGCACAGGAAATGCCGGGTCACGATTCACTCTGCGCGACCGGGCATCGTCATCGGCAAGAAGGGCGCAGACATCGAGAAGCTGCGCAAGAAGGTCGCGGCGATGACCGACTCGGAGGTCCACATCAATATCGTCGAGGTCCGCAAGCCGGAAATCGATGCGACGCTGGTGGCCCAGTCGATCGCCCAGCAGCTTGAGCGACGGGTGGCGTTCCGGCGGGCGATGAAGCGGGCGGTTCAGTCGGCAATGCGCCTGGGCGCCGAGGGTATTCGGATCTCCTGCGGCGGCCGCCTCGGCGGTGCAGAAATTGCCCGGATGGAATGGTACCGGGAAGGTCGGGTGCCGCTGCACACGCTACGCGCCGACATCGATTTCGGTACAGCGACCGCCCACACCGCGTACGGCACCTGCGGGGTCAAGGTCTGGATCTTCAAGGGCGAGATCATGGAACACGACCCGATGGCGTCGGAGCGCAAGCAGGTCGAGGGCTCTGAGCCGACCAGCCGCCGTCGCGAGCCGGCCTAGCCCGAAGGACACGTCAGATGCTACAGCCGACTCGCACCAAATACCGCAAGCAGCACAAGGGCCGCATCCACGGCCGTGCCACCTCGGGGACCGATCTGACCTTCGGTTCCTACGGGATCAAGGCGCTCGAGCCGGAGCGCATCACCGCGCGCCAGATCGAGGCTGCGCGGCGGGCGATCACTCGCCATATGAAGCGTGCTGGCCGTATCTGGATTCGCATCTTCCCGGACGTGCCGGTCTCCAAGAAGCCGACCGAAGTCCGGATGGGTAAGGGTAAGGGTTCGCCGGAGCTTTGGGTGTGCCGGGTCAAGCCGGGACGCATCATGTTCGAGGTCGACGGGGTTGCGCCGGAACTGGCGCGCGAGGCCCTGCGTCTGGGCGCCGCCAAGCTGCCGGTGCGCACCCGGTTCGTTCAGCGGATCGCGGACTGACGAGAGGGACAGGCGATGAAGGCGTCGGAAGTACGGCTGTTGACCGAAGACCAGCGGGCTGACGAGCTCGCCAAGCTGAAGAAGGAGCAGTTCAACCTGCGCTTCCAGCGGGCGACCGGACAGCTCGAGAATACCGCCCGGGTTCGGCAGGTTCGCCGCGACATCGCCCGGCTTATGTCCATTAGCGCCGAAACGGCGACGAAGAACGAAGGCTGAAGACCAAGATCATGCCCAAACGCGTCCTCCAAGGCACTGTCGTCAGCGACAAGAACGACAAGACGGTCGTGGTCCGCGTCGAGCGGCGGTTCACGCATCCGCTGCTTAAGAAGACCGTCCGGCGTTCGAAGAAGTATCAGGCCCACGATGCCGACAATGCGCACAAGATCGGCGACGTGGTGATGATCGAAGAGGGCGCACCGATTTCGAAACACAAGCGCTGGGTCGTGCTTTCGGGCGCGGCGACCGACGCGAAGTAAGGGGACGGCCTGCGCCGGTGTTGCAATGATCCAGATGCAAACCAATCTCGACGTAGCGGACAATTCCGGTGCCCGCCGCGTCATGTGCATCAAGGTGCTCGGTGGCTCGAAGCGCAAATATGCTTCGGTCGGCGACATCATCGTCGTGTCGGTGAAGGAAGCTGCGCCGCGCGGCCGCGTGAAGAAAGGCGACGTCATGAAAGCCGTCGTGGTTCGCACGGCAAAGGATATCCGCCGCGGCGACGGAAGTGTCATCCGCTTCGACCGCAATGCCGCGGTGCTCGTCAACAACCAGCAGGAGCCGGTCGGTACGCGTATCTTCGGCCCGGTGCCACGCGAATTGCGGGCTCGCAATCACATGAAGATCATTTCGCTCGCCCCGGAGGTACTCTGATGGCCGCCCGGATCAAGAAAGGCGACAAGGTCGTCGTCCTTGCCGGCAAGGACAAGGGCAAGACCGGCGATGTCGTTCGCGTCCTGCCCGCCGATAATCGCGTCATCGTTCGCGGCATCAATATTTCCCGCCGCCACCAACGGCAGACGCCGAGCCAGCAGGCGGGAATCGTCGCCAAGGAAATGCCGGTCGACCTGTCAAACGTTGCGGTTGCCGATCCGAGTGACGGCAAGCCGACCAAGGTTGGGTTTCGCTTCAACAAGGACGGCGCCAAAGAGCGCTTTTCGCGCCGCACTGGAGAACTGATCGATGGCTGAGGCGCAGTACGAGCCACGGCTCAAGAAACACTATCGGGACACGGTGCGTCCGGGCTTGGTTGAATCCTTCGGCTACAAGAACCCGATGCAGGTGCCACGGGTCGACAAGATCGTCCTCAATATGGGCGTCGGCGAAGCGGTGGCGGATTCCAAGAAGGTTCAGTCGGCGTTGTCCGATCTGGGCATGATTGCCGGGCAGAAGCCGGCGGTCACCCGATCGCGCAAGTCGATCGCGAGCTTCAAGCTGCGCGAGGGCATGCCGATCGGCGGCAAGGTGACACTTCGCAAGAACCGGATGTACGAGTTCCTCGACCGGCTTGTGACCGTGGCACTTCCACGGGTCCGGGACTTCCGGGGACTGAATCCGAAGAGCTTCGACGGCCGCGGCAACTATGCCATGGGCATCAAGGAGCACATCGTCTTTCCCGAGATCAACTACGACCAGGTCGATCAGATCTGGGGGATGGACGTCATCGTTTGCACAACGGCGGAGACGGACGACGAGGCGCGTGCCTTGCTCAAAGCCTTCGAATTTCCGTTCCGCCAATAGGGATAGCCAGATGGCAAAGACCAGCGCGATCGAGAGAAACAAGAAACGGCGCCGCCTGTCGGCCCGCTACGCTGAGAAGCGTGCGGAGCTGAAGAGTATCGCCAAGGACGAAAGCCTGTCGCTCGAGGAGCGGTTCCAGGCGCGCATGAAGCTTGCTGAACTGCCCCGCAATTCTTCGCCGGTGCGGATTCGCAACCGCTGCGAAGTATCCGGCCGCCCGCGCGGCTACTACCGCAAGCTCAAGCTGTCGCGGATTGCGCTCCGTGAACTGGGCGCCCAGGGCAAGATTCCCGGCCTGGTGAAGTCGAGCTGGTAGGACGAGGAGAGCGAACGCGATGACCATTTCCGATCCGCTCGGCGATATGCTGACCCGCATCCGCAATGCGCAGATGCGGAAGAAGACCCAGGTGTCGACCCCGGGCTCGAAGCTGCGCGAGCGTGTTCTCAATGTGCTGCAGAGCGAAGGCTATATCCGCGGCTATTCTAGCCTTGAGCAGGATGGCCGCACCGAACTGCAGATCGAACTGAAATACTACGACGGCCAGCCCGTCATCCGCGAGATCGAGCGGGTATCGCGGCCTGGCCGGCGGGTGTACTCGTCCGTCGGGACGATCCCGCGGGTGGCGAACGGCCTTGGCGTATCGATCCTGTCGACGCCGAAGGGCGTGCTGTCGGATTCCGACGCTCGCGAACAGAACGTCGGTGGCGAGGTACTTTGCCGCGTCTTCTGATGAAGACCGGGTGAGGGAACAAGAAAATGTCGCGTATTGGCAAGAAACCGATCGAAGTTCCGAAGGACGTGACCGCGTCGATCGACGGCCAGACCGTTTCGGTCAAGGGTCCGAAAGGCGAACTCGCTTTCGTTGCGACCGACGATGTCACGTTGGCTATGGACGAGGGCCAGATCACGGTCGCACCGCGCGACGAGACCAAGAAGTCTCGCGCGGCCTGGGGCATGTCGCGCACCATGGTTGCCAACCTGGTGGAAGGCGTTACCAAGGGTTTCGAACGCAAGCTCGAGATTAACGGCGTCGGCTATCGGGCCGCGATCCAGGGCTCCAACCTGCAGCTCAACGTCGGCTACAGCCACGATGTGCTGTTCCCGATCCCGGATGGCATCAAGATCGCGACGCCGAAGCCGACGGAAATCGTCGTATCCGGTATCGACAAGCAGCGCGTCGGCCAGATCGCCGCGGAGATCCGGCAGTTCCGCAAGCCCGAGCCCTACAAGGGCAAGGGAATCAAATACGCGGAGGAGCACATCCACCGCAAGGAAGGCAAGAAGAAGTAGCGAGCGTCGTTATGGCAAAATCCACCACCGAACGCCGCGCCGCCCGTGTCCGTCGCGCCATCCGGGCGCACGCCAAGGGCCGGTCGCGTCTGTCGATTTTCCGGTCGTCGAAGCATATCTATGCCCAGATTATCGACGATCATGAGGGCCGGACGTTGGCTGCCGCCTCGTCGCTGGACAAGGCACTGCGGGAAAAGCTGAAGACGGGCGCCGATACCGAGGCCGCTGGCGAGGTCGGCAAGCTAATCGCTGAGCGGGCCAAGGCGGCGGGCGTTGAGGAGGTCGTGTTCGATCGCGGCCGCTATCTTTATCACGGTCGCGTGAAGGCGTTGGCCGAAGGAGCCCGTGAGGGCGGACTGAGTTTCTGACGGCGGGTTGAACGACCCGACCGGGACAACAATATCGGACCAACGGAACGCGAAGTATGGCAAGAGAGCGCGAACGCAGCCGAGACCGAGACGATCGCGACAGCGAGTTCGTCGACAAGCTCGTGCATATCAACCGGGTCGCTAAGGTCGTCAAAGGCGGGCGGCGCTTTGGCTTTGCGGCGCTAGTCGTCGTCGGCGACCAGAAGGGCCGGGTCGGCTTCGGTCACGGCAAGGCGCGCGAGGTGCCCGAGGCGATCCGCAAGGCGACCGACTCGGCGAAACGGTCGATGTTGCGGGTGCCGCTGCGCGAGGGACGCACGCTTCACCATGATGTGACCGGCCGTCACGGCGCCGGCAAGGTGGTGTGCCGCGCGGCACCGCCCGGCACCGGGATCATTGCCGGTGGCCCGATGCGCGCCGTGTTCGAGACACTCGGCGTTCAGGACGTCGTCGCCAAGTCGTTCGGATCGTCCAATCCGTACAACATGGTCAGGGCGACATTCGAGGCGTTGAAAAAGGAAGACAGTCCGCGGAGCGTTGCCGCCCGGCGCGGCATGAAGGTGTCGACGCTGCAGGCGCGGCGTCGTGATGTCGACCCGGAAACGGTCGAGGCCTAGGGGAAACAGGTCATGGCCGAGAAAACCGTCACCGTCGAACAGATCGGTAGCCCGATCCGCCGCCCGAAGGAACAACGGGCGACACTGGTCGGACTGGGCTTGAACAAGATGCATCGGCGCCGCACATTGCCGGATACGCCGGCGGTCCGTGGCATGATCGCTAAGGTCAGCCACCTTGTGCGCGTCGTAGAGGAAGGGCGCTGAGCGATGAAACTCAACGACATCGCCGATAACTACGGGGCTACCAAGAGCCGCGTCCGAGTCGGGCGCGGCATCGGTTCCGGCAAGGGCAAGACCGCCGGTCGCGGCGTCAAGGGACAGAAATCGCGCTCAGGTGTAGCCATCAAGGGCTTTGAAGGCGGGCAGATGCCACTTCATCGCCGCCTGCCCAAGCGCGGCTTCACAAACATCTTCTCCAAGAACTTCAATGAGGTCGGCCTCGGCCGCATTCAGCAGGCGATTGACGCCGGTAAGCTGGACGCGGGACAGCCGGTCACCGTCGAGGTTCTGAAGACCGCAGGCGTCGTACGCCGTGAGCGTGATGGCGTGCGGTTGCTCGCCAACGGTGAGCTCAAGGCGTCAGTGACTTTTGAGATCGCCGGGGCGTCGAAGGCCGCGGTTGCGGCAGTCGAGAAAGCGGGCGGCTCGGTGAAGATCCTCGGGGCGGAGGCCAACGCGGCCGAATAGGCCGGAGGAGTTTCGATGGCGTCAGCAGCAGAACAACTCGCAGCCAATCTGAATTTCGGCGCGTTCGCCAAGGCGGAAGCGCTGAAAAAGAGGATTTGGTTCACCCTTGGCGCGCTGCTGATCTATCGCCTCGGTACCTACATTCCACTGCCGGGCATCAACCCGGAGGCGCTTGCTCAGGCGTTCGACGCAAACGCCAGCGGTCTGATCGGAATGTTCAACATGTTCGCCGGTGGTGCGGTCGGCCGGATGGCCATCTTCGCCCTCGGCATCATGCCGTATATCTCCGCGTCGATTATCATCCAACTGCTGACGTCGGTCGTGCCGACGCTCGAGCAGCTCAAGAAGGAAGGCGAGCAGGGCCGGAAGGTCATCAACCAGTACACCCGCTACGGGACGGTCCTGCTTGCGGTGCTCCAGTCCTACGGCATCGCCGTGGGTCTCGAAGGTGGGGCCAATATCGTCATCGATCCAGGCGTCTTCTTCCGGTTCACCACAGTCGTCACACTGACGGGTGGCACAATCTTCCTGATGTGGCTCGGCGAGCAGATCACCAGCCGGGGCATCGGTAACGGAATTTCGCTGATCATTTTCGCCGGCATTATTGCAGAGCTGCCATCGGCCCTGGTCGGAACCCTCCAACTCGGTCGGGAAGGGGCGCTGTCAACCGCGCTGATCCTGTTCGTGGCGGTGATGGTCATCGTCGTGATCGCCTTCATCGTGTTCGTCGAGCGGGCCCAGCGCCGGTTGCTGATCCAGTACCCCAAGCGGCAAGTTGGCAACCGCATGTTCCAGGGTGATTCCTCGCACCTGCCGCTGAAGCTGAACACGGCCGGCGTGATCCCGCCGATCTTCGCGTCGTCGCTGCTGCTGCTGCCGGTGACGCTCGCCAACTTCTCGGGCACCGGTGGGCCTTCATGGATGAACACGGTGACCGCGATGCTCGGTCACGGCCAGCCGCTCTACATGTTGTTCTACGCCGGGCTGATCGCGTTCTTCGCATTCTTCTACACTGCGATCGTGTTCAATCCCGGCGACACAGCCGACAACCTTAAAAAGCACGGCGGATTCATCCCAGGCATCCGCCCTGGCGCCAAGACGGCGGAGTACATCGACTTCGTGCTGACCCGCATCACCGTGGTTGGAGCGATCTATCTGGTGATCGTCTGTCTGCTTCCGGAGTTCCTGATCAGCTACACGGCCGTGCCGTTCTACTTCGGCGGAACGTCGTTGCTCATCGTGGTGAGCGTGACAATGGACACGGTTGCGCAGGTCCAGGGACATCTGCTGGCGCATCAGTACGAGGGTCTCGTGAAGAAGGCGAAGTTGCGAGGGCGAACGCGATGAAGCTGATCCTGCTCGGCCCGCCGGGGGCGGGGAAGGGCACGCAGGCCCAGCGGCTGGTTGACAAGTATGGGATCCCCCAGCTGTCGACCGGCGACATGCTGCGCGCCGCTGCCGCAGCCGGGACCGACATCGGCCTGCGGGCCAAGGCGATCATGGATCGCGGCGAGTTGGTGCCTGACGACATCATGGTCGAAATCATTGCGGAGCGCATCGACCAGCCGGACACCGCCAGAGGCTTCATTCTCGACGGCTTTCCGCGGACCGTGGCGCAGGCTGAGGCTCTCGACAAACTACTGGAGAGTCGTGGCATAAGCCTGGACGCTGTCGTCGAAATTGCCGTTGACGAGCAAGAGCTGATCAAGCGGATTGCCACGCGTGCCAAGGAGATGGGCGGCAGCCGCGGCGACGATGACGCGACCGCCAAGCGGCTTGAGGTCTATCGCAAGCAAACCGCGCCGGTCTCCGAGCACTATGGCGCCAAGGGCATGCTGAGGCGCGTCAACGGAATGGGGACAATGGACGAGGTGACGGCGCTGATCGACGCCCACCTTCGCCCCTTGGTGGAGGCTTGAGAACACCCGGCGGACGTTGACGAAACGCCGCCGAATAGCTATTTACCGGCACGAATTCTGTATAGCAGCAGACAAACGGCGTCGGTGGACCAGAAATTGGTGAGCCGGCCCGTTTTTCGCGTGGACCGATTACCCAACGGAAGAGTTAAGAGCGGCGGCCCGGTGCGGTCGTCGACGGAAGGAGAAGCGGCGTGGCCCGTATCGCAGGGATCAACATACCGACCAACAAGCGCGTTGTGATTGCGCTTCAGTACATTCACGGGATCGGTCCGACGAAAGCCAAGGAAGTCGTCGATAAGGTCAGCATCCCCGAAAGCCGCCGGGTCAATGAACTGACCGACGCCGAGGTGATGCAAATCCGCGAGACCATCGACCGCGAATACATGGTCGAAGGCGATCTGCGCCGCGAAGTGGCGATGAACATCAAGCGGCTGATGGACCTCGGTTGTTACCGGGGTCTGCGGCATCGGCGCGGTTTACCGGTGCGCGGTCAGCGGACACACACCAACGCGCGGACCCGCAAGGGGCCGGCGAAGCCGATTGCCGGCAAGAAGAAGTGAATCCCGGCGCTGCCTGATGCAGCGTCCTTGTGAACCCGACGCCGGTGGCAAACCGGCGATTTGATGCCCGCTATCTGCGGGACCGAACGAAGGACAAGAAATGGCGAAGGATGCAACACGTGTGCGCCGCCGCGAACGGAAGAACATCACCTCCGGGGTCGCGCATGTGAATTCCAGCTTCAACAATACGATGATCACGATTACCGATGCGCAGGGTAATGCCATCTCGTGGTCGTCGGCCGGACTGATGGGTTTCAAAGGGTCGCGGAAATCGACTCCTTACGCGGCACAGATGGCCGCTGAGGATGCAGGACGCAAGGCGGCCGAGCACGGCGTGAAGACGCTTGAGGTCGAAGTATCCGGACCCGGTTCTGGGCGCGAGTCGGCGCTTCGCGCGCTGCAGTCGGCCGGATTCACCATCACGTCGATCCGCGACGTGACGCCGATAGCCCACAACGGCTGCCGGCCCCGGAAGCGCCGTCGCGTTTAGGCCACCGGACTACGAACGTACACGCTCGGCTCGGCCCGCCCCACCGGCCGAGGCGCCGCCTTCCTCCCGGGCGGCCCAAGAAGAAAGGACGAGGCTCATGATCCAGAAGAACTGGCAAGAGTTGATCAAGCCGAACAAGCTCGACATCAACCCGGGCGCCGACGCGCAGCGCTTTGCTACGGTCGTAGCTGAGCCGCTGGAGCGCGGTTTCGGCCTGACGCTTGGCAACGCACTTCGCCGTGTCCTCCTGTCGTCGCTTCAGGGCGCCGCGGTCAAGGCCGTTCAAATCGACGGAGTGCTCCATGAATTCTCGTCGATCGCCGGTGTGCGCGAGGACGTCACCGACGTCGTTCTGAACATCAAGGAAATCGCCTTGAAGATGCAAGGCGAGGGACCGAAGCGGATGGTCGTGCGTAAGCAAGGCCCGGGGGTAGTCACCGCCGGCGACATCCAGACGGTTTCGGATATCGAGATCCTCAATCCGGAGCACGCGCTGTGCACCCTCGACGAGGGCGTCGAGATCCGGATGGAGTTCACGGTCGATACCGGCAAGGGATACGTCACCGCCGACCGCAACCGCCCCGAGGACGCGCCGATCGGGCTGATCCCGGTCGACAGCCTCTACTCGCCCGTCAAGAAGGTCTCCTACCGGGTCGAGAATACCCGTGAAGGGCAGGTGCTTGATTATGACAAGCTGACCTTAACGGTCGAGACCGATGGGTCGATCCGGGCCGACGACGCGGTCGCCTACGCAGCCCGCATTCTCCAGGACCAGTTATCCATTTTCGTCAACTTCGAGGAGCCGGAGAAGGAGGTCCAGGAAGTCGCCATTCCGGAGCTTGCCTTCAACCCGGCGCTGCTCAAGAAGGTGGACGAGTTGGAGCTTTCGGTGCGGTCGGCGAACTGCCTGAAGAACGACAACATCGTCTATATTGGCGACCTGATCCAGAAGACCGAAGCGGAGATGCTACGGACCCCGAACTTTGGGCGGAAGTCGCTGAACGAGATCAAGGAAGTGCTCGCTCAGATGGGGCTGCATCTCGGCATGGAAGTCACCAATTGGCCGCCGGAGAATATCGACGAACTGGCCAAGCGTTACGAAGACCACTATTGACGACGCGACACGTCGTTTAGGAGAGGGCCATGCGCCATCGTAAATCGGGCCGGAAACTGAGCCGGACTTCGAGCCACCGCAAGGCAATGTTCGCCAACATGGCGGCGTCGCTGATCAAGCACGAGCAGATCGTTACAACCCTGCCGAAAGCCAAGGACCTCCGGCCGGTGGTGGAGAAACTGGTTACGTTGGCGAAGCGTGGCGATCTCCATGCCCGGCGCCAGGCAATCGCTCAACTCCGCGATCTTGGTTCGGTGAAGAAGCTCTTTGAAACGCTGGGTCCGCGTTACAAGGAGCGCAACGGCGGCTACACCCGTGTTCTGAAGGCAGGGTTCCGGTACGGCGACAACGCGCCGGTCGCGGTGATCGAGTTCGTCGATCGCGATACGGAAGCCAAGGGCGCTGACGACCGCGCTCGGCACGAAGCCAGCCAGGAGGCAACTCCAGAAGTCGAAGCCGCAGCCTGACCACGCCGCTCAGTTGAACCTGAGAAAATCATGGCCTAAGCCGTCACCCGTGTGTTCGACGGGAGACGGTCAATGACCCTGAAGTCGTTCGTGTTTGCCGCAGCGTTGGTGTTGGCATCGGTTGCCGCGGCGGACGAGGTCTGGCACGTCAAGGCTTACGACCACGCTGGCGAGACTCTGTTGTCGATCTGGGCTATCGACGCGGACGGTAACCAATTTCCGATCAAGGCACTCGCTCCGGATGACGGTGACCTGAGCATTCTTCGCATCAAGGCGGTGATCGATGGAGACGAGATCCCGGTAAAGGTCATCGCGGCGGACGGGGGACGCCGTGCGGTCAAGGCGATCGCCGTCGACGGCACATTGCTTGACGTCCAGGCCATCGCGAGCGACGGAACGCTCATCGACATCAAGGCGCTCGATCAACAGGGCGAAGTCCTGGACATCAAGGCGTTCGACACGGATGACGTACGCTACCCCGTAAAGGCCTACGGCTCTGACGGGCACGCCTATCAGGTGAAGGGGCTGAGAACCGACGAGACCGCCGACGCGGTCCACGGTGTCGCGATCCATGCCGACGTCAAGGCGCTGCCGCCACGATAGCCGCGTTGTCGCCTATCTTTCCTTGTTGCGCTTTGCTAGCTCCCAACGCGAAGGTTCTGTGTCATCCGTAGACGGCCGAAGCGATGTCGTCCGGAAACTGCCCCATACAGCCCTCGACTGCGGTATTGGTCAAGCTGACGACGGACAGACCGGCGGTGCGATCGATAAACCAGCTATGGCCGTAGAGGCCGCCCCATCGCGCCGTTCCGGGTGTATAGGGTGCATTGGCTCGGTCCGGATCGGTGGCAATCGCTGACAGGTAGCCGAACCCTTCACCGGGTGCTTCTTCGTCCCTGAACATGCCAACGTGGTTCTGGAGGGCGGTATCGACCGTCTCGGTCTTGAGGATTGGTGCGCCGCCGGTTCGGATGGCTTCGAGGAAGCGCAGGAAGTCACCAGCGGTGCCGACCATGCCCGCGCCACCGGACTGGAAGGAATCCGGACGGAATGCGCGGGATGGCGAGAACACACGGCCTTCTCCCAGTCCTTCGGTGATGGTGTGGGGGTCGGCCATCAATACCGGCCCGCCGGGGGCATCGGCGTAAGGCGCCGCAAGCCGGGCCTTGTCGGTGATGAAGAAACCGGTGTCGGGCATCGACAACGGACCGGTCATCAGTCCGGCAACTGCGTCGCCCAACGATCCGTTGGTTGCCTTGGCGATCATTGCGCCCAGCACATCGATCGCGACTGAGTAGCGCCAGGCCGACCCCGGCTCGAAATAAAGGGGTACCGACACGATACGGCGCAGTTCCTCCTCCATGCTGAGGCCGGGCTGATCGATACCGTTCGACACATTGGCGTCGCGGTAGGGATCGCCAGGATCGTCACTCGCATAACCAAGACCGGCGGTGTGGGTGAGAAGCTGTTGGATGGTGATGTCCGGGGTGAAGCCATCGAGAAGCCTTGGCTGGAAGTCTGGCAGCCAGTCGGTGGCGCGCTGGTCAAGGGTGAACGTGCCGCGATCAATCAAGGCGAGCGCCGTTGCGGCGACCATCGGTTTCGTGAGCGATGCCAGCCGGAAAATCGCATCGGTTTCCATGGCGCGGCCGGCCTCGCGGTCCGCCATGCCGGCTGCGCGTGCGTAGGTGGTCGCGCCGTTCTGCGCCACCAGTGTGACTGTCCCGACGATTCGGTTTCCGGCGATCGCTTCGTCGATCACACGATCCAGTCGCTGTTCCATTACTGTCATGGTCTCCCCGTGCTACCGCCCTTTGCCTTGTGGCTGCCGAATTAATGTAGAATCCGACTTCGTCAGTATCGTTTGGTGGAGTGGACTGAGCAATGCATCGACTGATCCGTCATGGGGCGGCGGTATTGGTAGTGGGCGTGCTAACGGCCGGGGTCTCCTGGGGCACGCTGGCGCAGGAGCGGCAGGTTCCGGACAGCGCCGCGGAGATCAAGCTTTCGTTCGCCCCGATCGTCAAGCGAGTCGCGCCCGCCGTGGTCAACGTTCACGCGTCACGGATGGTTCGCCGCTCTCCGTTCTTCGAAGATCCATTCTTTCGTCACTTCTTCGGCGATCACGGGTTCGGCGCGCCCGAGCGGCGCGAACAGCGGTCGCTTGGCTCCGGGGTGATCATCGATCCGCAAGGCATCATCGTCACCAATCATCACGTCATCGAGAACGCCAGCGAGATCAAGGTCACACTGGCGGACCGGCGCGAATTCGACTGCGAGGTGATTCTCCAGGACGAGCGGACCGATCTCGCGGTCCTCAGAATCAAGGACACTAACGGCTCGACACTGCCATACTTGAAATTCGCCGACTCGGACGGCGTGGAAGTCGGCGATCTGGTGTTGGCCATCGGCGATCCCTTCGGTGTCGGACAGACGGTGACCAGTGGGATCGTGTCGGCGTTGGCGCGCACCGAAGTCGGGATTTCCGATTATCAGTTCTTCATCCAGACCGATGCGGCGATCAATCCCGGCAACTCTGGCGGCGCGTTGATCGACATGGACGGCCGGCTGGTCGGCATCAACACCGCTATCTTCTCGCGGTCGGGCGGCAGCAACGGCATCGGTTTTGCGATTCCCTCGAATATGGTTCAGGTCGTGGCTCGATCGGCGGAAAGCGGCGGGTTCGTTCGCCTTCCGTGGGTCGGTGTCCGCTTTCAGGACGTGACTCCCGATATTGCCGAAGGGCTGGGCCTCGATCGGCCGCGCGGGGCGCTGGTGGTTAACGTTCTTGACGACAGCCCTGGCGCTCGCGCCGGGTTGGCGACGGGGGATTTGATCACGACGATTGATGATGTCGCGATCGACGACCCGTCGTCCCTGAACTACCGGCTCGCCACCAAGGGAATCGGCGGTGCGGCCCGAATAGGCGTGATCCGCGCCGGCAGGAACTATGTAGCGACGCTTCAGCTGGCGGCGGCGCCGGAAACGACGCCGAGAGATGAAGTAGAGATCGCTGGGGTTTCGCCGCTGACCGGAGCGCGGGTCTTCAATCTTTCGCCGGCGGTGGCGGAGGAACTGGCCTATAGCGGCAATCCGGACGGCGTCATCATCCACCGGATCGTTGCCGGCACCGCGGCCGAGCGCGCCGGTCTGGCCCGTGGCGATGTGGTGCTCGAGGTGAACGGCATCCGCATCGATACGACGCGGACCCTGGAAAGGGTCTGTTCGGAACGCCTGCGGTTCTGGCATGTCGCCATCGAGCGCGACGGTCAGGTTATTCGGACTCAGTTTCGTTCGTAGTCGGAAGCGACTGCCGGCCAGAGACATTGGTGGGTATCTGACGGTTGTGTAAGCTCGGCACGTTGAACAGGTGCCAAAAGACGAGGGCAATCGGCAGTGACGGATACGCTGTTCCAGGCAGCCGGTTTGCAGAACGAGGCGCCGCGCCCGTTGGCCGATCGTTTGCGGCCGGAACAGTTGGCCGATGTCGTTGGCCAGGACCATTTGCTCGGCGACGGTGGCGCCATAACGCGGATGCTGGCCGCCGGCTCGCTGGGCTCGATGATTTTCTGGGGACCGCCGGGGACCGGCAAGACGACAGTCGCACGGCTTTTGGCGACGGAAACCGATCTCGTTTTCGAGCAGGTCTCCGCGGTCTTTTCGGGCGTTGCCGACCTCAAGAAGGTGTTCGAGGCGGCGCGGGCGCAACGTGAAACGGGGCAGGGGACGCTGCTCTTCGTCGATGAGATCCATCGCTTCAACCGCGCCCAGCAGGATTCATTCCTGCCTGTGATGGAGGACGGCACGGTCACCCTGGTGGGGGCGACGACGGAGAATCCCTCGTTTGAACTGAACGCTGCGTTGTTGTCGCGCGCCCGTGTGCTCGTCTTCAACGCCCTGGACGATGCGGCGCTTGAAAGCCTTCTGTCGCGGGCGGAAGCCGTCGAGGAAAAACCCCTGCCGGTCGACGACGATGCACGCGCCATGTTGATCGGCATGGCCGATCGCGACGGACGTGCGCTGCTGACGCTCGCTGAAGAGATCTGGCGGGCCGCCGCCGACGACGAGACGTTTGATCCGGAGGGCCTACAGGCGGTCATCCAGAAGCGCGCGCCGCTCTACGACAAAAGCCAAGATGGGCACTACAACCTGATCTCGGCGCTGCACAAGTCGGTGCGAGGGTCCGATCCCGACGCCAGCCTCTACTACCTCGCCCGTATGCTCGATGCCGGCGAGCAGCCGCTCTACATCGGTCGGCGCCTGGTGCGGATGGCGATGGAGGACATCGGTCTCGCCGACCCGCAGGCGCTGGTGATCGCGCTCGCCGCCAAGGACGCCTACGACTATCTCGGTTCGCCCGAGGGCGAACTCGCGCTGGCCGAGGCGGCGGTCTATCTCGCCACCGCGCCGAAATCGAACGCCGTCTACACGGCCTTCAAGTCCGCGACGCGGGTTGCCAAAGAAGGCGGGTCATTGATGCCGCCCAAGATCATACTCAACGCGCCGACCAAGCTGATGAAGTCGGAAGGCTACGGCAGCGGCTATCGCTACGATCACGACGAACCCGATGCCTTCTCCGGCCAGGACTACTTCCCGGCGGCATTGGGCCACCAGACCTTCTACGATCCGCCGGATCGCGGTTTCGAGCGCGATGTGCGCAAACGGCTCGACTATTGGGCCAAGCTGAGGCGGGAGCGGGGAGAGTGAGCTGATTTACTTCGCCTATGGCTCGAACCTCGATCCGGTGCAGTGGGCCGCACGGTGCCCGGATTCACCGGTCGTTGGCGTCGCAATTCTCGACCATCACCGGCTTCATTTTCCCCGGCGCTCTCCTGTCCGTGGCTGCGCCGTGGCAAGTGTTGCGCCAGCGGCCGGCAACACGGTCTGGGGCGTGCTCTATCGCATGACCGACGTGGACTTCGCCGGATTGGACAAGCGGGAAGGGCACTATCCCGATCGTCATCCGTCCGAGTCCCGGTACCTGCGCGCCACGGTGACGGTTACACAGGGGGAAACGGGGGCGCTGGAAGCGGTGACCTATAGGGCAAACCCGGCGCCCGAGCCCGGTCTTCCGTCGCCCGACTATATGGCGCATATGATCGCCGGCGCCCTGCACCACCGCTTTCCGGAGAACTACGTCGCCATGCTCCGCGCCCAGCCGACCACGGATCAGGCGTGAGCGTCTGGCTGCTGGTGTTCGCGGGTGGCGGCCTCGGCGCGGCGGCGCGCCACGGGGTCAACATCGCGGCAGCTCGGGCTCTCGGGATCGAGTTCCCGTGGGGAACGCTGATCGTCAATGTGGTCGGCTCGCTCGCGATGGGGCTGATCGCCGGATGGCTGGCGTTTCGTGCCGATGCAGGGTGGACACAGCACGCCCGGCTCCTGCTGGCCACCGGTTTTCTCGGCGGCTTCACGACGTTCTCGGCGTTTTCGCTTGACGTCGCCCTGCTGTGGGAACGCGGCGCGGTCGGGCAGGCCGGAGCGTATGTACTCGCCAGTGTTCTTCTGTCCCTCGCGAGCTTGTTCCTCGGACTCTGGATCGTCCGGTCGCTGAGTTGACGCGCGTCTCCAGCAGCCGTGACAAGCCGCTGCCGCTCGTGTCGCCATAGCCACGATGCTATGTGTGCGGTGATCGAACTGCCCCGGACCACCATTCATGAACCAAGTCGAGACCAGAACCGTCACGGCCGACGAAGCGGATATGCGTCTTGACCGATGGTTCCGCACGCATTTCCCTGGCTTGTCGTTTGGGCGACTGCAGAAGCTGATCCGATCGGGACAGGTGCGCGTCGACGGCGGGCGGGTGAAGACCAGCACGCGCCTCGCGCCCGGCCAGGCCGTGCGGGTGCCGCCGCTTGCCGCGGCCACGGAGTCGGACGACCGGGGCGGTGAAACGAAGCGTGATGTCGGTGCCCTTCGGCCGCGGAAGGGCGGTGCGACCAGCGATGCTGATGCGCTCCGTGCGATGCTTCTCTACGAGGACGATGACGTGTTCGTCTTCAACAAGCCGGCGGGGCTGGCGGTCCAGGGGGGTTCCGGAGTCACCCGGCATATCGACGGCATGCTCACCGCTTTGACCGACCAAAAGGGCCAGAAGCCGCGGCTGGTTCATCGGCTCGATCGCGACACCTCCGGCGTTCTGGTCGTCGCCCGGACGCGGCTAGCGGCCCAGAGGCTCGCCGCTGCGTTTCGTCGGCGCACCACCCGCAAAATCTACTGGGCACTGGTCAAGGATGTGCCGAAGCCACATCAGGGTCGTATCTCCACCTGGCTCGCCAAGGGGGAGGGACCCGCGGGAGAGCGGATGCGGGTCGCCAAGCACGGCTCCGACGAGGCGAGCCATGCCGTGTCGCTCTATTCGGTTGTCGATCAGGCCGGGCAGAAGCTGGCGTGGCTGACGATGCGGCCGGTAACCGGGCGGACCCACCAGTTGCGCGCCCATGCCGCCCATATCGGTCATCCGATCGTCGGCGATCCGAAATACTTCGACAACCAGGATTGGCAATTGCCCGGCGGCATGCAGAATAAGCTGCACCTACACGCACGGCGCATCGTCGTTCCCCACCCTTCGGGCGGGACGCTCGACGTAACCGCGCCGCTACCGCCACATATGCAGCAAAGCTGGAGCCTGCTCGGGTTCGATCCCGAGCTGGGTGACAGAGACAGGGAGGGGGCCGATGGCTGACAACACAGGATCGCTTTCGAGAGTGAAGCTCCACAAGAACGGGCCGGAGTTTTCCAGCTTGATCTGGGGCTCGATGCGCTCGGAGGAGCAATTTACCTCGGCGGCAGAACTCGCCGACTTCCTCCGCTTCCTGCTCGACCAAGGGATCACGACTCTTGATACGGCCAATACCTACGGCTCACCGCACCCCTATACCGTCGAAGAATTTCTCGGCGATGCACTGCGGCAGACCGGCTTGCGCGATCGCTTCGAGATTGTCACCAAGTGCGGCATCCAGCGGGTCTCGCCGCATCGCACCGAAAACCGCATTCGCCATTTCGACTTCACCGAAGCGGAGATTCGGCGCTCGGTGGATCGTTCCCTGAACAAGCTCGGCATCGACTATGCCGACGTGATTCTCCTCCATCGGCCGGACTACCTGATGGACCCCACGGAGGCGGGCGGCACCCTCGATGCGCTGATCGCCGAGGGCAAGACCCGCTATGTCGGCGTCTCCAACTTTTCGCCGTCGCGCTACCACCTGCTGGCCTCCAAGCTGAACGCGCCGATCGTCACCAATCAGGTGGAGTTCTCGCCGATCCATCTCGACCCGATCGCCAACGGTGTCTTCGATACGGCGATGATCGAAGGGCATGTCCCGATGATCTGGTCGCCGATCGGCGGCGGGCGTCTGATGACCGGCGACGACCCTTATGTGTTCAAGGTTCGCGCAGTCCTCTCCGAGATTGCCGCGCGCAATGGTCTGGCCGGCCCGGCCGAGGCGGCGATCGCGTTTGTCGCGCGGCATCCGGCAAAGGGCATCCCGATCATTGGCTCCGGCAAGCACGAGCGTCTCACCGCCGCGATCGAGGCGGTGAACAAGCCGCTCGACCGGCAGGACTGGTATGAGGTGGTGACCGCGACCAGCCCGATGCTGGAGCTCTAGCGGTTCGATGGCATTCGTCATGAGTGCCCCGACGTCAGGCGATCGCCAACGTGATGCGTGAGAAACCCGAAATCCTGGCCAGGCCCGACAAGCCGGAACGCCCGCGCCGATTCTATACGTCGGTCGAGATCGCCGAGCGGGAGGATGGGCACGCCGTTCTTCTCGACGGACGGGAAATCCGTACGCCCGGGCGTCGCCTGGTCGCTGTCGCCGATGCAAGCGTCGCCGAAGCGATGCGGGCGGAATGGGATTCGCAACACGAGACTATTGACCCGGCGACGATGCCTCTCACCCGGATCGTCAACACCGCCCTTGATCGGGTCGTGGACGAGATGGCCGCGGTGCGTGCCGACATCATCCGTCATGCGGGGAGCGACCTTCTCCTCTATCGCGCCGAGGAGCCGACCGACCTTGTCGCGGCGGAGGCGGAAGCCTGGGACCCGATCCTCGCCTGGGCGCACGGCACCCTCGGTGCCGATCTCGGGACCACAAGCGGCATCGTTCATGTGGTTCAGGATGCTGCGGCGCTCGCGGCGGTCGAGAACGCTGTGGCGCCCTTTGATGCACTTGCCCTCACGGCGCTTCACACCGCAACAACGCTGACCGGCTCGGCGATTGTCGCGCTCGCGGTCGCCCGTGGACGGCTCACAGCCTCCGAGGCCTGGACCGTCGCCCATGTCGACGAGGATTGGCAGATGAACCGATGGGGTCGGGACGACGTTGCGCTCACCACCCGTGCCGCTCGGTGGCCGGAGATGGCGGCGGCGGCTCTCGTGTTGCGGGCCGGCTAGTGGCCGTCGAGCTTGCGATAGGGGGTCGGTAGGCGGCCGAGGTGGGCCGACAGCGCACCGAGCGAAGCGGCGAGCTTACGGATCGCCGCTGCGACCGTGGCCTCGAAGCGCTCGAAGCCAAACACCAGCATCAGCGGCGACAGGATGATCGTGACGATCATCCTTACGATCCTGAAGACGAGCTGACCGGGTTTTCGACGTCGCTGGCGGCGCGGGACGCCGAGTGTCGTTTCCGAGCGCGCCATGCCGGCGCCGACTCGATACTCCCGGCGGAGCTGCCATTTGAGGCTGAGGCGCTCCGGAACCTGGGTCTCGCGGACCACCGATTTGTCGGTGGCGACGATCTTCGCGCCGATCTTGCGGGCGCGACGAAAGAAGTGTGAGTCGCTGCCGCCGGTGAACCGAAGTCCTTCGTCGAAGCGAAGGTTGCCCCGGTCCGGTGCCACCAGCCAGGAGCGGAAGGCGACGTTGTGGGTGTAGGCCACATCGAGCGGCTGGCCTTCGTTGCGGTCTGGGTAATTGGTCGGCATGACGAACAGGGGCAGTCGGTCGGGATAAATCTTGACTAGCTTGCCTTGAACGACATCGGCCTGATGCGTTTCGCCGGCGGCGATCAGGTTCTTGAGCCAACCGGCATCGGCGATCTCGTCGTCGTCAATGCAGACGATCCAGTCAGCTCCCCGTGCCAGCGCCTCGATCAGGCCCCGGTTGCGGGCGTGCGGAATGCCCGGCTCTGCCTCGTGGACGAGGGCGACCGGGAAGCGGGCATCCGCAGTCGCGTCACGAACGATCTCGCCGACCTGTGGAGTCGGGTTGTTGTCGATGACGACGAGCGTGACCGAGCAATCCTCGGGCGGTTCCTGATCGGCCACCGAATGCAGGCAATCGGCCAGCATCCGTGGCCGCCCGGCCGTGCAGATGGTGATGCAAACCTTCGTCATGTCGAGGTCCAGAGCGCGACTGGCGTGCCGCGCCGCCATGACTAGTCAGCCAATTGGCCGGAATCAAGCGGCCGGCGATCGACCTTCAGGTCGGCGTTTTGCCCACCCGTCCCAGATGCGTGTGTTGAAAGGACGCCGGATAACGCAGACCGTATCCAATCGCCCGGTCCATCCCGATATGCGCCGTCCAGATCAAACCGACAGCGACGAGGATGTCGACGCCGACGACGAGGCCGATCACGATGGCAATCGCCGGACCGATCGTCGTGTGGGCGGCGTCGTAGGCGATGGCACCCACCCGCGGACCAAAGGAAAAGGCCACGAAGGTGAGATCGGGCGCCAGGAACAGAATCGCGAACAGCCACCATGACGATCCGATGAGAGCGTAACCGACAACGCTCGCCACAAGCAGCGCCAGGCCCTCGAGCCGCAAAAGCGTACGGATGCTGCCGCGTGCTCCCGGGAACGCATGGTTGTCGGTTTCGGCTCGACTCATCAACGGCACCTTTCGCGGCTCTCGTCGGTCTGTGGTAGTTCAGCGATGTAAGCAGGGGCAAGAGTGGACACGATGAAGGAAATTCTCGAGGAACTCGAAGCCAGGCGGGCTGTAGCGCGCGCCGGCGGCGGCGAAGCGCGGATCGCTGCGCAACACAAGGCCGGCAAACTCACGGCGCGCGAGCGGATCACGGTGTTGCTCGATGAAGGGTCGTTCGAAGAATACGGCATGTATGTCGAGCATCGCGCTATCGACTTCGGCATGGCCCACAAGAGGATCGCTGGCGACGGAGTCGTAACCGGCTGGGGCACGGTGAACGGCCGGCCGGTGTTCGTCTTCGCTAAGGATTTCACTGTGTTCGGCGGCTCGTTGTCGGAGGCGCATGCCGAGAAAATCCAGAAAATCCAGGACATGGCGCTGAAGAACGGTTGTCCGATCATTGGCCTTTACGATGCAGGCGGCGCCCGCATCCAGGAAGGGGTGGCGGCCCTTGGCGGCTACGCCGAGGTATTCCAACGCAATGTTCTGGCCTCAGGCGTCATCCCGCAAATCTCGGTGATCATGGGGCCATGCGCTGGTGGCGATGTCTATTCGCCGGCGATGACCGATTTCATCTTCATGGTCCGCGAACGAAGTTACATGTTCGTGACCGGACCCGATGTCGTGAAAACCGTGACCAATGAAACGGTGACGCCGGAGGAACTCGGCGGCGCATCCGTGCACACCACCCGCTCGGCGATCGCCGATGGCGCCTACGACAACGATGTCGAAGTGCTGACCGAGATGCGCCGGCTCATAGATTTTCTGCCGTTGTCCAATCGCGTCGCGCCGCCTGAGATCGAAACAGCCGATCCGCCCGGCCGCGAAGAAGCGTCGCTCGACAACCTGATACCGGACAGCGCCAACAAGCCCTACGACATCAAGGAACTGATCCTGAAGACCGCCGATGAAGGCGATTTCTTCGAGATTCAGGAAGCCTTCGCGCGCAACATCGTCACGGGATTCGGCCGAATGGAGGGCCAGACCGTCGGTTTCGTCGCCAACCAGCCGATGGTGCTCGCCGGCGTGCTCGATTCCGACGCGTCGCGAAAGGCGGCGCGTTTTGTCCGCTTCTGCGACTGCTTCGACATTCCGATCGTGACGTTTGTCGATGTTCCCGGGTTTCTTCCTGGGACCGCCCAGGAATATGGCGGCCTGATCAAGCATGGCGCCAAGTTGCTGTTCGCCTACGCCGAGGCGACGGTGCCGAAGGTCACGATCATCACCCGCAAGGCCTATGGCGGTGCCTATGACGTGATGGCGTCGAAGCACCTGCGCGGCGACGTCAACTACGCCTGGCCGACCGCCGAGATTGCCGTCATGGGCGCCAAGGGTGCGGTCGAGATCATCTATCGCAAGGAAGCCGACGATCCGGAGAAGATCGCAGAGCGGACCCGCGAATACGAAGAGCGATTCATGTCACCGTTCGTCGCCGCGGAACGCGGTTACATCGACGAGGTGATCATGCCGCATGCCACCCGTCGCCGTGTCGCCCGGGCCTTGCGGCTGCTGCGCGGCAAGGTGCTAAAGAACCCCTGGAAGAAGCACGACAACATCCCGCTGTGAGGAGGCTGTTGTGCGGGCGGTATCAGCCCGCCTTCGCCCTCCGCACCATCCGGTCCAGTTCACCGAGAAATCGTGCTCGGTCCTTCGGCGTGAAGGCCCGGTTGAAGCCGCGATCCTCGCCGGTTTCCCGCAGGTGCTGCTTGAGATCGCGCATGGCGACCGCCATGCCGATCGAGTCGGGCGTGAAGGGACGGCCATCCGGGCCGAGAACAAGCGCACCCGAGTCGATACATCGTGCCGCAAGCCGGATATCGGCAGTGACGACGATATCTTTGGCCGAGACATTGCCTGCGATCCAGTCGTCCGCGGCGTCCGGCGTGGACGGCACCACGACGTGGCGGACCATCGGATTGCGAGAGGGACGAAGCCCACCGTTTGAGACGATCGTTACCGGAAGGGCGTAGCGGGACGCCACCCGCAGCGTCTCGCCCTTGACCGGACAGGCATCGCCATCGACGAAAATCTGGGCTGTGGTCATCATCGCCTTGGGTCACCGAGTAGGGGCGTTCGCGCCCTTATTCCATGCCCCAGGGCGCGGCGCGACTCGGTATTGCCGGCGTGGCCCGAGTTTGCGGCAACGGCGAACCTGTGTATTGAAAGCCGCACCAGACGTCCCGGGCGCGACCGAACCTCATGATCGATACCATTGTTGTCGCCATCTATCTGCTGGTGATCGTTGGTGTCGGCCTTTGGGTCGCGCGCGGGCAGACAAATCTTGCCGATTACGCGGTAGCGGGCCGCTCGTTCGGGCCCTTGATTATCTTCGCCACCATGTCGGCGTCGTTCATTGGTGGCGGTTTCTCAACAGGTAACTCTGCCAATGTGTTCCTGTTCGGCATCGCCGGCATTGTCGGGCTGTGGGGCTTCAGCCTGAAGGAAATCCTGGTAGCGACGCTGGTGGCGCCGAAGCTCGCGCGATTTCCCAACGCCATCTCCGTCGGCGACATTATGGCCGAAGCCTACGGAAAGGTCGGGCGGATCGTAACGGGTCTGGCCGGGCTGTTTCTGTGCACCGGCATTGTCGGCGCCCAGGTCGGCGCCATGGGGATCGTCTTCAATGTCTTCTTCGGCATCGATCGGATCTGGGGCGTTGCCATCGGCTGCGGCATCGTCATCTTGTACACGACCTTCGGCGGCATGCGCGCCGTGGTGGCTACCGACGTCATCCAGTTCGTTGTGCTCGCCATCGGCATGCCGTTGGTCCTCTATTTCGGCCTGCAATATGTCGGCGGCATTGATGCGCTGATCGCTGCCGTTCCGGCCGACCACATCGCCATCCCCGGCCACCACTACGGCTGGGTCGGCCTGATCGCTCTGATCCTAACGTTCCTGTTTGGGGAGACGCTTGTACCGCCCTATGTGCAACGGCTTCTGTCTGGTCGGGATACACGTCAGGCGGCGCGCGGGACGATGCTTTCGGGGCTTTTCTCGATCCCCTTCTTCGCCGTGACTGGCCTGATCGGCCTGGTCGCCCTAGCCATCGATCCTGACCTCGATTCCAACCTGGCGATGCCGCATGTCATCGTCACGGTGATGCCGCCGATCCTTCAGGGGCTGGTGGTTGCCGCGGTCATCGCGATCGTCATGTCTTCGGCGGATTCTTTTCTCAACTCGGCGTCGATCGCATTCATCAATGACGTCCTCCAGCCGCTCCGTGCCCGTCCGGTATCGCAGCGAGAATCTTTGACTTTGGCACGGGTCGTGACCTTCGTCGTCGGCCTGATGTCGATCATCTTCGCCGTCACCATCGACGGTATTTTGAACATCCTCATCTACGCCTACACCTATTGGGCTCCGGTTGTGCTCGTTCCGCTGATCGCGACGATCTATGGGTACCGGAAAGGTACGACGGCGTTTCTGGCCGGTGCGCTCGCCGGCGTTTTTGCCGGGACGTTTTGGGACAATCTCCTTGAGGCTCCGGGCGGCGTCGCCGGTTTAGTCATCGGCGTCTTCGTCAATTTCGTCGTGTTCTCCGTCATGCCATCGACGGTCAACATGCGCCCGGACCCGGCGCTCGACTGAACGAGACAGCGAAGCGGCTGTACACGCCGCCCGATCGGTCACGGCACTGTGTAAATTGGGCAATTGCAACCAAAGTCTCAGGCCTTATGGTCTGGCGCGACCGAGAAAACAGGGAGTTCATGATGGCCCTCAACGCGATGCAGGAACAGCTCTGCGCCGACAGTCCGTACGATTTCACCGGGCTCAAGGCGGTGTTCATCAACTGCACGCTGAAGCCGTCGCCGGCCGTTTCGAACACCGATGGGCTGATGGAGGTCTCCAGGGAGATCATGCGCAAGAACGGGATCGAGGTCACCTCGATCCGTGCCGCTGACCATGACATCGCCTTTGGCGTCTATCCCGACATGCGTGAGAACGGTGCCAAGACGGACGCCTGGCCCGACCTGTGGCCGACGATACTCGCCGCGGATATCCTGGTGATCGGCTCGCCGATCTGGCTCGGCCAGTACTCGGCCACCTGCAAGCTGGTCATCGAGCGACTCTATGCCATGTCGGCCGAGCTCAACGATAAGGGCCAGTGGATCTACTACGGCAAGACCGGCGGCTGCGTGATTACCGGCAACGAGGATGGCGTCAAGCACTGCGCCATGGAGATCCTCTATTCGCTCCAGCACCTCGGTTATGTAGTTCCGCCTCAAGCCGATAGCGGCTGGATCGGCGCCATCGGGCCCGGACCATCCTATCTCGACGAGGGCTCCGGCGGGCCGGAGAGCGATTTCACCCAGCGCAACACGACGTTCATGACCTGGAACCTGATGCACATGGCGCGGCTGCTCCGCGACGCCGGCGGGTTCCCGGCGCACGGTAACCAACGCAAGCTGTGGGACGCCGGCTGCCGATTCGATCACCCGAACCCGGATTATCGGTAGCGGCCGTTTGCGTCTCGGTGCTTAGGGCGCGTTGACTTCCCCTCCTGTCGTCTCCGATTTGCTCCAACGATGGTTGCCCGGCGTGCAACACGCCGGGCAACGTTGATGATTCAGGGGCGGGCGAGATCCCAAACGCCGTTCACGCCATCTCCGGTGATGTCGCCCTTCTTGGTGTCGTTGATCCAGAAATAGAGCGGCATGCCGTCCTTGGCCCATTGCTTGGTGCCGTCGTTGCGTACGATGATCGAGTAGGGCTCCGCGGCCACTTCCTCATCGCCGGCAAAGAGCGGCGGCCAGTTAGTGGCGCAACCGTCGTAGCAGTTGGATTGCCCGGCTTCATCGTTCCGGAAGGTGTAAAGCGTTAGCTCGTTCTCTCCGGCGAGAACATCGCCCTTCGCGGTGGCCACAGTGGTGACCGGTGCGGCGGCGGCCGCGCCAACGAGAAGGAAAAAAGCGGCGCAGGATGCGATAGCGGTTTTCATCGGTAGCTCCTTGAGATGTGCTTGGCGAAACGGAACCGTCCGTTCCATGCGATAAGACACATGAGGCGATGGGTTTATTCACCGCCGATTCCCGAAATCGCAGGCGTCGGAACGCCCAGCTGTTCACGATCAGGTCATCCGTTGCGTGATCGGAAGGCCAAGACCCTCACTCGTGCTGTATGCCACCCTCATGACCTCATCAAAACGCTCATCGATCGCTCTCGTCATCGTCGCCGAAATGGCGGCGATGAGCCTGTGGTTCACGTCGGCGGCAGTGCTGCCTGACATGGTCCGCGAAGTGGCGATCACCCCAGCCCGGCAAGCTCTGCTTTCGAGCGCGGTGCAGGCGGGCTTTGTTGCAGGCGCCCTAGCCGTCGCCACCAGCGGCATTGCCGATCGTTATGACCCGCGCCGTGTCGTCGCCGCCTCGGCACTGCTGGCGGCTTTCGCCAACGCGGTATTGCTGATCACCCCGATCGGCGGCGACGCAGCGATTGCGGCGCGCTTTGCCACCGGCGCCTTGCTTGCCGGCGTCTATCCGGTCGGCATGAAAATCGCGGTAGGGTGGGGGACGCGTGACCGTGGTCTGTTGGTCAGCCTGATTGTCGGTGCGCTGACGCTGGGCAGTAGTCTGCCATACCTCGCCGCCTTTCTGGGTGGCGTAGCCTGGCGGCCGACGGTTCTGGCGATATCGGTCCTCGCGGGGGTTGGCGGGCTGCTGGTGCTTTGCGCCGGTCTCGGCCCACATCACGCGGTTTCTCCGCGCTTCACGCCGACTGCTGTGAGATTGGCGTGGCAAGACTCGCGTATCCGCAACGCTTACCTCGGCTACTTCGGCCACATGTGGGAGCTCTATGCCATGTGGGCCTGGATCGGCGCGGCGGCGGCGGCCTCCTTTGCCGTTACCATCGACACCGACGCCGCGCAGTCTCTGGGAAAGCTCACGGCGTTTCTCGCTATCGCGTTGGGTGCGATCGCCTGTGTCTTCGCCGGCGCCGCAGCCGATCGGGTCGGCAAGGCCGAGGTTACGATTGCCGCGATGGCATTGAGCGGAATCGCGGCGGTGCTGACGGCTCTGACTTTCGGCGGACCGGTGTGGCTCACCTTCATTCTGATCATGATCTGGGGGATCACGGTCATCCCGGACTCTGCGCAATTCTCGGCCCTGGTCGCTGACGCCGCGCCGCCGGAGTTGGCCGGCAGCCTCATGACCCTCCAGACCGCGATCGGCTTTGCGCTGACGATTGTCACTGTGCAGGTCACACCGATCCTGGCCGCGTCGTTCGGTTGGCCGCTGGTTCTGGCCGGGCTGGCGATCGGCCCAGCACTCGGGATCCTCGCCATGCTGCCGTTGCGCCGGCGCGGCTCGGGCGCGTAAGCAGAAAAAACACCGGCGAGGGGAATCCTCGCCGGCGCTCTTGGCGTGTTGTTCGGATCAGCGAATACCCGCGTCGATCAGTTCGACCAGATCGTTAATCGTGTCGGGCGTGACCGTACCTGCGCCGGTGTTAATCGACAGGCCGGGCATCTTGTACTTCGTGGTCATCACGCACTGGAACACCGGCATGAAGCCCTGCAAGTACAGGAGCTGGTCGAGCGTCGCCGAGACATAGCCAGACTTCAGCCCGTCAATCGTCGCCGGCGCCAGGTCGATGCCGCCGACGATGATGTCCCCGGGCTGCTTACCGGCTTTCTGGAGCACATCGGCGAGTACGCTGGTGATCCCACCGTGCTGGGTGCCGATCGCTTTCAGATCCGGGTTCGCCTGGATGTAGGCGGTCAGGATCGGCACGGCGAGCGATGAGTCGGAGTTGGCTTCCTGGGTGATCTCCAGCCGGTCGACGTTCAGGCCGGCCCCTTCGAGGGTATCGGCCAAGCCCTTTTCTGATTGGCCGCGCTCGGCCTGGCTGAAGACACCGTAGACCATCGCCTTATCGCCGGCCTGAAGACCTTGAGCGATCATGTGCTCGGCAGTGAGTTTTCCGCCCTCATAGAGGTTCACGCCGGCATAGCCAGTCCCTGTCGTGCCGAAGTCAGTCTGCAGTTCGGTCATTGGCGAGTTGCCGATAGTGACCACGATATCCTGGTTCACGGCATCTTCGACGAGGTCATAGAACGCCGTGCTACCGGGGTGCCCCATGATCTGGATGCAGTCGGGCTTTGCCGCGACGGCTTCCTTGAACTGGTTGATCATCGTCTCGGGCGCCCAGGCGGAGAACTGCTCCTTCAGGTCGATGCCGAAGGCATCCGCGGCCTGAGCTGCGCCGGTCTGGCGCGCGAGCGTGGCGCCGTCACCCGGGTTCCCGCCCATTTGCATGTACATGACCAGTCCGTCGCCGATCTTGTCGGCATACGCCGTTCCGGCGCTGGTGATCATGGCCACGGCAGCGACGCCCGCGAGTAGCTTCTTGTTCAGTGTCATGATGCTCTCTCTCCCTTTCATGGTGGTTACTGGCGGGTCGCGCCCGCGCTCGGTCGAGCCCGACCGCCACTTTTTTCTTCGGCGGTCCGGCCGAACCCTCTCGACCACCCCATGCGCGCAAAGAAGGCCGCGCGGCGCTGCGGTTCGTCGACATAGAGATAGAAGACAATCGCGGTCAGGAAGACGAGCCCCTGGACCGTGCGCACCCAGGCGCCGGTCAGACCGGTCGCAACCAGCGCGGGCTCGATCATCAAGATGATGCACGCGCCGAAAAAGGTACCGATCACGGTGGCCCGACCGCCGAAGATCGATGTTCCACCGATCAGGACGGATGCGATCGCGGTGAGAAGGTAACCTTGCCCCTGGTTCCCGAAGAAGTTCTTGTTCTCCAGCGTCAGCATGATGGCGGCGACGGCCGCCAGCCCGCCCATAAGGGTGAAGACCTTGATCTTCTCCCGATCGACATCGATGCCGACCACCCGCGACACAGCGTTCGAGTCGCCGATGAAGAGCACGTGCTCGCCAAACCGGTGCCGCTTCAGCACCGCCCACAGCACCAGAACGATAACGGCGGTCCATAGCGCCTGGAGCGGCAGTTGACCGACCCATATTGTCTCCGATCCAGCAAACGGACGGCCGACGATCCACTGCCAAACAGAGGTCTCGTCAGCGCCGCGCAGGGCGTATGACTTTCCGCCCGACAGTACCGTCGCCATGCCGAACCAGAAGAACTGAGTACCGAGTGTCGCGATGAACGACGGGATGCCGATCTTGGCGATGATGATGCCATTGAGGAAACCGACCATGATCCCGGCGGCGAGCGCCACGATCACAGCGAGCCAGCCGAGGTCGTATTCCTTGAACAGGATCGCGAAGGTGAATCCCGAAAACGAGATGATCGCGGGAAACGACAGGTCGATCTCGCCCGCGCCAATCACGAATGTCAGCCCGAGGGCGAGGAGCAGGAGGGGCGGTAGCGTCGAGAGGAACGTCGTGTAGATGAACGGCTGAAGGAAAACCTGTGGCGCGGTGTACATGAACAGCGCCAACAAAGCGAAGAACACGATGATGATCGGGAGGCCCTCGAACCGATCGACCAGAGACGGGGCGCCGGGTTTCGCCATTGCCGCCCTCTAGGCCTCGCGCTGAATGTCGATGAGGTACTCGGTCAGTTCCATCACTGACATGTTCTTCGGCAGTATCTCAGCGACGATCCTGCCGCGGTCGAGAACGATCAGCCTGTCTGCCACTTCGTGAACGTGGGCGAGGTTGTGCTCGATGTAGATGCAGGCCCGGCCGCTTTCCTTTATTCGTCTGACGAAATCGAGGACCTTACGGACTTCGGCAACGGCCAGCGCGACGGTCGGCTCGTCGAGAATAATGAGATCGGCGTTGTAGTGCATCGCGCGGCCGATCGCGATGCCCTGGCGTTCGCCACCCGACAGATTTGCCACCGTCGAGTCCACGGTGATGCCGACGCCACGGAACCCAATCGCCTCCTTGAGAATCTGGTCGGCGATCTCTTTCTCGCGCTTTACGTTGATGAAGCCGAGCCGGTTGGTGATCTGCCGTCCGACAAAGAAATTCCGCCACAGTGGTTGTTTGTCGGCCAGCGAACGGTCCTGGTAGACAGTTTCGATAGACAGATCGTGTGCCATCCGAACAGAATAGTCGGCGAGGTTGATCTCGCGGTCGCGGACGAAAATGCGTCCCGCTGTCGGCGCCAGCACGCCCGTCATAACCTTGATGAGCGTAGACTTGCCGGCGCCGTTGTCGCCGATCAGGCCAACGATCTCATTGCGGGCGATATCGACGTCGATATCGCGAAGCGCCTGAATCGGTCCGAAGAATTTCTGGACGTTCTCGAGCCGAACGATCGACTTGAAATCGGTCGTCGACGCATCCGTCTCGGTCTGCGTCGTCGTCATCGACCAGCGGTCTCTCGATTGACGTGGACGACAGGCGAACCGCACCGTTTAGGCGTTTGTGACCGGTTGACCATGCCGTCTCCTCCCAACGACTATCATCCTATGAATTGCTTGACGGGGTCAAGGCAAACCCAGTCGTGCGCTATGCTTGCTGCGGTCAGCCATCGTAACCGCGAGGCTTCTTCTCGCCGAATACGAGACCGGTCTCCACTGCCGGATTGCCGAAGCGATCACGGATACGGTTCATCGCTGCTTCCGCGGCCGCGCGTTTCGTCGCTGCCTCGTCGACAAGATCGTCGGGGTCGGCGAGATCGGGGTCGGCGAAATCTGACACGCCGATACCGACGAGGCGGAACAGCGTGCCGTCGGCTTCCTTGTCGAGCATGTGACTGCCGGCGCTGAAGATGCGATCGGCGAGCTGGGTCGGGTCGCCGATCTGGCGGCTCCGCGTGCGGAGCTTGAAGTCGGCGGATTTGAGCTTGAGCGTTACGGTCGCGCCAGCTAGATCGGCCCTGCGCAGCCGTCGCGATACGCGCTCGGACAGGGTACGCAGGATGGCGCGAAGCGCGTGTGGATCGGCAATGTCGTTCTCGAGGGTCGTCTCGGCGCTGACGCTCTTTGCCCCGCTGCGCGGGTCGACGTTCCGGCTGTCGTCGGCTCGCGCAAGGCGGGCGAGCCGGAGGCCGATGGATCCATAGCGCCGCGCAAGGTCTGCTTCATCCATACGCTGCAAGGCCCCGATCGTTTCGATCCCATCCCTGGCGAGGCGCTCCTGCATCTTCTTTCCGACACCCCAGATCAGGCTCACCGGTTTCGGTTTGAGGAAGTCGATCGCCTCGGCCTTCCCGATCACCGAGAAGCCACGCGGCTTGTCGAGATCGGATGCGACCTTGGCGAGGAACTTGTTGAACGAGAGTCCGATCGAGACCGTAATTCCGATCTCATCCTCAATACGGCGTGCCAGACGGGCAAGCGATTGTGCCGATGTCGCGCGATGCAGCCGTTCGGTTCCACCGAGATCGAGGAACGCCTCGTCGATGGATATCGGCTCGACCGCCGGCGTGAGTTCGCGCATCAAGGTGCGGACCTCTGTTCCAGCAGCGATGTACTTTCCCATCGCGGGCGGAATGACAACGGCGTCGGGGCAGAGTTTTAGCGCCTTGAACATCGGCATCGCCGAGCGCACTCCGCGAATGCGCGCCACGTAGCAGGCGGTCGATACGACACCGCGCTTGCCGCCGCCGATGATCACCGGTTTGTCGGCAAGGCTCGGGTCGTCCCGCTTCTCGATGGCCGCGTAGAAAGCATCGCAATCGAGATGGGCGATCGCCAGATCGTGCAGCTCCTGATGCTGGACGATGCGCGGACTGCCGCACGTCCGGCACCGCGCGCCCGGCGAGGCAGCTCTGCTCATGCAGTCCCGACAGAGGGTGGGTGGCGGTTCGTCCAGCGGCTTCTCTGTCACACGCGACATTCGGATGGTGACCTGATCGTGGTTCCCGAGCGATCGAGCCAAATCATACCCGCAATCAATTGACGACGTTAGCCGCGAGACGGCCTTGCCGGCGGGAATTGGCCTCTGCTATAGCCGCGACAACCCTGCAGGAAGAACTCCCCATGTCGGTTGACAGAGATACCGTGCTGCGTGTTGCGCGCCTGGCCCGCATTGCGGTTGGCAATGACGAGGCCGAGGCGCTCACCGGCGATCTGAACGCCATTCTCGGTTTCGTCGAGCAGTTGAACGAGGTCGACGTTTCCGGCGCGGAGCCAATGACGTCGGTGGTCGCCATGGACATGAAGAAGCGTGCCGACACTGTCACGGCAGGCGATGAGGCGGATCGGGTTCTGGCCAACGCGCCGGCGCGCGAGGAGACGTTCTTCATCGTGCCCAAGGTGGTCGAGTAGGGCCGCATGAGCGAACTCACCCGAAAGACAATCGCCGAACTACGGGACGGCTACGCGTCCGGCGCGTTTTCCGCGACCGAGGTCACCGGGGATTACCTCGCGGCGATGGAGGCCGGCCGGGCCCTCAATGCCTATGTCGCCGAGACGCCGGACATGGCGTTGACGATGGCCGCCGACTCCGACGCACGGATCGCAAGCGGCGAGGCGCGGCCGCTGGAGGGCGTGCCGCTCGGCATCAAGGATCTTTTCTGCACCGAGGGCGTTCATGCCCAGGCCGCGAGCCACATCCTTGATGGGTTCCGCCCAACCTATGAGTCGACGGTCACATCCAACCTGTGGGCCGACGGCGCCGTCATGCTCGGCAAGCTCAACATGGACGAATTCGCAATGGGTTCGTCCAACGAGACATCCTGCTACGGTCCGGTGGTGAACCCGTGGCGATCGGGCGGTTCCAATGCACCGCTGGTTCCTGGTGGCTCGTCGGGTGGATCGGCCACCGCCGTTGCCGCCGAGTTGTGCGCTGGCGCGACTGGGACAGACACCGGCGGCTCGATCCGGCAGCCCGCGGCGTTCACCGGAATCGTTGGTGTCAAGCCGACCTACGGGCGATGTTCCCGTTGGGGGATCATTGCCTTTGCCTCGTCGCTCGATCAGGCCGGACCGCTCGCCCGAACGGTCCGCGACAGCGCGATCCTCATGAGGTCGATGGCAAGCGTCGACGAAAAGGACACAACCAGCGCCGACGTGCCGCTGGGCGACTACGAAGCCGCTGTGGGCGAGAGCGTCCGCGGTCTGCGGATCGGCATCCCGAGCGAGTACCGCATGGACGGAATGCCACATGTGATCGAAACGATCTGGGAGCAGGGCAAATCCTGGCTCCGGGACGCCGGCGCCGAAATCGTCGATATCTCCCTACCGCATACCAAGTACGCACTGCCGGCGTATTACATCGTTGCTCCCGCGGAAGCCTCATCCAACCTCGCGCGCTACGACGGCGTGCGCTACGGCCTGCGGGTTCCCGGCGATGACATCATATCGATGTACGAGAAGACCCGTGCGGAAGGGTTCGGCACGGAGGTCAAGCGCCGAGTGCTGATCGGCACCTATGTCCTCTCGGCCGGATATTATGACGCCTATTACCTGAGAGCGCAGAAGGTACGAGCGCTTATAAAGCGGGATTTCGAAACGGCTTTCGACGACGGAGTCGACGCGATTCTGACGCCGGCCACGCCCACCGCCGCGTTCGGCGTAGCCTCGAAGACTTTATCGTCGCCGATCGAGATGTACCTCAACGACATCTTTACGGTCACTGTGAACATGGCAGGCCTGCCCGGTATCGCAGTCCCCGCCGGCCTCGATGACGATGGGCTGCCGCTGGGGCTCCAAGTCATAGGACGGCCCTTCGACGAAGCGATGCTGTTTCGGGTGGGTCAGGTCATCGAGGAAGCGGCCGGCCGGTTTACGCCCGAGCGTTGGTGGTAAGGGCCGAACAGTGTAGCTTCGCGGATACATCGCGGGCGAGGAGGGAGACATAATCATGGCGGACAATGCTGCTGACGTGGCCGCGTTCCAGCAATCGGTCGCAAGCGGGGACGCTCCGCCCGCCGGCACAAGCAAACTGCTCTCGGCTCTGTGGCATGCCGCAAAGGGAAACATGGAGCATGCATTCGCCGCGATCGAGGGGGAAACCGGCAAGGACGCCGCCTGGGTTCGCGGCCATCTCCATCGCCGTTTGGGCGCCCATGATGACGCGGCCTCATGGTACATCAAAGCCGATCAGCCGCTGGCGAAGGACCCGATCGATCGGGAATGGAGCCAGATCGCTGCTTATCTGCTGCTGAGAATATAAGGGATACGAGCCATGGATCAGGCCGCGTTTCACAAATCGCTCGAAGGCGATCAGCCGCCTGACGTCGACGGACCGCTTCTGGCGCTTTGGCATGCGAAGAAAGGCGATTGGGATCGCGCTCACAAGATCGTTCAAGCTGACGAGGGCGAGCTCGCGGCGTGGGTGCATGCCTATCTCCACCGGGTAGAAGGCGACCTCCCTAATGCGACCTACTGGTATCGCCGGGCCGGAAAACCGGTCTCCGACGCGTCGCATGAGGAGGAGTGGAACCTGATCGTGACCGGGCTGGCCAATCGCGGCTAACCGTTCCGGTTTGCCAGGGCGGCGTGGAGCGCGGCGAGGATGGGCCGCTGGCCCTTGATCATCTTCTCTTCCGCGGTCGCTGAGTCGAACCAGCCTCCACGGTCCACTTCCGGAAACGAACGGGTCTCGCCCGACCTCGGTGGCCACTCCATCTCAAACGTGTTGCTTATCAGCGCCTCGGGGTCGAGATCGCCTTCCACGGCCCAAGCGACGACCATCTTGGCGCTGCTTTGACGGAACGAACCGAGAGGCAGGAATGGACCCGAGAGCATTGTTCCCGTCTCTTCGGTGAACTCGCGGCGGGCTGCTTCCAATGGCTCCTCGTTCGGATCGACCAACCCCTTGGGGATCGACCACGCGCCGGTGTCTTTCTTTGCCCAGAATGGCCCGCCGAGGTGCACCAGGAAGACTTCCGGACCGGCCGGACGACAACGGAACATGAGGATACCTGCGCTCTGCTGCGGCATGATTAGGCGCGGGCCGTCTTGCGGTCGACTCGCGGCGCGAAAAGGTACGTGCCGACGATCAGCACCACGCCCAGAGACAGGACAAGACCGGTGACGTGTTCCAGAAACAATCCAGCTACCTCGATGTTGTTGCCAATCACGTAGCCGAGACCGAGATAGGCGGCGGTCCACACCAGGCGACCGAGAGACGCAAAGGCAATGAACGCAGGGAAGCGATAGCGGCTGATGCCGGCCAGCAGGCTGGCGAGTGAACTCAGGTGCGACACGAGCGTTCGCGTCAGGAAGATCGTCAGTCCGCCCCACCGCGCGAACAGCTCCTGGATGCGATCCTTTCGTTTGCCCGAATAGCCGACCCATCGCCCGTATCGATCGAGGAAGCTCTCGTCAGCAAGCCGACCAATCGCGTAGCCGATAATGTCACCGGCTACCGATGCGCCGACCGCGATACTCGTCGCGATCGGCCATGTCATGTCGCCGATCGCGACGAGTGAGCCAGCCAGCAACGTCGAGAAGCCGGTGGGCACCGGCAGTCCTATCGCCCCGACCAGAAGCAAAAGGGCGAAGGCCGGGTAGCGGTAGGCCAGCAACACGGAAAGGTAGTCGTCGGATGTTTCGGTCTCGATGTCCGATGATGTGCCGACCGACTTCGCTTCCCCGGGCACGATCGCGGCCACGGCAGCCTGGACGTCCTCGACATAGATGATCGGCCCCATCCGCTTGCTTCGGGCGATGGCACCGAGCGGGGTGTCCTCCGGCGTATCGGCCGGAAGCCCGAGTTTCTCGGTCAGTTGCGGTAGCGCGGCATCGTAGGTCGCCGAAACATAGCCGAGCGTCATCCAGGGCCGGATGTTGGCGACGGCGGGAAGGCCCAGCGCCGTTGCCGATCTCAGCAGCTCATAGGAATCGACCGTTCGTGTCCCGAAATGCCAGCTTGCGGCGAGCGCGAGCACGAACGCTAGGCCTGCAGCCCAGCGCAGGGGTCCCCAACGCCGTGACCTGCTCATCCGGTTTGTTGTGCCTCGTCATGTCGACCGCATACGCGGCCCGGTCGAAGCATGCCGGACCGGGTTGGGTAAATGCAAACGGCCGGACGCACTGCGCCGGGCCTCTCGGTGTATCGCGTTCCCTTCAGTGGGCTACGGGTTCGACGACCCTGCGGTAGAGATGCCAGGTAGCATGACCAAGAACGGGGACGACGATCGCCAGTCCGAGGAACAACGGAATGGAACCAAGCACCAGTAGACCGGCGACGATCAGCCCCCAAAGCGCCATTGGTCCTGGGTTGGCAACGACGGCTCGGACCGACGTCAGGATCGCCACGGCCGGGCTGACCTGCCGATCGAGCAGCAGCGGAAAGGAAACCACCGTAAGTACGAGCACCAACAGGGCGAACAGGAAGCCGATGCCGTTGCCGAGGATGATCAACATCACACCTTCCGATGTCTGGAATACCTGGCTCAGAAAGCCGGACATCGAAGCGGCTGGTGCATGTCCGAACGCGGCAACGTAAATCGCATCCGCGGCGGCGATCCAAACGAAGAAGATCACCAGAAGCAGCCCGGCCAGTGCCGCGATCGCACCAATCGATGGTGATCGCAG